>NZ_BOSG01000003.1:0-331877 GCF_018403225.1 Paenibacillus sp. J23TS9 | reverse complement strand
TTGTCGGTAGAAGCGGTTGTGGAGATTTTTCTGTTTTCCCTTTTTTCAATTGCGGTAATGAGCCTCTATGACTTTATGATCCGCCGCCATTTCCGGCTAAAGGTTGGATTTTGGAGTACATTTCGATACGCATGGATTGCCAATACGTTCAATAATATTATTGGATTTGCCGGATTAACCGGAGCGGGACTCCGGACAATTTTATATAAAAGAAGTGGGATTTCACCTATATTGATGGCTTCGGCGGTGGTATTTCTTTCGCCGATTGTGGTGACGGGATTATCGATCCTCTCTTGGGGTATTATAGCCGGAGTTTTTATGGTAGGGGACCTTTTTAAGGAACACAGGTGGCTTATCTTTGCGGTATGGGGTATGGCGCTGTATCTGCCGCTCTTTGTCTTGATGCAGAGATCCTCGCTCTTCGCCAAATGGTTCAACCGCGGCGAGGGAAGAACACCGTGGACGACCGTAGGCATATCTCTCAGCGCTTCTTTGCTGGAATGGGCCTGCGCCGGAGTGACCTTCTGGCTGATTGCCAGCAGTGTGCTCCATGATGTATCCTTCCGCGAAGTAATCGGCATGTATGCGGTGGCCGCGATTGCCGGAATTCTGAGCATGGCGCCCGGCGGCATTGGAGCCTTCGATCTGACGGTGCTCTTGGGGCTTGAACAGCTGGGCTTCCCTTCCGACCGCGCGATGGCGGTGCTGGTTCTGTTCCGTTTGTTCTATTATATTGTGCCATGGCTGATCGGGCTGATCCTTTCGGCATTCGAGCTGGGCAATGTGGCCAAACAGGCCGGGGACAAGCAGGATGATGGAACTGAGTTCCCTCTGAACGGATGGCAAAGACTATGGCGGTGGCCGGGACAATACCGCTTTCTGAGCGATCTCGGTGTATGGGCGCTGGGCAAGCTGGTGCTGGTGAGTGGTCTGGTGCTGCTGCTCTCGGCAGCTACGCCGGGGCTGCTGTATCGGCTTCGGCTGACAGAAGAGATCCTGTCCATGCCGCTCATGCGCTTGTCGCATCTGCTCTCGGTTATCATCGGATTTATGCTGGTTGTGTTATCCCGCGGCATTTCGCTGCGGATTCACAGGGCCTATGTTTGGACAGGCGTTCTGCTGCTTGCAGGCGCGGTCTTTACGTTTATCAAGGCGTTTGATTTTGAAGAAGCAATATTTCTGCTCATTGTCGGCATCGCATTATGGGTGTCGCGGGCCAGGTTTTACCGTGTGGGGGCTCCTGTAGAGGCCCGCAGCTACCTGTTATGGTACGTGCTGTCGGCTGTCATTGCGTTTGTCTACTACTGGATCGGAAGCCATGTTCATTATGGCTGGCTCAGGCATCTGCCGACGGCAGACCGCATCCATTGGATGTTTGGACCAAGGCCCTATGCGATCACAGCGCTGATTGGCCTGGCCGGATCATGGGTGCTGCTGACCATGCTGCTGCTGCTAAGGCCCAACCGAAAAATCGCAGCTGCAGCAGGGCCGGAGGAGCTGGACAAGCTGCGGCTGTTCCTGAAGCGGAATCAAGGCAATTTACTAACACATATGCTGTTTACGGGAGATAAGAGCTTTTTCTGGTCGCAGGAGGATCAGGTCCTCATACCGTACGCCAAGGCGAGGGACAAGCTGGTGGTGCTGGGTGATCCGCTGGGTCCTATAAAGCTGGTACCGGAGGCGATTGCCGATTTTCAGCAGTATGCTGACCAGTATGCGATGTCCGTTGTGTTCTATCAGGCGACACCGGAATATCTGCCTATCTATCATGAATATGGCTACCGCTTCTTTAAGCTGGGAGAAGAGGCGCTGATTCCTTTGGAGAACTTCACTCTGAGCGGCAAAAAGGCTACTGATTTGCGGAGTGTCCGCAATCGGTTCGAGCGTGAAGGATATATTTTTGAAATGGCTGTACCACCTTTCGGAAACGCGCTTCTGGAGGAACTGCGCAAGGTGTCCGATGAATGGATCAAGGGCAGACGGGAGAAGGGCTTCTCACTTGGATGGTTTAACCAAGATTATCTGGAGCAGGCTCCTATAGCATTGCTGAAGAATCCTGAAGGTAACATTCTTGCGTTTGCCTCTCTAGCACCTGGATATGATGAAAAAAACACGATGTCCATTGATCTGATGCGCCACCAAAGCGGAACGCCGAATGGCACGATGGATTATCTGTTCGTCAAGCTGATTGAATGGTGCAAGGAGCAGGGATACAAGGTCTTTAATCTGGGCAACGCACCGTTATCCAGTGTCGGGGAGAGCAAGAGCGCACTTCGCGAGGAAAAGCTGGCTGCGCTGGTATTCCAATACGGCGGCCATTGGTATGGATTCAAGGGCTTGCGCAGATATAAGGAAAAGTTTGCTCCGGAGTGGGAGCCGCGTTTCCTGGCTTATCCAGCCTGGGTGTCGCTGCCTGTGCTGACCGTGGATCTGGTGAGATTGGTGTCCAGGCGGGTGCAGGAAGTCAGAAAATAGTAGATGAATACAAAAAGAGCAGGGCCTCAGTCATCCTCCGGATGATCTGTGCCGACTGCTCTTTCTTTTTATCTAAGGAAGTACGCCGTATCCTCCGAACGCCATGTTGTAATCCCACGGAAGTACGGAAAACTAACTGTCTTTCTTCTCACGCCCGTTTGGGGATAAGAAAGACGGCCGGAGCAGCCGGTGGCAGTCAGATTATTTGGGAAGCCGGATACGGAAAATCATGCCCTTCGGCTGGTTATGCAGCGCCTGGATGCTGCCGTGATGGCTGTCGACGATCCATTGTGCGATGGACAAGCCAAGCCCCGAGCCGCCGCTTTCGCGCGAGCGTGCCTGGTCTTCGCGATAAAACCGGTCAAAGATGCGGGATAGTCCTTCTTCGCTGATGCCGATACCGGTATCGCTGACCTCGATATAGACTTTATTTTCCTTTACGTAGGTGCTGATCCCGATGCTGTCATGCTCACCGGTATATTTCAATGCATTATCCAGCAGGATAACCAGCAGCTGGTGCAGGCGTGCAGGATCGGCCTCCAGCCGGATTTTACTATGCAGCTTCAGCCACATATGCTTCTCCGACAGCTCCGCAATCTCCGCATACGGACTGCATACCTTGTGAACGAATTCATCCAGGTCGATCGTCTGCTTCTCCAGCTGCGTTTCGGTCGAATCTGCTCTGGCCAGTGTCAGCAGATCGGTCGTCAGGCGTGACAGCCGCCGTGTTTCGGAGAGGGAGAGAGCAATGTTCTCGAAGGTATCCATGATCCGCTTCTCGGGCGTTGTCTGCATCAGCTCCAGCTTGTTCTGGATGATGGTTAGCGGAGTTCGCAGCTCATGCGAGGCGTTTTCCACGAATTCCACCTGTTTGTCCCAGGAGCGGATGATCGGTTTCATCATTTTCCGGGACAGAATGAAGCTGGCGCTGATCGAAAGCAGGATGAAGATAATCGAGCAAATAATAATAATCCGTTTGAAATTGTCGATCAGATTTTGCTCGGAGTCCACATTGACCATCAGCTGGATATAGGAGCCTGTCTCCGAGGGATGCGGGACGGAAATCGTTCGGAAATGATAGGTGCCGTTAATGTTCATATTTGAAATAACACCCACGGTAGAAGGGTCGAACTTCAAGCTGCTGAAATAATTTTCATAGTTGATAAAGCCGATTTGCTGGATGTTGATGATCTCTCCGCTTTTATTCCACTGAATCGGAATGACGCGCGGGTTAAAGCCCGGCCGGCCGCCTTTCTCGGGAGGCGGAAAGCCATTTTTGTCTGTAAAGGGATTCTTGTCCGGGACCGTGCCGTTTTCAGCACCTCTGCCGCCGGACTCAATCATCATTTTATAGCCATTCAGGTCCGTATCCGTTTTGGCATACAGCGTGGTCTTGATCTGGCTGAAAATAATGGTGCCAAAGATACCGAAGAGAAGGGTAAAGGCGATCAGGGTATATACCATGAAGCGAAGCTGCTGGCTGCGGATAACCTTGTTCTTATTCATGGTCGTCCTCATTCTCGGCTAGCATGTAGCCCATGCCCCGGATCGTCTTGATGTATTTGTCATAACCGAAGGTTTTGAATTTTTTGCGCAGATTGCTGATGTATACCTCGATCACCGTATTTGTCGTGCTGGAGTCCATGCCCCAGACGCGGTCAAAGATCTGCTCTTTGGTCAAAATCATGTTTTTGTTGTTGATCAGATACTCAAGCAGGTCAATCTGCTTGCCGTTCAGAAGCACCACTTCCTCGCCAATATGAACACCCCGGCTTTTCAGGTTGAGCTTAAGATCCTTGAACGTCAGCGTGTTTTCCTTGAATCCGCCGACCGACCGCCGTAGAATCGCCTCCAGACGGAGCAGCAGCTCTTCACGGTGGAAGGGCTTGACGAGATAATCATCGGCTCCTTTTTTGAAGCCGCGGATTTTATCATCGATTCCGTCTTTGGCTGTCAGAATGAGCACTGGCGTGGAGATGCCCTTTTGCCGGAGCTGTCCAAGCACCTCGTATCCGTCCATGTAAGGCATCATAATATCAAGAATAATGACATCGTAGATGTTCTGCTCTGCCATATATAAGCCTTCTTCCCCGTCAAAAGCCTGCTCGGCCTCAAACAGATCCCGCGTCGTTTCGCATACTGTATCGGACAGATGTCTATCATCCTCAATGACAAGGAGCCGCATACCGTTTCACCTCGGTTGATATTTGTTTCGGATGTGTATACATCCTTGATATCTAAAAATAAACGTTTCACGGGGAATGTCAAATTCTGCCCATGAAAAAGCCCGGCATCAGCCGGGCATTTCTGCTTTCATTTCCGTCTTCGTTTCGTATTGATGCTTGCGGCTCAGCGAAGGAAGCACGAGCAGGTAATACACGCTTACGATGAAGATGCTTACCGCGAGGATCCAGTACAGCGCCGTCACAGATACAAGGGTCGGGAAGGCAATGGCGACGAATCCAAGCGCGATGGCCTGACCGGCGGTAGAGAGCGGCTCAATCCAGGCGCTGACCCGGCCCATGCTCTGCGGTTCTACCAGCTCCGGCATCCATCCGCCCAGCACAACGTTAATCGGTGCAAGAATGATGCCGAGCAATACCATCATGCCCAGATACAGCTGAATGCTTCCGAAGCTGCCAAGAAAGATCGTGAACACACCGATCAGGAAGAGGCCGGTAATCAGCACGATCACCTTGCCGGCTTTTTTAATCAGCGGCGTACTTATCGCACTGCCCACCAGGTATCCAATGCCGAGAAACACCATGACAAGGGGGGTGTAGATTTGATATTGGTCAGGGCTGAGCTTATATTTCATCGTAAAGAGAGGGAGGATCGAGAACACGCCGTTCACGATGCCAAAGAAGAAAAAGCCGAGAACAATGGCCAGCAGCAGCCGGTATCGGACGATGTATTTGAAGCCCATGCCAAAGTCGGAGATGATGCTCTTCAGGTTCAGGTCCTTTAGCTTCATTTTGCCATTCGGCTGCCGCACATGAGGCGGGAAGTGGCAAAAAGCGAGCAGAATACCTGAAATGATGAAGCTGGCCGTATCAATGATAATGGCTCCTTCGATGCCCAAGTAATAATAAGCCGCAGACCCCATGCTCATGCCGAACAGCATGAAAACGCCCATGATCGACATGTTCAGACTGGAAGCCTGCACATACTGTTCCGGCTTCATGATGCCCTGCAATAGGCTCATCTCGGCAGGTGCAAAAAATTTCGAAATGGCGCTCCGCAGGAAAAGAAGGGCAAATGCAGCGATGATCCAGTCTTCGTGTATGGCTACAAGCAGCACGAGGGACAAGCCAGCCCGGATCCAGTCGCTATAGACGGCAATACGTTTACGGTCCAATCTGTCGGCAAGCACGCCGATGAACAGGAATACCACGAGAGTCGGCAGAGAGTACATCATCTCGGCGACGGTAGCATAAACGGGTTGATTGCTGAAGCGGTCAATCAAATAAAAGGCGAAAGCCATCGTGCCGACCATGGTGCCGAGCTGCGAAGCAAAGGTAGCCAAAAACATTCTGACGAATATGGAGTTGCGGAAGAGTTCCATGCGGGGTCTGCCTCATTTCCTTTTTAATTGTTGGGACTATAAACATTGGTGTAGAGTTCATGATGGGGATGCTGCATAAAAGCTTATGCGGGAGAACTTTTAATATCCGACTTGGCTTTCAGCATATGTACAGTTTAATTTTCTCTGATATCAGTTTACAACGATCATTTTTGTTTGGATAACGGCGCGGGTATGATGTTGTACTCGGTCTCAGGACCGAGGGAGCAAAAAAACCGCAGCATATGGCGCAGCGGCTTTTCTTTACGTATTAAACTCCAAAACACCGGTGGCATAGATCATAGGCAGCCTAAGCGGCACAAAGTCCGGCAGCATTTGCGCGAAGCCGTCGGCCTCTAGAAAGTGGAAAACACAAGCGGCGGCAAAAAAGAGCGCAAAAATCATATGTGCTATCCTTTTGATCTGGCGAGTCTTTGAATTGGAGTGTTGCGGTGAGCAGGTATTAGCGTTCACATCCCTTTCCGTGCAGGCTTCCAGGCATCCTTCAATGGACCGCTGAATCCATACAGCGGATCGGTGCCGGGTAGGGGTACCTTTTCAATCTCTTGGAGCACGCGGGGGCGCTCGTCCGGTTCACCGGTGCATACGTTATAATCCATCCCGTCCGGATAGGCGCCCACGACGCTGAAGTCCGCGCTAGAGGAGATTTTTCTATGGCCGGTTCCTGCGGGAAGCACCACCACATCTCCCGCTGATAAGTCCATCTTCCGGCCTCTCTCGCCGCCAAGCTGCAGAACCGCCGATCCGCTCACGACACCCAAGACCTCATGCGAAATGCTGTGGTAGTGATGATAGCTGAATACGCCATTCTTCCAGCTGTTCAGCCAGCCGTTTTGATTGAAAATGCTCTCCGCTTCCATGGGCTCGTCCCCCAGTACACCCTTGTAAACCATTACGGGTAAATCAGGGTTGTTGGGTATGATTCCGTCATCCTTAAAATAGTACGAATTGATTTCCGCTCCGTTCAAAATAATCCCTCCATATAAACCATATTAGGTATAGAATGGTGTGTATTTCGGATGCTTATCTACTCCATTTAAACGTTTTATGCTCCGCTTGAACCCTTTGGGAAAACGGCCTCTTTTTTTTCAGGCAGAACTTGTGATATAATGCATTTGGAATATTAATAACTTGATAACTTGTGGGTAAATGAATGAATATATCCTTGGATAAAAGTCACTTTCATGGCCTAACTTCTCTTCATATGTTAAGGGAATGTTAGGCCTTTTATTGTTTAAGGCCCGACGTTTCCGGCCAAAAAGTCCGGCACACAGGGTGATGGCCCGCCCGCTACTTCGTAATCAGGAGGGAAATAAGGATTCGTTCCAGATACCATGGCAGCCCTTTAGGTTCTGCCTTCAGAAGTGCAATCAGCCCGTGGAACGGGTCAAATTCAATGGATCAATTACATAATCAATCATTTCAGCAAATTATCGCCAGTTATACTGGCAAGCTGCTAAGAGACCACTTTGGAAAAGGACCGGAGTCGGTTGTGGTTTCTATAGGCTGCACATTCATAACCATTCATTTGCGTAATTTCTTGACTCCGGCTGAGAAAATATTGCTGGACCAGCAGCAGGAGGAACTCGTTTTTGAGACGAGGGATAAACTGATGATGTCGGTGATACCGGGAATATTGCAGTATCTGCAGGATGTAAACGGAATAAGAACGGATGAGTGCTATTGCGATTGGGATTTGGCCCAAAAGACGGGGATGATCACGATCATAAGCCGCGAACCGATTCATCATGCACCATTCGTTTCATCGGATTACTGCGGTAGGAGTGATATCGAAGCCGAGCTAAACCGGATTTGCTCGCAAGTGCAGAAAGCGCCTAGCAGCACCGTATCCTACGAGATGAATCCGCGCACGCTGCTGGTTATTCGAAGCGGTGTTCTGCTGCCTATGGAGCAGGAGATCATCCGCTTGGGACAAGGGGACGTATTAAAACGTGTGAAACGCAAGCTGGAGAAGGAATATATTATGGGGAGCGATGTCCTCCAAAGCCTGCTTCAGAACCGGATCAGCGACTGCTTCATCGATTGGAATTATTCATTAGATAAAAGTATTGTTGTTATCACATTGAGCCCGCACCGCTAATCAGCCGTGCGGGTTTTTATGATTCATCGCGGGGAATAACGCTGCCTGAGCTGTTCAGCCATTTCCGTGATTTCAAGGGTTCCCGGGAGCACGAGGCGGGCTGCTGAAGCGGCTGTTCCCTCCGCTGATTGCCGGCTGCGGATGATGTCTTTGACCGCCTCGGCAAACTGCATCGATGCATTCGGTCCTAATCCTGTCAGCTCTTCCAAGGAAGCGGTGCTGCTGCTCTCGACCTGCGGATAATCGGCTGCATCTGCCCCCTTGCCCGCGCGGTCATAGAAGTCTCTTACGAGCTGTGCGCGCTCCTGGCCGGATCCTTCGGCTATGACAAATGCCTGCACGACATAAGCATGAGCCTGCCGGCGCTGCGCAATGCCGCAAAATTTCCGGCCGCCAATGCTGAGATCAAAGTCACCGGGACAATAGGCTCCGGAAATTTCGCCCTTGTCTACGGCAAAGCCGGTATGGGCCAGAGCTTCCCGGATCAGGCTGTACATTCGTTCGAAGTCGGTACGGAAACGCTCGTCGCCGGAACTCTGTTTCGGGAGAATAAGCGACAGGTTCACAACACCCAGATCGAGTGGCACGGCTGCCCCGCCGGAATTGCGGATCGCGGTGCGGTATCCCATGGACTCGAGCCAGGCTCTAGCCTGTGCTGCCCCCGGAAGGCGGCTGTCGCGCAGGCCGATGATAAAGGAGCGAGGATGCCGCCAAATATGGCACAGGGGCGGACCGCCCCGGCCGGTTTCCTTGCACAGCAGCTCGTCCAGTGCGAATGGATGCAGCGCATCCTGCTGCAAATCATGGTTCATGCGGTCCAATATGAGCATAGAACTGAATTCAGCATTGATTTCTTCGGGCATAGAGATCGCTTCCTTTGCTATGTCATCATGACATGTCAGACGCATTCATGCGTTTTTCTCTTCTGATTATGCCATATGTGTTTTACTGGTGGCTAGCGCGGCGCGTAAAGTGAAGCAGGAGGAACACACAGGGATCTTTTCCGAATGAATTCATGAGAAAAGTTGTGTTGCCTTCAGGAAATATATGGATTATAATTTATACAGACCGATCAGTCGGTCTTATTAAAAGGAAGGGTTGGCCTATGAAAAAGAGCAAAGATGACGCAGAACTGACGAAACAGGCAATCGTGGACGCAGCCAAGGAACTGTTCGCTGCCAAAGGTTATGCCGCCACCTCCATGGCTGATATTTGCTCTGCCGCTGGATGCAGCAGAGGAGGCCTTTATCATCATTTTGAAAGTAAAGAGGATCTGTTTGTTTATCTGGCGGACCAGTCGTTCACGGTCTCCTGGGAGAACTGGGGAAAGGTCGCGGAAAACAGCATGACTGCTACGGAGCAGCTGTATATGTATGCCGATTACTTTGTAGATACGCTTCAGAAGCCGCTGAACAAAGCGGGTGAGGAATTTCTGAACCGGGTAGGTCCGGAGTCAGAGGCGGGGCAGCGGTTTATCGGCATTCTTCAGGTTTACATGCAGCGATTCGAAAGCCTAGTCCAAGCCGGTCTGGACCGGGGCGAATGGAAAGGCGATAACCCGCAAGAGCTGGCCATGATGATTCTCGGATACTTCTCCGGGCTAAGCGACAGCATCCAGCTTATGGACAAAGCAGACGCTAAACAGTTTTATCGCAAAGCAACCATGCTTTTACTCGAAGGGATTCAAAAATAACCATTTCCTTGAGGAGCGATGAGATCATGAGCATTCAATTTGCATCCGGTACCGACCATGAAATCAGGTTTTCCATTATCATTCCAGCCAGGGATGAGGAGAAGTGTATTGGACGTTGTCTGGATTCGCTTGCGGCAGCGGCAGCAGCCTATCCAGGACAGGTTGAGGCGATTGTTGTCCTGAACCGCTGTACGGATCAAACGGCAGCCATTGCCGAGTCTTACGGGGCTGTAACCTTAACCGATGACAGCAAGAATTTGTCCCAAATCCGGAATGCCGGCATTCATGCCGCCCGGGGGGAAATCATCGTGACGATCGACGCAGACAGCTGGGTAACGGATAACATGCTTACTGAGATTGACCGGATGCTCATGACGGGGAAGTACATCGGAGGTGCGGTACGAACTGCATTTGAACGCAATTCTCTGGGTATTACCATGTCTGCACTTGTGCTAATCATCCCTCTCCTTTTCAAATATGGAATGATCACTGTGGGTCTCTTCTGGGGTTATAAGAAGGATTTCGAAGCCATTCACGGTTTTAATGAACAGATGCTGATGGCTGAAGATGCGGATTTTGCCAGCCGTCTGAAGAAGTGGGGCAAGCAAAACGGCAAAAAATACGGCACCGTTACGAAGGCGATCATGACGACTTCCTGCCGGAAATTCGATCAGGGTGGAGACTGGTATTTATTCCTGCATCCTTGGATCGTTCTGGCTTACCTGAAAGGCAAGGACCGCAAATATGCGGATCAGACCTATTACGAAATGGACTATAAAAAATTAAATAATAATTAAAGCTTTTCCGATATCCAAAACATAACCCCGTACCGGGACAGCTTCATTCGAAGCAATCCCGGTTATTTTCTGCCTCATTATGACACGAATTCCGGTGGTAATCTTAATTAAGGTGGGTAGCTGTATGACGTCGCGTAATTCAGTCAATCGGGCGGCACTCTTATTTATGGTCTGTATGTGCCTGATCCTGCTCACGGACAGCTATGCCGTGCGGAGTTTCGGCACAGATCAGCAGCTGCTGAACTATGCACTTCTGTTTGATTTTGTATTTGTTATTCCTTTGATGTACTGGCTCTTGATCGTCCGCAAAAAGGGAGGTGGCATGCTTAAAGTCTTACAAGCGGCTGTACCCTGCATCATTTTAGCCTGGATAGCGCTGCCTGCATCCGGACGGAGTATGCTGACCGCTGCGCCGCTGCCCTTAAAACTGGCGCTGACTGCGCTGGAAGTATTGATAATAGCTGCAGAAGCTAGGCTGGCATATATCCTTTTCAAGCGTATCCGCGGCAACCTGCGGCTTCACGGCAGCATGGTGGAAGCCCTCCGGTTAGGTACTGCTGAGCATCAGACGAAGCCGTCCGTATTCTCCTCTTTAATCGTGAACGATATATTAATGGTTTACTATTTGATTTTTTCCTGGAAAAGAAAGCCTGTCATATCCGAACCGGGAGTAACCTTATTTTCCTATCATCGCAAAACAGGGCAGATTGTGCTCGCTGCGGTCTTCACGCATGTGATTGCGATTGAAGCTTTCGGTATACATCTGCTCGTAAGGCAGTGGTCGGATATCGCAGCATGGATTTTATCGGCGGCTGACCTTTGGCTGTTATCTCTGCTCTGGGCAGATAGCCGTGCCTCGGCGATTCAGCCGCTTGAAGCTCGGCAGGAACAGCTCCGCATCCGTTACGGAATGCGAATTCAGGCGGATGTACCTTACGGGCGGATCACCGCTATAGATACCGCACTGGAATTTCATCCGGATAAGGAAGAAAGCAGGCATGCCGCATTGCCGGTCGTTACGCCCAACGTACGCATTGAACTGGCGGAGCCGATCATGGTGCAGACCCTGTTGTTCATGCCGCGGAAGGTAAAAACGATTTATCTGGCTTTGGATGAACCATCTGCTTTTGCGCAAATGATGAGGGGAAAGTGCCATTTTTTAGCATAGACCGAAATATACATAAGACAGACCCTCCAATGCTGCAGAGGTCACTTTGAACGTGGACATACAACTTAGTTCAGTCTTGATAACATATTTTGGCGTTTCCAGGTCATACTAAGGAAACAGCTGGGATGCTGCGAAAATATAGGATGAGGACGGGATTGCGATGTACTTCGGAAAAAAAGTGGTTGAGGAAATTCCTGAGGCGGACACGACGATCTGGTCTTGTTCCAACGAGAATTGCAACGGCTGGATGAGGGACAACTTTGCTTTTGAGCATGAGCCTTTATGCGCCCACTGCAGCTCTCCTATGAGCAGCAGTACGAAGATGCTGCCCCTGGTCGTTAATGACCATCCTATTAAAATGCTGAAAAAGGGCACCTTGATATAGATGTCCGCCATCATATGAACTAAAAAAACAGGGTCTCCAAAGGGAGGCCCTGTTTCCATTTTAAATGGTGACTTTGCTGAAGGCTTTCTCAGCCGGGATATAATCATAACCAAGATCACGTGCAACCGCCTCATACGTTACGAATCCGCCTAGAACGTTAGCTCCGCTGCGGATGGCAGGATTGGCATTCAGGAGCTGTTGAAGCGGTATATCTGCAAGCTTGAGTGCAAATGGCATCGTCGCATTGGTGAGTGCGAGTGTCGAGGTCCGTGGTACCGCGCCCGGCATATTCGCTACTGCATAATGGACAACGCCGTGCTTCACGTAGGTCGGATTATCATGGGTGGTAATATGGTCAATGGTTTCGACTACGCCGCCCTGGTCAATGGCAACATCGACGATGACCGAGCCCGGCTTCATGGTCTTCACCATGCTTTCCGTCACCAGACGAGGCGCTTTCGCTCCCGGAATCAGTACGGCACAGATTAGAAGATCGGTTTCGGCGACCGCTTTAGCAATATTGGCAGGACTGGACACCAGCGTGCTGATCTGATTCCCGAAAATTTCATCAAGCTGGCGTAGACGTGGTATGCTCAAATCAAGCAAAGTGACGTCGGCACCAAGACCTGCGGCGATTTTGGCTGCATTCATACCTACGATGCCTCCGCCGATAATGGTTACCTTGCCGCGGGAAACGCCGGGAACGCCGGAGAGCAAAATCCCTTTTCCGCCATGCGGACGCTCCAGAAGCTGCGCCCCGATCTGGGCGGCCATACGTCCAGCTACTTCGCTCATCGGTGTAAGAAGCGGCAGCGTACCGTTCACATTCACGGTCTCATATGCAATGGCATGTACACCGGATGCAACCAGTGCCTTGGCCAGCTCCGGTTCTGCTGCAAGATGCAGGTAAGTGAAGAGGATCAGCCCTTTACGGAAATATCCGTATTCACTTTGCAGCGGCTCCTTGACCTTCATGATCATATCCGCCTGCTCCCATACCTCTTGGGCTTCCGTTAGGATAACGGCTCCGGCCTCTGCATACTCTTCATCCGTGAATCCGCTTCCAAGTCCGGCGCTGCGTTCCACAAGCACACGGTGTCCATGCTGGATAAATTCCAGGGTGCCTGCCGGGGTCACAGCGACGCGGTTCTCATTATTTTTAATTTCCTTGGGTATTCCGATGTTCATGACAGATCACCTCTTCCGTATTATGAGCAAATCGACATTCTGTATTTTTTTTCATCATATATTAAAAGTTTACAATCGATTGTTACGCGTTGCATCGTACGTCTTGTCAAGGAAATAGATCACACGACAGGACATAATGTTCATCCCGGCGGGTCATTACCTATATTGAAAATGGGCCGCCAACCTTCTATAATGTCTCCATTAAACCTGAGGGATGTGACGGCTATGGGCGGGTTCACGCTTTATATCAGGGACGTGCTGGAACGTCCCGTATTTCAAAGAGCCCGGCTGATCGCTGGCGCAGGCGGCACCGGCCGCAAGGTCGGTTGGGTTCATATACTGGAAATCACTAATGTGGCCCCATTTGTAACGAAAAATGACCTCATTCTGACCACCGGTCTCTGGCTCCGCCATTACGAGCAGGAACGCCTGTCCTACATGCAGCAGCTCATACGCCAGGAAGCGGCGGGTCTGTGCGTCGAGCTCGGGACGAGTATCGAGAACATTCCAAGCGAAATTATCGAGCTCGCGGATGCATCGGATTTTCCTCTGATCGTATTTGAGCAGCCTGTCCGCTTTGTGGAAATTACCCAGGACATTCATGGTCTGCTGATCAATCAGCAGCATCAGATGCTGAAGGATCTGGAGGCATATTCCCGCAGATTGCAGCAGATTACTCTTCAAAGCACGGATGTTTATGCCATCCTCCATGTATTATATGAATACACCGGACAACAAGTTGTGTACCATTCTACCGTGGATACGAATAAATTTATTCCCCGCGGGATATCCCCGGCTTTAGCAGAAGAACTCACCGCCTTGTACAGGCAGCAGGTAGAGGCAAGTGAAGCAGCACAACAGGAAGCGGGCATATTCGCGCTGCCGCAGGATCGTTTACTGCTGACCCAGCCGGTCATTTGTCTCGGACAGACATTGGCGCATGTCGGTCTGGTTATACCGGGTCAGCAGGCACAGGACCGGATCACGCTGCTGCTCGATTATACGGCCAAGTCGCTGGCATCTCTCCTGCTTAGGATGCTTTTTCTGGAGGAAAAAATGCTCCGCGACCAAAATCAGCTCATTCAGGACATTTTGAATCATCAAATGGAGGATGAAGAGGAAGCACGGGCCCGAATGGGACTGCGACCCCCAAAGCAAGGCGAGGTATGTTTTGCAGCGGGAATGATCGAAATGGAATATAGCACGGAGGAAGGAGAGCTGGATCGGGACAAGGTGGAATCGGTTCAGCAGGATCTTCTGGTCAGAATGCGCGCTCTCTTAAAAAAGCATGCCCTTCACAATCTGCTCATGCAAAAGGGCCGCCGGATTTATATCCTGTGCGCACGCGACAAGGCTGCAAGAGATGATACGCCTGTACTCCTGCAGCAGACCATCCGCAAAATCGTGGAGCGCTTGCAGCTTCCATCCCCGGGAACTCCTGTGCTGCGCCTGCATGCGGGATTTGGACTCATCCGCAACCGGATGACGGATATGCATAAAAGCTTCAAAGAAGCGGAGCAGGTGCTTGAGGTATCACATTCGGCAGCGGCGTTGCAGGACGGACTCTTTTATGACCGGATCGGGGTTTACCGCCTACTGAAGGCCATTCCGGAAGAGGCGCTTGAATCCTTCATTCAGGATCAGCTCGGGCCGCTGATGAGCTATGACCGTGAACATCATCTTCACCTGCTCCAAACACTGGGTATGTACCTGAAATGCATGGGATCCAAAAACGATACGGCCAAAGCGCTGTTCATTCACCGGCAGACGCTGTACAATCGGCTGGATAAGCTTACGGAAATTTTGGGCGAGGACTATTTGGAGCCGGACCGGCGCGTATGTCTGGAAATGGCCCTCTTGGCATTGCCGCTTTTGTCTTAAAAATACAGCATTGAAAGCATAGAGGATGAATAACGAATGAAAAAAGTCGGATTGGTCATGAGAAAAATCCAGTTTAGTGAAAATCAGGGACCGCGCGTATTTGCGGACCGTCTGAAGGCAATCGGCGCAGAGCTGGGTGTGGACATTGTTTTTATCTCCCCGGAGCGCCACGTTAGCGGGTATGACTGGGTGCCGGGCTATGAGCATGAGAAGGGGGATTTGGTCAATTACGATATCGTGCTGGATCAAATTTATCAGAATGGCATCGAGCATGTTATTTACACCGTATCCGGCTTTACCTATCTGAAAATGTTCCTTGAGAAAAGCGTACTTTTCCCCCACAGCTTTCCCGACCCCGCACTGACGGGATATGAGATGATGAAGCCTTTTTACCAGATGGTAGACAAGGCGATCGTACAGACGGAGTTTCTGAAAGAGGAATTTTCCCGGAACTTTGGCGTGAATGATGTGGATGTCATCCCGATCGGATTCAGTGAAAATCTGGCGCACAAGCATTTTGACCCGGCACAAATCGTAGAGAACCGCATTCTCTGGATTGGACGCGATGAGGAAAACCGCCGTCCGGATCTGGTGCTGAAGTATGCGCAGCAAAACCCGGACAAGGAAGTGTTCATGGTATTCGGAGGGGAGCGCTACCGGGAAAGCCTGAAGAAGTATCCTATTCCGGATAATGTGAAGCTGCAGTTTGCGCTGAGCCAGGATGAGGTATTCGCGCTCATGAATTCGGCAAAGGTCTATTGGAACTGCTCCCGGTTCGATACATTTGCCATGCCGCTGACCGAAGCGCTCGCCATGGGTAAAATCGTCGTGAAACCGGAGCATCCCTGCTACCGTCATATCAATGCGAGGCATTCCTTTTCAGGCAATGAAGAGAATTGGTTTGAGCTTGTGAACATGGCAGCCGCGTCGCCGCAGTCCTATTCGATGGATAACCGGCATTATGCGTTCGACCAGTTTTCAAGCCATGTGATGAAGGAAGGATACAAGAATTTTTTTGATGGGTGGCTAAAAGATTGACGGAATTCATCTGATATCGGAGAATATGTATATACATACATAAAAACTCAACGGTTCTGAAGCATAGATCCTAATCTGATGCGCAAAGGTGTGTTCATGCATGTCCTTTCTTCAAAAATATATTCGGAAATACGGCAAGCTGTTCAGCTTATCCGTGCTCTTTTTGATGCTGGAAGCTTTCTGCGATCTGCTGCAGCCGACGATCATGTCCAAGGTCATTGATGACGGTGTCGCAACAGGCAGCATGAACAAGGTATTTTACCTAGGCGGGATGATGCTGCTGATCACCGGAGTTGGCGCTTTGTCGGCATCGATTCGTAATGTGGTTTCAAGCCATGTCTCGCAGCGGTTTGGTGCAGAGCTGAGGTCTGATCTATTCCGCAAAATTCAGTCACTGTCCTTTGAACACATGGATCGTTTCGATCGGGCTTCCCTGGTAACCCGCCTGACGAATGATGTCACGCAGGTCCAGAACTTTATGAACGGATTGATGCGCTTTTTCGTAAAAGCTCCTCTGCTGGGCATCGGAAGTCTGATCATGGCGCTGCGCTTGGATATTCATCTATCTGGCATTCTCGTGGTCGTCGTGCCCATCGTGGCCGTCCTCATCGTACTGAATATGAAAATCGGGTTTCCGTTCTTTATCCGTGTACAGCGTGCGCTTGACCGCGTGAACGGGGTCATGAGGGAATATTTATCCGGCGTGCGCGTCGTGAAGGCCTTCAACCGCTTTGACTATGAAGTGGGCAAGTTTAAGTCGGCAAATGATGAGCTGGCGGAGCGTTCCATGACTTCGATGCGGGTGATGTCTGTGTTTGGTCCGGGAATCTCGCTGGTAGTCAACTTTGGCATCATTGCCGTGCTGTGGCTCGGCGGACTGCGGGTTGATAATAACCAAATGCAGGTCGGCAGCATTATCGCCTTCATCAACTACATGACGCAAATTCTATTCTCGCTGATGATGATTTCGAACGTGTTCAATATGTTTGTGCGCGCCAAGGCCTCGGCAGGACGGATCGGGGAAGTGATGGTTGTAGAGAGCGGCATGCCGGCGGAAGGTACTGAGGCTTCACCAAGCGAAGGCGAGCGCGGGCGCATCGATTTCGAACATGTCAGCTTTGCATATGCAGGGTCATCGGGTGACCCGGTCATCCGCGACTTTACACTCACCTGTCTGCCTGGACAGACGATTGGCATCATCGGTTCGACGGGCTCGGGTAAAACCTCGCTGGTTCATTTGATTCCGAGGTTCTATGATGCCACCTCCGGTACGGTCAAGGTGAATGGCGAAGATGTCCGGCGGATGGACCCTCAGAAGCTTCGGGAGTCGATCGCGATCGTTCCGCAGAAGATGATGCTGTTCACCGGAACGGTGGAGGACAATCTGAGATGGGGCAAAGAAGATGCAGCGGACGAAGAGCTGGTACAGGCGGCCCGGATAGCGGAGGCGCATGAATTTATTACGGCTTCACCGGAAGGCTATAACAGCCGGATTGGCCAGGGCGGCGTCAATTTCTCGGGCGGTCAGAAGCAGCGTCTTTCCATCGCCCGGGCGCTTGTCAGACAGCCTGAAATTCTGATTCTGGACGACTGTACCAGTGCGGTGGACGTGGCGACGGAAGGCCGGATCAAGCAGGCGCTGCGGACGTATGCCAAGGGACTGACCTGTATTTTGATCGCGCAGCGGATCACTTCAGTCATGGATGCAGACCGGATTGTCGTCATGGACCGGGGGGAAATCGCCGGCAGCGGCACACATGAAGAGCTGATGCAGCACTGCCGGGTCTATCAGGAAATCTACAAATCTCAGATGGGGAAGGAGATGCAGCCGAATGCCGCAGAATAATACAGCGCGTGAACAGCAGCAGGCTCCGATACCCCAGGCGGCAGGCCCCGGTGGAAGACCCGGCAGTCCCATGAGGGGATTGATGGGCGGGGGCTCCGGCGGAAAGCCCAAAAATTTCGGAGGGACACTCCGGCGTCTATGGGGCTATTTCGGCAGGGAACGGAAGCTGCTGTCGCTCATCATGCTGTTTATTGTGATCGATGCAGCCGTGACGCTGCTTGGCCCATATCTGATCGGCAGATCGATCGACGCCATGTCCCTGGGGACTCTGGGAGTGGATTTTGGACTACTGAAAATTCTGATTATCGTTCTTGCCGCCGCTTATGTAACGGATGCGCTGCTGACGTTCCTGCAGGGCTGGCTGATGGCGGGCATCTCACAGCGGATTGTGGCCTCACTGCGCCGGGCGCTGTTTGGCAAGCTGCAAAAGCTGCCGGTATCTTACTTCGATGCCCGCTCTCACGGGGAGGTCATGAGCCGCCTTACGAATGATATCGACAATGTCAGCTCGACGATTTCACAATCGACCGTCCAGCTGATGTCTGGTGCGATTACGATCGTCGGCTCCCTTGTGATGATGATTGTCCTCAGTCCAATTTTGACGCTGGCAAGTTTGATTACCGTGCCGATTCTGTATTTCCTGACACGCGCCGTGACGCGGAAAACGAAGGTTCTGTTCAAGGAGCAGCAGGTGCAGCTCGGGAAGATCAACGGTCATATTGAGGAAAGCATTTCGGGCATGGAAGTGGTCAAAGCCTTCAACCATGAGGACAAGGCAATTTCCGAATTTGAAAAGGTGAACCAGAAGCTGTTTGAGGTAGGGCTGAAAGCGCAAATCCGTTCAGGATTTCTCATGCCCATGATGAATGTGATCAACAATATCGGGTTTGCTGCTGTCGCTCTGGTTGGCGGGGTTCTGGCTGTTAAAAGCTTGATTACCATTGGCGTTATTGCCAGCTTTATCAGCTATTCACGTCAATTCGTAAGACCCTTGAATGATCTAGCCAATATTTATAATCTTCTTCAATCCGGGGTCGCTGGAGCGGAGCGTGTCTTCGAAGTGCTGGATGAGAATGAGGAGACGGCGGATTCTGAAAAAGCGGAAGTATTGGATCAGATCGAGGGAGAGGTCGTATTCGATCAGGTTAGTTTTGGATATAGACCCGAGGTTCCTATTCTGAAAAATATAAGCTTTACCGCAAGGCCGGGCAGCAGTACGGCCTTGGTCGGCCCGACAGGAGCCGGCAAGACGACCATCGTGAACTTGCTGACACGCTTTTACGATGTGACGGCAGGTTCTGTCTGCATCGACGGAACAGACATCCGTGATTATACGAGGGACAGTCTTCGCAGAAGCTTCGGTTTCGTTCTGCAGGACACTTATCTGTTCTCGGGAACGATCAAGGAGAATATTAAATACGGCAAGCCTGAGGCGGCGGATGAGGAAGTTCATGAGGCAGCGGCGATGGCCAATGCGGATGTGTTCATCCGGCGCCTTCCGGACGGGTACGACACCGTTCTGTCGGAGAACGGCGGCAATCTCAGCCAGGGACAACGCCAGCTGCTGGCGATTGCCCGTGTACTGTTAGCTAAGCCGTCTATTCTGATTCTGGATGAGGCGACGAGCAGCATCGATACCCGTACGGAGCTGCATATCCAGGATGCGCTGCTGCACATGATGCAGGGCCGGACGACTTTTATCATTGCACACCGGTTGAACACGATCCGGGATGCGGATACGATCATGGTCATCGACCATGGGGAGATCATTGAGCAAGGAAGTCATGAGCAGCTCATGGAGCAGCATGGTTTTTATGCTCACATGTTTGAAAGCCAATTTAAAAATCTGGAGGGTGCAGAGGATTCAGCCGCAGCTGCTCCGGTTCAGGAATAATGCAAAAGGACGCCTACATGTAGGCGTCCTTTTTTTGCTTGTTGAGTATGGCCCTATTTCAGATAAACAATATTCAACCGTTCTTAAACTGCTTCCAAGGTTGGCCTTTCATCTGACGCTTAACACTCCCATAAACAAGAAATAATGACCGGTACAGCACAGCTATTGGTACTCATTGGTTAGTTTAAAACGTTTTCGTAAAGGGTATTTCTTTAGAGGGAAGCCATTTAGCATGAATAATATTTTTAGGGGGGTCCAGCATGAAAAAGGGAAGACTGCTTCTGGCCTGCGTCCTGCTTGTCTCCATGCTTTCGGGCTGCGGCAGCAGCAAAGAGGCGGACGGGAAGGTCAAGCTTGAGTTTTTTCAAAACAAACCGGAAGCGAAAGGCTCCTTCGACAAGCTGATCGCTAAATTCAATCAGACGCATCCGGGTATCCAGGTCAGCCAGATCAATCCGCCTGATGCGGAAACGGTACTCAAGACACGCGTTGTCAAAAATGATATCCCCGACGTCATTGCCCTTGGCGCGACCGATACGTATTCCATCCTTGCTCAGAGTGATATTTTCACCGATCTGACGCAAAGCAAGCTCCTGGAGAATATCGAGCCCAATTATATAAAAATGCTGAAGGATATTACGGGTATGGACAAGGTGACGGCGGTACCCTATGCAACGAATGCCAATGGCATTATGTATAACAAGACCATATTCAAGGAAATGGGACTCGCCGTACCGAAGACCTGGGACGAGTTGATCGCGACAGCGCAGAAGGTCAAGGATAACGGAAAAATCCCGTTCTATTTTACATATAAGGATGATTGGCAGACAAACCTTCCGTTTAATGCGCTGGCCCCGAATTTGGTGGGCATCGATTTCTTCAAGCAGCTGCGGGAAGGAAAAGTCACGTTTAAGGAAAAATTCCGCGAGATCGCTGAAAAGCAGCTGAAGCTGCTGGATTACGGTCATGGAGACAATTTCGGTAAAAACTATGCGGATGGCAACCGTGCCTTCGCCAAAGGTGAGGCTGCGATGTACATCCAGGGCAGCTGGGCCATTCCGGAGATCCGCAAAGCGAATCCGAAAGCCGACATTGGCTTCTTTCCGTTTCCGGCGGGCAATGACCCGGAGCAGAACAAGCTGATTTCTGGGGTGGACACGCTGCTTACCATATCGGAGGATACCAAGCACAAGAAGGAAGCCGAAGAGTTCCTATCCTTTCTCCTCGAACCGGAGAATATCGGGCAGTACATCAAGGAGCAGACGGCCTTTGCCGCTGTCAAAGGCGTAAACCAGGAGGATCCGGCGGTTGCCGAGCTGCTGCCTTACCTCAAGGAGGGCAGGGTGCTGGATTTTGCCGACCACTATTTGCCTGCCGCTATGCAGCTGAACTCGATCGTACAGGCCTTTTTGCAAAATAGAAACATCGACGGCTATTTACAAACCCTGGACCGCGAATGGGATAAGGTGCAAAGCCGTAAATAATTGCACGGATCAAAGGAGGAAGGAAGATGACGAAGCGACTCACGGCTTTTTATTGGATGACCGTGCCCGCCGTTATATTATTTTTTATATTCATGACGCTGCCGGCCCTGCAGGGCATTTATTACTCATTCACCAACTGGAACGGCTTCGGCAAGCATTACGACTTTGTCGGCTTCAAAAATTACATCCATATCTTTACGGATAATAATGTGGGCAACGCCTACTTGTTCACTTTTAAGTTTGCGATCGTCACGACGATCCTGACGAATGTTTTAAGTCTGCTGATCGCGCTTGGACTAAACGCCAAAATTAAACTCAGAAACTTTTTCCGCGGCATTTACTTTCTGCCGAACATCCTCAGCGTGCTGATCGTAGGCTATATTTTTAACTATCTGTTCTCGAACGTCTTTACGATTTGGGGCAAAAACTTAGGGGTTAGCGCGTTTTCGACCAACATTCTTGGTAATGAGCACATGGCCTGGATCGGGATCGTTATCGTGGCGGTATGGCAGGGCATCGCATTCAATACGATTCTGTATCTTGCCGGCCTGCAGACGATACCGACCTCTCTATATGAGGCATCCAATCTGGACGGAGCCAGCCGCTGGCAGGAATTCTGGAAAATCACGTTTCCGCTGATCGCGCCGTTCTTCACCATTAACATGGTGCTTGCGATGAAAAACTCGCTGATGGTCTTCGACCAAATCATCGCCTTGACCAACGGCGGCCCGGGCCGGGCGACGCAGTCGATTTCGCATCTGATATACACAGGCGGTTTTCAGGGCGGAGAATTTGCCTACCAATCTGCCAACTCCGTTATTTATTTTATCGTAATTGCCGTCATCTCGGTGCTGCAGCTTAAATTCCTTCAAGGAAGGGAGACGGATATGTAATGAGAACGAAAACAAACTGGCTGGTCCTGATCCTGGTTGCGATAGGTACGATCCTGATTCTTTTTCCGCTGTATATGACCTTGACGATCGCATTGAAAAATCCCGAGGAAATGACGCGCTCGGTCTTTGCCATTCCGACGACCTTCCACTGGGAGAATTTCCGGAATGCGGTGAAAATGACGAACTTCTTTCAGGCATTCCGCAACAGTGCTCTGGTAACGCTCTGCACGGTTGTGCTGACGCTGCTCACGAACTCGCTTGTAGCTTATGCGATTGCACGGAATATGAACCGGAAATTTTTCAAGGGATTGTATTTTTATTTTATCAGCGCGATGTTCATCCCGTTTCCGATTATCATGCTTCCGATCGTCAAGCTGACTTCCGCGATGCATATGACGAACCTGGTAGGGCTGACGATCCTGCATACGGTTTATGCACTGGCGTTTAACGTATTCGTCTATGTCGGCTATATCCGTTCGATTCCGGTAGCTCTTGAAGAAGCGGCGACGGTAGATGGAGCGGGCACATGGAGTACATTCTGGCGGATTATATTCCCGTTGATGGGACCGATCAATGCCACGGTCGGCATTCTCATCTGTCTGTCGACGTACAATGACTTCCTGCTCCCGCTGATTATTATCAGCGACCAGAGCATGTACACGTTGCCCCTTGTGCAGTACATTTTCCAGGGGCAGTTCAACACCGACTTCAACCTGGCCTTCGCTTCGTATCTCATGGCCATGCTGCCAATGATCATCATCTACCTGTTTGCGCAGAAGTGGATCATCAACGGTGTAACGCAGGGCGCGGTGAAATAGGTTTATATTAGGAATGTTTAAGGGTATCTCAAAGGTCCATGGGCCAGTGGGATACCCTTTTTTACGTTGTAAGGCGCTCCGTAGACGAATCATTCCTCCGATCGCTGCGGCTTCTTCGGAATGGATTCGTCCTCTACGCTGCTTCATGCCGATTATTCCCGTTCTTCGTTTTGTTTGCTGCCCGAAGATGAGGATCTGCCCCGCAGCCTGCTGAAAATTCTCTCCTTGTTTTTCTTGAGGAGTACCAGGACCGTGATTAGAATCGCGAGAATGACCATGGATGCGGCAAAGTAACGGGACGCCACATGAAGCAGATGCTCGATGTCCGGTCCGAATATTTTGCCGATGGATACATACACCAGAACCCATACCAAGCCGCCGATATAGTTTAAAGCGAAAAAGGTGCGCTGCGGCACTTTCAGCACTCCCGAAACGTAGCCCGTAAAGTGACGTAATCCCGGAATGAAATAGCTCACCAAAATCAGCTTGTTGCCGTATTTTCCAAACCATTCCGTTACTTTGGCGAGCCTCGCCTGATTCAGAAGAACGTATTTTCCGTATTGCGCAAGAAACGGCGTCCCCAGTCTGTAACCTATGAAATAGGTGATGGTCGTGCCAATAATGGCACCGATATAGGAGTAGAAAATGATGAAGGGGATATGAAAGTTGCCCAGCGTGGACATATGGCCGGAAATCGCCATCGCGAGTTCTCCCGGGAAGGGCAGGGCCAGAGATTCTGAAAATAGTCCAAGAAATAACACTAGATATCCATATTGTTCAAAGAGATTGTTCATCCATTCCATGGTTTTGCTCCTTTATGGCGAAAAACCCATTGCCTGCTGCATTTCGCACTCATTCGAATTACCTGCATATCCCTGTGGGGGGAATCGAATCCTGTCTTTTGTACCATTCTAAAGAAATCATCAAATATCCGAAACTGACTAGGGTCCAGTTGTATCCTAGACCTTGGTCTTGAAGGTTGATATTTAATTAGACGAGAGGGGATCATTTTTCCCTGCAACCGAAAAAAGAAAACGGGAGTATATCTTAAGCGTTGACAAGAGAATCGGGACAAATACCCCTTGTAAAAATGCTGATAGTATCACTGACTCGCTGGATATGAGGTCAGACATGCTGCAGTGTCTGCCATCGCCTCGTTGCTTGGGTTTAGGAACGAAAAAAGGACCCTCGTCTGAGGGTCCATAATGTCATTATCGTTTGCACATCATTCGGCTGAGTTACTTATTTGTACTGTGCTGCTTGTTTGGCAGCTGTTTACTTGCCACATTTTGGCCGTGATTTTCCTTGTTCTTACGCTGTTTTTCCTGATTTTCATGAACCTTGTCCACAAATTCACGTGTGCTGTCCGTCATCGTTTCATTCACGCTCCTTTCGACATCGGAAATGGCATTTCCTTGTTACGATGTCCGAAGAGGGCAGATGAAATTCATGGCGGCGTTCCATTATCCCAGGCATTCTCATTCACGGGCTGACAAATACATTGGCAGTGCTGCTGACCGCCTTTGCATAAAATGTATACATTTATTTGCATGAAGACATGAACTATAAAGGCCATAACCCCTGAGGTTACGGTCTTTTCGCTGTTTTTACATTTTGTATAGATCCCCAAAAGGCTTGATTTAATCACACTTAAGCGGTTGACAAAACCCAGGCAACTGATAGAATGATAACTAAATCGATCTAATTGAGAATGAGTATCATTCTTAATATATGTAGTTTTATGCATATAAACCGTATAAGAAAGAGTCGAATCTGTTATGAAAATCTGGTACTTGTGGGTAGCGCTCATTGTTTTTTCAATCATATCCCTGTTCGTGGGAGTTAAGAACATCTCTCCGCTGGATCTTTTTCATCTAACCCCGGAGCAGCAGCAGGTACTATGGGTCAGCCGGTTGCCGAGGCTGGTAAGCATTATCATCGCAGGCGTCAGCATGAGCATCATTGGTCTGATTATGCAGCAGCTGACTCGCAATAAATTTGTTTCGCCGACAACGGCGGGCACGATGGACTCCGCTAGATTCGGCATTTTGGTGGCAATGATGCTATTCTCGAATGCTACCACGCTGGAAAAGATACTGGTTGCCTTCCTCTTCGCCTTGCTGGGAACGTTCATCTTCATGAGGATTCTGGATAAGGTGAAGTTTAAGGATACGATATTCATTCCTCTGGTGGGACTTATGTTCGGTAATATCGTCAGCTCGATCACAACATTTTTTGCCTACAAAAATGATCTGATCCAGAACATGTCCGCCTGGCTGCAGGGTGATTTCTCAACGGTCCTCAAAGGACGCTATGAAATGCTGTATGTCAGCATCCCGCTCCTCATTATCGCTTATCTGTTCGCGAACCGCTTCACGATTGCGGGTATGGGTGAGGAGTTTGCGGTCAATCTTGGCCTCAACTACAAGGCGGTGGTGAATATTGGTCTGGTGCTGGTCGCCGCGGTATCATCGGTGGTTATTTTGACGGTAGGTTCGATTCCATTTCTCGGTCTGGTCGTTCCGAACATCGTGACGATGTACCAGGGTGATCATTTGAAAAAAAATCTTGCGCATACCGCCTTGCTTGGAGCCGTATTCGTTCTGTTCTGCGACATCTTGGGCCGGATCATCATTTATCCGTATGAGATATCCATCGGCCTTACGGTTGGCGTCATAGGCAGCGCGATCTTCATTTTCCTACTCCTGAGAAGAAAGGCTTACGCGTCATGAAAAAAAAGCTGATTTTCCTATCGATTATCGCACTGGCGCTGATACTCGTGTTCATGTTCATCCAAGCCGGTGGCAATTGGGATTATGTCCTGCCGCGAAGGGGCAAAAAAGTGCTGGCGATGATCATTACAGGCGGGGCGATCGCTTTTTCCACCGTCGTCTTTCAGACCATAACTAATAACCGGATCCTGACGCCGAGCATCATGGGACTCGATTCCCTGTATATGCTGTTTCAGACCTTTATGGTTTACATATTCGGTTCAGCCGGGCTGACCATGATGGGCAAGAACATTAATTTTATTTTGTCAGTCGGCCTGATGGCACTCTTCTCGGTGGTCTTTTACAAGCTGCTGTTCAAGCGGGAAGGGCAGAACATTTACTTTTTGCTCCTGCTCGGGCTGATTTTCGGCACATTGTTCCAGAGTCTGTCGACATTCATGGAGGTGCTGATCGACCCGAACGAATTCCAGATTGTGCAGGATAAAATGTTCGCAAGCTTCAACAATGTGAGCACGGAGCTGCTGTGGATATCGATTATATTGATGGCGGCAGTCACGGTTTATTTTGCGCGATATGCCAAGTATCTCGATGTTATTGCTCTCGGTAAGGATCAGGCAGTCAATCTGGGTGTGGATTATGATCGGGTTGTGAAAAGAATGCTGGTCGTGGTTGCGATACTGATCTCCATCGCGACAGCGCTGGTAGGTCCGATTACCTTTCTCGGGCTTCTCGTTGCTAACGTCAGTTACCAGTTCATGAGAACCTTCAGGCATCATTTTCTCATTCTCGGAGCCATGCTGCTCAGCATTATCGCCTTGGTGGGCGGACAACTGCTGGTTGAACGGGTATTCACCTTCTCCACCACGCTGAGCGTTATCATCAATCTGGCCGGAGGGGTGTACTTCATCTACCTGCTGCTAAAGGAGAGTAAATCGTCGTGATTGAGGTCAACAATGTAACCAAACTATACAATGGCAAAACCGTCCTTGATGACGTGTCTGTCCGCATCGGCAAAGGGAAAATCACTTCCTTCATTGGTGCGAACGGGGCAGGCAAAAGCACGCTCCTGTCCCTGATCAGCCGCCTCATCAAAAAGGACGGAGGAGACATTCTGATAGAAGGCGAGTCCGTCGACAAATGCAAGAGCAGTGATCTCGCCAAGAAAATATCGATTCTCAAGCAGTCCAACCATATCAATGTCCGTCTTACGATCCGCGAGCTGGTCAGCTTTGGACGGTTTCCTTACTCACAAGGCAAACTGAAACCGGAGGATTGGGTTTTTGTTGATGAGGCGATCCGGTACATGGAGCTTGAGGAGATGCAGCATCAGTATCTGGATCAGCTGAGCGGCGGCCAGCAGCAGCGTGCTTTTATCGCGATGGTCATCGCGCAGAATACGGAATACGTGCTGCTTGATGAACCGCTGAACAACCTGGATATGAAGCATTCCGTGCAAATTATGAAGGTACTGCGGCGGATGGTGGATGAGCTTGGCAAAACCGTCATTATCGTCATTCATGATATTAACTTTGCTTCTGTATATTCGGATGATATCGTGGCTCTCAAAAACGGGAGAGTCGTCAAAGAAGGACCCGCCGCGGAAATTATAGATTCCCCTGTGCTCAAACAGGTATACGGCATGGACATCCAGATCGAAACGATTAATGACCACAGAATTTGTGTGTATTTTGCGTAAGGAGTACCTTTAACTTCGGTAATGATATGGGGTGCGCCGCCAGCATGCCAGGGCCCGGCAGCACGGCTTGCATCGCATAATTTTATAAAATGGCTCTGACTAAATTCTTTTCACGGTGGGCCGCTGCGGTGACGGATCGTTCTTCCGATCGCTGTTGCATCCAAATTTCTTGATTATATTTTTTATAAATGTAGAAATTCGGATGCAGCAGTTGCTTTCGAAGCGAGCTTTCCTGGGGAAAGCTTTCAGTCGAACGCTAACGCTTCTTCAAAACGATTCCGCCCCCTCCGCTACTTCCGAACTATACCCAGCCACCTTGGCAGAAGATGCGGCCGTACTAATTTTTAAAAAAAATATTATGAGGTGACCACTTTGAAAACAAGAAACATGCTCATGCTAATCATATCTGCAATGCTGGTGTTTGTACTGGCTGCTTGCGGTAACAATAATAATGCCGAATCGCCGGTCAAGGAAACCGAGGCCAATGCGGCTGCTGCTACAGAGGGATCCGAGGAAATCACCATTAAACATAAGCTTGGCGAAGTCAAAGTGAAGAAGAACCCGCAAAAAGTTGTTGTATTCGACTTCGGGATTCTGGATACGCTCGATAAGCTGGGAGTTGCCGTAACGGGTGTGCCACAAGCTAACATTCCGCCATATTTGTCCAAATACGAAGATAAAGATGCATATAAGAACGTGGGCAGTTTGAAAGAGCCTGATTTTGAAAAAATCAATGCACTGAAACCTGACTTGATTATCATTTCTGGCAGACAATCTGATGCATATGAGGAACTGAACAAAATTGCCCCAACCGTATATCTTGGACTCGATACAACCAAATTCATGGATTCCTTCAAGGAAAATATGAATACGGTCGGCCAAATCTTCGGTAAGGAAGCAGAAATTAAAACTGAGCTTGAAAGCATCGATAAGTCTATCGCCGAAGTGCATGACAAAGCAGCGGCCTCCGGCAAAAAGGCCCTGATCGTGCTTTCCAATGAAGGCAAGCTGAGCGCGTACGGTCCGAACTCCCGTTTCGGCATCATCCATGATGTGCTAGGATTTACCCCGGCGGACGGCAAGATTGAAGTATCGACGCACGGCCAAAGCGTAACTTCCGAGTACGTGGCTGAGAAAAACCCAGACTACCTGTTTGTCGTTGACCGCGATGCTGCGATAGCAACGGATAAGGGTGGAGCAGCTGCGAAGAAAACCGTTGAAAACGAGCTGGTGAAAAACACGAACGCATCGAAAGATGGACATATCGTCTACCTCGATCCGAACTACTGGTACCTTTCCGGCGGCGGCCTGCTGTCCGTTCAGGAAATGGTGAAGGAAGTTGGAGAGAGCATTAACTAAGCTTTAAAAGGACATGAATAACCCGCCGGTAATGGCGGAAAGGCTGTCTGCATTCCGATGCGGCAGCCTTTTTGTATGTGAATAGATGCCAGCTAAATAATGAAACACCTTACGGAATCCATCTTGTAACCCAAATCCTGCATATGCTTTAATAAGCTTACAAGAAAGAATGGACATCCGTTGAAAGGGGAAGCAGCATGGCCTATCTGGACTTTCACCCAAATGATTATTCCGTGACCTATAAGTCGGACACCATCTCGCTTCTGGCCAAGGAATATGCGCTCCTTCAGTTTCTCTACCGGCATGCCGGGCAGACCTTCACGAGGGAGCAGCTGCTGGATCGGGTCTGGCCGATGGAATATCCGGGCGAGCGCACGGTAGATGACCATGTGTACCGGCTCCGGAAAAAGCTGAAGCGCTGGAGCGGACAGATCCGGCTTGCTACCGTGCGGGGGCTTGGATACAGCTTAACGATGAAAGAAGCCCCAGAGCTTGCCATTCCATCGCTGACGGATAGCGGATTGCAGAAGCAGATTTGGCAGCTGATGGACACCTACCAAATGCTTGGCCAAAGCAAGTCGATGCTGGTTCTCGCGAATCAGCAGGAGCTGCTCGGTGTAAACATTGATTCACCGCATTTGATGTTTCTGCGGTTTGTGCAGGCAGATCTGGACTGGTTTCTGCATAGTCCTGAAGCTGAAGATCGTGACAAATTATATTGGCTGCTTGCATCCTACAGTACCTATTACAAGGAGCCGCAGAAATGTCTGAATTACTTTGAGCAGGCAATCGAGTCCAAAATTCTTCCGGATCAGGAACACCGTGAACTGGAGGTATTGAATATACTGGGCCTCTATGCAGACAATGGCCGTATTGAAGAGGATCTCCGGCGGGTGCAGAAGGCATATCGATTTATCGAGAGGTTAGAGGGCGAGCTGGACGGCTTCAACGTTCATATCGCATTGGCGGAAATGTACATTCATCTCGTCGCAGGCGATATTCCAGAAGCAGAGCGCTGCTCGAAGTGGATAGAGGATATGTTGGCTGCGGCTCCTTATTTGAGAGAAATCTGTACCTATCATGGTTTAAAGGGAAGGCTGCTCATGCTTCTGGGGCGCCGTCCGGAAGCTGTGACAGCGTTTGAACATGGTCTTGCTGTCGGTGAAGAGGCGCATAATATGCCGCTGCTCGTAAAGTCCGTCGTTGGCACGCTGGATTTTCTTAAAAAGGCATATCAAGACTCCCCGCTGCAACGGAAGTTCCAAGCACGGTATGATGAATTTGACCGGATTTACAGACTTTCAGCATATAAGCAGCCCGTGGAACAAATGATTGAGCGGATTTTGAGCTCTGTCTGATATTCCTCTGATATTTCTCCGTTAAGGTGAGGGTATTCTGATTAGCGGAGGAATTCTCATGTCGACTGCATCATTGATATCAAGTAAGCGCCCGGCATCCGTCTGGAGCAACCGCACATTCTCCAAGATGTTCTCGGCTTACGCATTTTCATCCTTCGGCGAATGGTTTGATGCTTTTGCCATTGAAATTTTGGTCGCGTACCGCTGGCACGCGGATCCATTCATGATTGCATTCATTCCTGTCATGATGGCTCTCCCCGGCATCTTGCTCGGTTCCTTTGCCGGCGTCATTGCCGATCGGTGGAAGAAGGTCAACCTCATGATGCTGGCTGATGCGGCCGAGACGGTTCTTACCGTCCTGCTGCTTTTTGTTCCGAACATGTACTGGTTGCTGCCGCTCCTCGTATTGCGTTCTGCCATGGGGATATTCCGTGTTCCGGCGCATCAGGCGCTGACACGCCAGGTCGTCCGAGAGGACCAGCTGTTGAAGGCAACCTCCTATAACGGACTGGTCAACCAGTTTTCCAAGATTGCCGGTCCACTCCTTGGCGCGGTGGCTTTAACGGTGGTATCCCCTCAAATGTGTATTCTGGTGAATGCTTTTACCCGTCTTCTTTCCTGCATTTTATTGTTCACCCTGAGGCATATCGACCAAAATGCAGCCGCAGAGAAGCCTGGGGAGGCGAATGGGCCGGGAAGCGGGGAAGAGCATAAGCAAAGCTTTATCCAGTTGTGGAGGCAGGGATGGGCCGTGCTGTTGCAGCGCCGGATTCTGTTCAACAGTTTTATCGTGAATATGACCGTTATGCTGGTCATTATGATGATTGATTTCCAGTTTCCAACCTTGTTTCGGGAAATCGCACCACATAATGAATCTCTGCTGGGATGGACGATATCGGCCACCGGTGTTGGGGCGGTCATGACCATTTTGCTGTTGAACCGGCTGGGCAAAGTGCGTTACGGACTAGGAATCGGGGGCGGTGTGGCGCTGATAGGAGCGGCATTTGGGTGTATGGGATTGCTTGGCCCAAACTCGCCTGAAGTGTGGAGCATTGTTCTCGGGCTTGTCATTGGCATCGGGAATGGTCTGACCATCGTGACTTATAATTATGTACTGCAGAAGGAAACACCGGAAGGGATGACGGGGCGGATATTCGGCATTCAGAATACGTCTGCCAGCACAATCATGATCGCTGCGCCTTTAATGGGTGGCGCACTGATTCATGGACTGGGCGTGGGCAAGGTTTTTCTCATTCTGGGAGCGGCTATTCTGATCCTTGGCGCGGTATGTCTGGCTTTTCAGAGTAAACTGTGGCCATCCAAGCAGGTAACAACGGTTCCTCAAGAACTTAGGGAGGTCTCAGGCTAGTCTAGAGTTGATATGAATTTATGATGATTAGAAGCCGGAAGTGCTGCCTGGTACTGATGAAAATAGATTGACAGCCTTTTCACTTCTCCTTTTAATAGAGGTTGAGGTGATGATAAATGACAACCGCTTTACTCATCATTGATATGCAGATTGCTTTATTTTCCTATGAGGATGAACCCTTATATAGGGGCGAACAGGTACTGGACAACATCCGCGGCTTGATGGACAAAGCCCGTCGTGCCGGGGCGCCGGTCATCTATGTGCAGCACTGCAGCCTGGAGGACGACGAGTTCCGGGAAGGCTGTGCTACTTGGCCGATTCATCCGCAGATTGCTCCGCTAGAAACCGATACGATTGTAAAGAAGTACTCGTGGGACTCCTTTCATGGAACTCCGCTTCAGGAGCATCTTCAGAAACTGGGGGTCCAGAAACTAGTGATTGCCGGTGGACAAACGGAATTCTGCCTGGATACCACCTGCCGCAGAGCGTACAGCCTGGGGTACAAAAATATACTGGTGAAAGATGCGCATACCACCTTGGACAGCAAGCTGATGACAGCCTCGCAAATCATTGCTCACCATGAGCATGTGCTTGGAGGAAGATTTGTGGAGCTGCAGCCAGCGGCGGAAGTGGTTTTCGCATAAATTCTAACTTTCCAACGATAAGCTTTGTTTAATAAGCCGATAGTGAGTGATGTACCCATCTATCATTATTATTTTTAAATACTGGACGAAATAGAGGGATTTACAATGATCCGATATCCATTGATGAGCGAGGGAGCCGTCATCGGCATCACTGCGCCATCGTCAGGCGTGGAAGAAAGCATGCATAACCTGATCCGGGAGGCCAGCAAGCGTTTGGAAAGCGCGGGATTCCAGGTGATCGCCGGCGATAGCGTATGGACACAAGAAAAAGCAAAATCGGCTCCAGCCAAGGCTCGTGCCGCTGAGTTTAACCGGATGCTGCGTGACGATGCTATTGATTTGATCGTGCCTCCTTGGGGAGGAGAGCTGTTGATTGAAATTTTGGAATTTCTTGATTTCGGCCAACTGCCGGAGAAATGGATTCTCGGTTACTCCGATATCAGCCTCCTGCTGCTTGCGATTACGCTCAAAACCGGCCTGGCGACGGCTCACGGCACCAATCTGATAGATTTGAGAGGCGAGTATTCCGATGAGACCACGGCCATGTGGCGCACTGTGCTGTCCACGAAAACAGGTGCGTCTGTGGAGCAGCAATCGTCGGCGCTATATCAAAAAGAGTGGAAGCACGATGCGCCATCGCCATGCGTGTACCATCTGACGGAGCCTACTGCATGGAAAACGGTGTCCGGCAGCAAGGTCAGTCTGAAGGGCCGTCTGCTTGGCGGCTGCATCGACGTGATCCGGCATGTGATCGGCACGCCGTATGGCAATGTCCGCAGCTTCCAGCAGGAGCAGATCGGCGGGGAGCCCATCCTCTGGTACCTGGAAAACTGTGAGTTGAACATGGCGGACCAGCGCCGATCGCTGGTGCAGATGAAGCTGGCGGGCTGGTTTGATCACTGCTCCGGCCTGATGTTCGGAAGAAGCCCGGCGAATCGTCCTGTTGAAGGATACACTGCCGAGGATATGTACCGGGAGCTGGCAGAAGAGCTGCAGGTACCGGTCGTTTACGATATCGACTGCGGGCATGTACCGCCGCAGATCACTTTGATTAACGGTGCATTCGCCGAGGTTGAGGTGGAGAGCGGTCAGGGATCAATCACGCAGTATTTTAGGCCGTAAGATGCGCAGCCCTTTTTGCACTTAATCAGCCAGTTCCGAACGAGCAGCCGAGAAGGCTATGATGCCCCTGTGCGAAGGCACCGAGTGTCGGGGAACAGCTGCTTGACAGAAGGAAAGCCATCGGTGGGTGAAATGATCGTGAAGAGCGAAGCTGAACAGTGAGGGGCTGTTAATTCAGTAGAGCAATTTAAGTAGCATGGTTTTTTAAAGTAGCTTCGAGTAACATAAGCAGCAGAGAGGTAGCGGAGGGGACGGAATCGGTCTGAAGAAATGCAATGGTCGCCTAAAAGCTTTCCAAAGGAAAGCTCCCTCGGAAGCATATGCTGTCTTCGGATTTCATCCCTAAATAGGGATATTTAAAGAAATCCGGAGACAACAGCGATCGGAAGAACGATCCGTCACCGGAGCGGCCACTAAGCACGCTGCCAAAAAATAAACGCCAAAGGACAGCTATGTCCCGAGGCGTTTTTTCTATTCCGTTACATAAGGCTCATGGAGGCTATACCTTAAAAAATCACCAGACCACAACACAGGAGACCATGCAGCCTTCGCCTTCCGGGCAGTAGTATAGAGGCAAGCACGAAACGTGCATAAGAGGCGAAGGAGGCTCGTCATGTCAAGCAAAACGGAAACGGCTGCGCGCTTGCCAACCGGCATGAAGCGGAAGACGAACAAGGACAATGGCATTTGGCGATTGATATGGAAATACAAGGCGCTTTATTTAATCTCCATCCCCAGCATCCTCTACTTTCTGATATTCAAATACATTCCGCTGGGCGGCTCGATTATTGCATTCCAGGACTACAACATCTTCAAGGGCTTTAGCGGCAGCGATTGGGTCGGATTTGCCCATTTTGCCGAAATGTTCAAGCATTATGACTTTTTACGGATTTTGAACAATACGGTGCTGATTGGTCTCTATGATCTGATTTTTTCTTTTCCGGCGCCGATCATCCTGGCGATTCTGCTCAATGAGCTGCGGCTGGTCATGTTCAAACGTGTCATCCAGACCGTGGTGTACATGCCGCATTTTCTCTCTTGGGTCGTTATCGCCGGGATGTCCGTGGCCATTTTGTCGCCGACTACGGGTGTTTTGAATCAGCTGCTCGTATTATTCGGGATCGATCCACTATATTTCCTTGGTGATAATTCCTATATCCGCGGGGTGCTTGTCGGTTCAGGCATCTGGAGGGATACAGGCTACGGAACGATTCTTTATTTGGCGGCTCTTGCCGGCATTAATCCCGAGCTGTATGAAGCGGCGCAAATTGACGGGGCCAACCGCTGGAAGCAGACGCTGCGGATCACCCTGCCGGCGCTGCTGCCGACGATCATGATTCTGTTCCTGCTGCATATCGGCAAGTTTCTGGATTTTGGCTTTGAGCGGGTATGGGTGTTCCTGAACGCGCTGAATACGGAGAATGGCGAGATTCTGGATACGTACATTTACCGTGCGGGCCTCTTGTCCCAGCAGTATGGCTATACCACAGCGGTCGGGTTGTTTAAGTCGGTTGTCGGGCTCGTGCTTGTGATGATGGGAAATTTATTCAGCCGAAAAACAACGGGCGAAAGCTTGTACTAACGGGGAGGGGAAAACAGAATGTACGGAGCTGTATCCAAAAGCTACAAGACGTTTAATGTGTTCAATATCCTGTTCCTGACCCTGCTCGGGCTGATGATGTTCCTTCCGTTCCTGAATGTCATCGCACAGTCTTTCAGTTCTTCCAGTGCCATTACCGCGGGTAAAGTCACCTTTTGGCCGGTGGATTTCACTCTGATAAACTATGAGTATGTGTTTAGCGATGCATCGATCTGGCGGGCCTTTGGGGTGTCGGTGTTCGTAACGATTGCCGGAACGATGATCAACCTGATTGCAACCGCGACGCTGGCTTATCCGGTATCGAGACCCGAATACGTGGGCAGACGGATTATTGTACTGCTGGTGCTGGTGACGATGATTTTCAGCGCACCGCTTATCCCGAATTTCCTGCTCATCAAAAATCTCCACATGATGAATACGCCTTGGGCGTTAATCATTCCGGGCGCGGTCAGCGCGTTCAATTTTTTCGTGATGCATTCCTTTTTCAAGCAGCTGCCTCCGGAGATCATTGATTCCGCACGGATTGACGGCTGCGGCGAGCTGGGGATTATGGTCAAAATGGTCGCGCCCCTTTCCAAGCCGGTGATGGCTTCACTCGGGATCTTTTATGCGGTGGGGCACTGGAATGCCTATATGAGCGCACTCTACTATATTGACCAGCCGAAATGGTGGCCGCTCCAGGTGAAGCTGAAGAGAATGTTCGAAACGGATGATATCAGCATCGATCCCGGCGCTTCACAGTTCAGTGATCTGGCACATACCTCCCCCGAGGGGATCAAAATGGCGACCATCATCATTGCCACGCTGCCGATTATTATGATTTATCCATTCCTGCAGAGGCATTTCGTGAAAGGGCTTACACTCGGAGCTGTGAAATCATAACAAAAAACATATAAATTCAGACAATCTTAAAAAATGACAGGTGAATATGAAGTTGCGACCTCACGGTCTTGTAAATTTTAGGGATACAATCTTCTTGCAAAATAGAGCTACCCGCAGCAGTACATTATTCAGAAAAGAGGGGATATGTTTGAAGAAGTGGGCAAGCTTGGCGTTAACCTGTATGCTCGTGATGAGCTTTTTGGCAGGATGTTCGGGTAAGAATGAACCGGCGAAAGAGGAAGCCGCAAGCAGCGGGGAGAAGAAGACTGAAGCTGCGGATGAGGTGACGAAGTTCTCTATTTCACTGCGGACGCTAAACTTCGGATATGTGGAGAAATCACCGGATATCAATGCAGACAAATGGGTGAAAAGAGTAGAGGACCTTACGAAAACGGATATGGACATCCGCCTCGTACCGCATAAGGAATATGAGCAGAAGATGGTGCAGATGTTCGCAACCAACGATATCCCCGATGTCGTGCAGGGTCAAGGCGGCACAACCGGCAAGGAAATGGCGGGATCGGTAGAGGCAGGCGTGTTCATGCCGCTGGATGATCTGCTCAAGGAGTATGGCCCAAACCTTTTGAAGAAAATTCCAAAGGAAGCATGGAATCGGATGTCCTATCAGGGTAAAATTTATGGTATCCCGGAGTGGCTGGGGAATCCTTCCCGCCGGGCCACATGGATTCGCAAGGATCTTCTGGATCAAACGGGACTGCCTGTACCTAAAACTGTAGATGAGTATCTGAATGTTCTGCGGGCCTTCAAGAAGCTGGGCGTAGAGAATCCTTATATGGGGCGCCAGGATTTCAAATATGCCGACACGTTCTTCGGCTCCTATGATGTGTTTCCTTATCTGAGCCAGTTTGAAGAAGCAGACGGTCAGGTGCAGCCGAAATTCATGGATTCAGAGAATATGATGAAAGCGCTGTCTACGTACAAGACGATGTTTGACGAAGGACTTATCAATAAGGAATTTGCAACCATCAACCCAACCACGTTCAAAAATACGATCCTGGCCGGCAAGGCAGGCATCTGGACGATGAATGCCAACGAGCTGATCCAGTGGCAGACCCAGCTGCAGGATACCGTCAAGGATGCCAAGCTTGAAATCATTCCTTCTCCGGTCGGACCGGACGGCAAAGGCGGCTATTATCTGTACGGCGATGTGGCCCGCTCTTACTTCATCAACGCCAAATACAAGCATCCGGAAAAAATCATTCAATTTTTCGACTGGATGGTATCGGATGAAGCTGAACAATTTTTCACCTACGGCGTTGAAGGCGAGAATTTTACCAAGGAAGGCGACAAAATCAACTATAAGCAGCCAACCGATGCCCAGGCTGTGGATGAAGAACGCTACCGCCAGGCATTTCTGTGGATGGTTCAAGATACAACCTATAACAAAGGGTCGCTCAGTTTGACCGAAGAAGGCAAGAGCCTGATGAGCGTCTTTGACAACACGCTGGCGAATGAAGGCCGCGATGGGATCGAATTCGATCCGCGTCTGGAAGCGCTGAAGAAAAATCCGGATATCGCGCCGCTCTCCGATACGCCTCCGCCGCTCCTGATCACCCATATGGTGAAAATGGTGTACGGGCAGGAGCCGATCGACAATTGGCCGAAGGTCATTGAAGAGTGGAAATCCAAGGGGGGCAGCGATGTCCTCAAGGAAGCCAATGAAAGATATCAGTCCAAGGAAGGCGTATTCCTGCCGAGAAAATAGGGCTTAGGCTCCATCGGTGATTCGGATACCCCTTCTGTATGGAATCGAAAGGAGCTGCTTGCTTCATGTACCGAGTTCTTATTGTTGACGACGAGCCCATGATTCTGAAAGGATTGACGGTATTTTTGCAGCAGTCCGGGGTCGGTATCGCCTCCATCCGCTCAGCTTCGAACGGTGAAGGGGCGCTTGCGGCGATCAGGGAAGAGCTCCCCGATTTTGTGTTTACGGATATCCGGATGCCGGTTATGGATGGCCTGGCTTTATGTGCACAGATTGCGGAGATGGACCAAAAGATTCAGACGGTGGTCATCTCCGGCTACGACGATTTTACGTATGCGCAGACCTGCATCAGCTATGGAGTGAAGGAGTATCTCCTTAAGCCGATCAGCAAGCGCGATTTACAGGATACGCTCCGTAAACTCATTCAGCGCGCAGAGGCTGCGAAGCCTGCGTCCGCTTACTTGTCTGTAGCCAAGATGGATGAATGGATGGCGGAGATTGAACAGGCGATCTATTACATGAACCAGGAGCAGGTCACGCAGCTATTGCAAACCTGGGAGCAGGAAATCGCCACCTATCATATGCAGGATGAACAAAGAATCGAAATGCTGCAAGAGTTCCATGTGCTGCTGATGAAAAAGCTGAAGGCCAGGGACGTGAACATCGAGCTGCGTCCGCTGCTGGAGTTGAAGCAGGGCATGACTTTTCATACGGTCTATAACCAGTTTACAGGGAGTATTCAAGACACGCTGGATAGCTTGTACAGGCGGAGAAAGGGCAAGCTGAAGGACCCCATCGAGGAAGTAAAGATGTACATCGAGCAGAATCTCGGGAGCGAAGTATCTCTGGAGGAAGCGGCTGATCTGCTGGGACTGCATCCGAACTACTTCAGCGTCATGTTCAAACAGATGACTGGAGAGACCTTTGTTCAGTACCGCACCAAGCGCCGTATGGAGTATGCCAAGCGGATGCTGGGCGAAGAGCGGTACAGAATTACGGATATCTCGTATGCGGTTGGATATGCCGATCACTCCAACTTCACCAAGACATTCAAGAAATACGAAGGTATTTCTCCTTCCGAATATCGGCAGAAGATGGGAATCTGATGTTCCGTATTTTCCGCAAAAGCATTTCGCACCGGATTTTCGGTTATTTCATGATTCTGATCATTATTTCACTATCGGTGGTCGGCACCATCACATATTTCCAATCTTCCAAGCTGCTGGATCGGCAGCTGGAGCGTTATCTGTCGCAAATGATTACGCATGCGGCTTATCATACGGACCTGTATCTGCAAACATTCGATAATGCGAGTAAAACCATCCTATCCAACGGAGATGTACTGAAATTCGTGGAAATGGACCCGGACAACGGTTACCAGTATTATGAGCTCTCCAAGAAAATACAGAGCCAGGTTTTCGATTCGGCATTCATTATCTACCCGCAGATCGAGCTGATTTATATCATAAACCAGGACGGCAAGGCCATTACGACCAAGGATATCATTCAGGATGAAGTGAAGGATTACAAATCCTATTACCAGCTGATCGAGAAGAATCTACCGGAAAATGGTCTGGGCGCACTCATCAATTCAGCTACAGTAGCCCCCGAGGACGACCAATATATTACGTTTGTCCGCCGGGTACGCGGTATTGTGTCGCATCAGCCGAGAGGGATTCTCGGGATGAAGCTCAATACGCGGGAAATCTCCAAGCTGTGGGGACAAATGGATCTGGGGGAAAAGGGATATTCCTTCATTATTGACAGCAAGGGGAATTTCGTGAATAAGCCGGAGAATGTGGCGGCGGATATGTACATGGACGAGGAAATCAAGCAGAAGCTGCTTGCCGGAGGCGAAGATACCTTCACGGCACGCGTTGGCGGGGAGAAACGGATGTATGTCTCCAAATCTCTGCATGCTGCCGATTGGCGTATGGTCATCTCGGTTCCGGTCAGCGAGCTGCGCGAGCCGATTATGAATATTCGTTACACCACGGTCATTGCAGGCGTAGTAACACTGCTGATTGCTTTATGGATCGCCGGCCGTTTCGGAAAATCGCTTGTCCAGCCGTTGAAAAAGCTGGTGCGGAACATGCGGCTCATGGAAAAGGGAGAATGGCAGATTATCGATACGGAAGACCGTCAGGATGAATTCGGATATCTCATTCTGAATTACAACAAAATGCTGACCAGGCTGTCGGAGATGATTGAGAGGGTCTATGAAGCGGAGTTGAAGTCGCAGAAGACGGAGCTGAACCTGCAGAGAATTGCGCTGGAGCAGCATAAAGCCGAATTTCAGGCGCTTCAGCTGCAAATCAACCCCCACTTTCTGTACAACACGCTGGAAACGATCAAATGTTATGCCGTCGTACAGGATTCTGAGGAAATTATGGATATGGTCGAGGCGATGGCATCGATGCTGCGCTACGCCATCCAGACCAGTTTAACGGAGATTACGGTCGTCAATGAGCTGAAGCATGTGCTGAATTATATGACGATTCTTCAATACCGGACCCAAAGGCAGTTCGAGCTGGATGTGAATATTCCGCCGGATTTGCTCCTGCATAAAATGGTCCGGCTTACCCTGCAGCCGCTGATCGAGAATATGTTCCAGCATGCTTTTCCAAACGGGATTCAGGATCATCACCGGATTGGCATCCATGCATTTGTAGTAGGAGACTGCTTTCATCTGGCCGTTGAGGATAACGGAGTGGGTATGACGGAAGAAAAGCTGCACGCGGTGCGTGAGAAGCTGCGCCTGAATCAGTTAGCTGAATCGGACTCCCATTCTTTGTATCACAAAGGCGGGCTGGGGCTGATGAATGTGCATCGCCGCATTCAAATGGTGTACGGCGACACGTACGGTTTGTCTATCGACAGCATCTTTCAGGAGGGAACGAGGATTACGATATCACTGCCGCTCGACGGCAGCATCACTTGCATATATGAGGAGAGAGTAGGATGACAATTCAGCTGCAAGGAAAGATCGCGTTGGTTACCGGTTCAAGCTCAGGCATTGGGCGCCAAATTGCGGAGACACTTGCTGCGGCAGGCGCCGCCGTTGCCGTTCATTACCGCAAGGGAAAAGAAGAAGCGGAGGCTGCAGCCGCAGCAATCACCCGTGCTGGCGGCAAAGCAGCCGCATTCTACGCGGATGTGACGAAGATTGAAGAAATGGCGGCGATGGTGGAAGAGATTCAGGTCCAGCTTGGCGGGACGATTGATATTTTAGTCAACAATGCCGGCGACCTGATTCAGCGGGTGACGAATGCCGAAATGACCGAGGAGCATTACATGCGCGTCATGGACGTGAATCTGAAATCCTGCGTATTTTTGAGCAAGCTGGTTATTCCGGGCATGACCGCCAAGGGGGCAGGGAAAATCATTAATCTGACCTCCGTAGCGGCACATGACGGTGGCGGGCCTGGCGCATCCATCTACGCGGCGAGCAAGGCCGCCGTCATCACCTATTCCAAGGGGCTGGCCAAGGAGCTTGCTCCTCAGGGAATTAACGTAAACTGCATGTCACCGGGATTTATCGGGCATACATCCTTTCATGCCACGCATACCTCGGATGAGGGACGGAAGGCGACAATAGCGAAAATTCCGCTCGGCCGCGAAGGTACTCCGCAGGATGTGGCGGACACGGCACTGTTTCTGGCCTCCTCCTTGTCGGACTACCTGACGGGAGAGACGATCGAGATTAATGGCGGATTATTCATGCGCTAACCAAAACAGAGGATGGAGGCATCTCTTTCATGAGCATTACGAATGCGTTGTACCAGCCTTTAAGCGGGGATTTGACAGTCCAGTACCAGCCCAGTGAAGAAATCAGGCTCAGTGAAAATCCGCCGCGGTTCACCTGGATCCCCGCCAAGCTGGAAGATGACCGTTACACGCTTGAAATTTCACCTTCTCCCGAATTTGATCAAGGGGAAACCAAGGCCTACGGACCCCTCCCCTATAATTTTTTTACACCGGATGAGGCTTTGCTGCCGGGCATCTATTACTGGCGCTACGCACTGGTTGAAGGATCTGGGGCAGATGTGTCGCAGTCGGAGTGGAGCCGGGTAAGAAGATTTGAAGTTCCAGAAGGCTTGCCGGAAACGCCGCTAGCCTCCCGTTCCAACCGTTACGGTGAGGCCCTGAGCGGACATCCGCGGCTGTGGCTTCAGCCGGATGAGCTTGAAACCTTTAGATGCCGGGTGGAGCAGGATGCGTCTGATATGGGCTGGCAGAACTTTTACGAGCTGTCGGTTAAGCCGTGGTTAAGCCGGGAGCTGATTCCAGAACCGGCGCCCTATCCGAATAACAAGCGGACTGCTGCACTCTGGAGGCAAAGCTATCTGGACTGCCAGGAGATGTTGTATGCTATCCGGCATTTGAGCATCGCGGCCATCGTTCTGAAGGATATGGAGATGATCAATCAGGCAAAACGCTGGCTGCTTCATGCCGCTTCATGGGATGCGAACGGCACGACAAGCCGGGATTATAATGATGAATCCGCCTTCCGGATCGCGGGAGCGCTCGCCTGGGGTTATGATTGGCTATACGATGAACTAACGGCAGATGAGCGCGGGCTTATACGTGAGAAGCTGCTGCATCGTACCCGTCAGGTTGCCTTTCATGTCATTGATCGCTCCAAAATTCATCAGGTGCCTTACGACAGTCACGCGGTCCGTTCCCTGTCCTCTGTGCTGGTACCCTGCTGCATCGCCTTGTTTGACGAGGAACCGGAAGCCAGGGATTGGCTCAATTATACCGTGGAGTATTATTACACTCTTTTTTCTCCTTGGGGCGGTGAGGATGGAGGATGGGCAGAAGGTCCGCATTATTGGACCACGGGCATGGCATATCTTACCGAGGCGCTGGATTTACTGAAAAATTTTGCGCATCTGAATGTATTCCAGCGGCCATTTTTCCAGCATACAGGCGATTTTCCGCTGTATTGTTATAGTCCTACCACATCTACCCGCACCACGTTTGGCGATAACTCCACCCTTGGAGACGATATCATCAAAAAGGTAGGCTATAATATTCGGCAGTATGCCGGTATTACGGGCAATGGCTGGTATCAGTGGTATTATGAGCAGCTGAAGGACCGAAATCCGGAAGCGGATTTGCTGTTTTACAACTACGGCTGGTGGGATTTCCACTTTGACGAGCTGCTGTACCGCCACAATTATCCTGTTATTTCGGCGGTAGAGCCGTCCGGCATCGAACCGGTCAAATGGTTTCGCGATGTTGGCTGGGTAGCCATGCATCACAAGATGCATGAACCAAGTGAGCAAATCTCGCTTGTAACCAAATGCAGCCGATACGGCTCCGTCAGCCACAGTCACGGTGACCAGGGCGCTTTCATGCTGCATGCCTTCGGAGAACCGCTCGCGATCGAAAGCGGCTATTATATTGCCTTCAACAGCTCCATGCACCTGAATTGGCGCAGACAGACCTGCTCGAAAAATACGATTCTGATCGATGGCCAGGGTCAGTTCGCGGATATGAATAAGGCGCTCAACATTGCAGCGAAGGGTGAAGTGGAGGATGCCTTTCAGAGTAAGGATTATGCCTATGTGCGCATGAATCCGACGCAGGCTTATCTTGAGCATATCCCCTATTTGAAGCAGTATAAGCGGGAAATCTATTTTGTGCAGAATGCTTATTTCGTCATTGTGGATTCCGTCGATCTGGAGCAGCCGGGCCGGATTCAGTGGCTGTTTCATACGCTCTATGAAATGGAACTGAAAGGGCAGTCGTTCCATGTTCATGGCCAGCAAGCAGACATGGAAGGCAGGTTTATTTTCAGCTCGTCAGGGGATTTGGTTTTGACCCAGTCGGATGAGTTCACCGGCGTAGATCCGGCAGAGATCGAGGGGCTGGCAAAGCACTGGCATCTCAGCGCTGAAACTCAGTCCGCCGCATCACACCGGATCGCTACGCTGCTTGTACCCAAGCACCATAGTGAGCGCGGCAAATATGTATCCTATTTTATGGATGATCAGGGCTTTAGCTTTAATCTATACTTAACGGATAACGGCCGAACGCAGAAAATCGAGATTGCTAAGGCTTTTTAAAAGGGCAAATCATCCTGGCAACTGAGAATAAGGAGGAACTCATATGAGCAACATTGGAAAATGGGAAGATGCCGAACCGGGCGTGATCCGTAAAATCATGCAGCCGGGCGCATCGCTAATGATGATGGAGGTTCATTTTGAGGAGGGTGCGGAAGGCTATGAGCATGCACACCCGCATGAGCAGATGTCTTACTGCCTGAAGGGAAAGATCGAATTCACCATTGATGGCGAGAAGACCATCATCACCGCAGGTGAGACCATTGTCATTCCAGGCGGTGCGAGACATGGGGCCAAGGCACTTGAGCCGAGCGCGCTGCTTGATTGCTTCACGCCGCTGCGTGAAGACCTGATTCGCAGATAGTATACTTGATAGAAGGAAGTCCGATCAGGGGCTTCCTTTTTTCTTTTCTATGAAAATTCAGGATCATACCAGCTCAGCTAGAAATTATGTTAGTATTTGGAAGTGGTAGGTTTTTAAAATACATAAGGCAAGACCCAAGGGAGAGATGCGAATTGATAGAAACGGCGGAAACCTCAAAAGAACGCGTAATATCCATCCGCAATTTGGAAATGAGTTATGGAAGCAAGCCGATTTTGCAGGGGATTGATCTGGACGTGTACGAGGGGCAAATTATCGGTTATATCGGTCCAAATGGCGCGGGCAAAAGCACAACGGTCAAAATCATGCTCGGTCTGGTAGAGGGCTACCAGGGAGAGGTGCGGATCTTTGGCAGGGACATCGCGGACGGGGACATCGAATACAAGCGGCGTATAGGCTATGTGCCTGAGGTGGCGGAGCTGTATGACAGTCTCACTGCGCAGGAGTATCTGGGGTTTGTGGGTGAGCTATATGGACTTACGCAGCGGAAGGCTGATCATAAGGCGAGACGTTTGATGGCTAAATTCGGGCTGGAAGAGGTTTATTTTGACCGGATATCTTCATTTAGTAAAGGTATGCGGCAGAAGGTGCTCCTCATATCGAGTCTGCTGCATAATCCGGACATCCTGTTCCTGGATGAGCCGCTGAGCGGTCTGGACGCCAACAGCGTCATGATCGTGAAGGAAATTCTGGCCGCGCTGGCGGCGGAAGGCAAGACGATTTTTTATTCATCGCATATTATGGACGTTGTGGAGAAGATCAGCAGCCGTATTCTGCTGTTAAACGGGGGGCAGATTGTCGCTGATGGCAGCTTTGAGGAGCTGCGGGAGCAGTCGCATGAGCGCTCGCTGGAGCAGATTTTCAACGATTTAACGGGATTTCATGAATATAAGGATGTGGCGGCGTCATTTGTATCGATCGTCCAAGAGGTGTAGCCTATGGGAACGATAAAATGGCTTCGTATTCTGGACCCGCTGCGGAATGTGTTTGAGAAATTCGGCGTGGATTACCCGGTGATGCGTAAGATTCTGGAGATCAAACTGCTGATGGATGGACGCCGAGCGCCAACGCTGCTTCAGAAATCCTCCAAAAATGCGGATCCCGCCACGCTGTCCAATCAGTTCATTAAGTCGCTGTGGATATATATTGTGCTCAGCCTGGTGCTGGTGCCGTTCGTGGCCATGAAGATGAACTTTATGTTTCAGATGAGCCTGGTGTTCGGCATACTCATGTTTATGATCACGACTTCCATGATTTCCGATTTTTCCTCGGTGCTGCTGGATGTCCGTGACCGCAATATTTTATTTTCCAAACCGGTTCAGCGCAAGGCGATCAATATGGCAAAGCTGCTGCATGTGACAATCTACCTGCTGCTGCTGACCGGATCACTGACCGTACTGCCTCTCTTGGTAGGACTGTACAGGCATGGCATTCTCTTTTTCCTGCTGTTTATCGTGGAAATCATCCTGATGGACGTGTTTATCGTCGTACTGACGGCGGCGCTGTATTGGCTCGTGCTGCGTTTCTTTGACGGGGAGAAGCTGAAGGATATTATCAACTATGTTCAGATCGGATTGACCATTGCCATGACCGTCGGCTACCAGTTCATCTCCAGATTATTTAATCTGATGGATGTTAAGGTGGCCTTTACGGCGAAATGGTGGGAACTATTTATCTTCCCTACCTGGTTCGCATCGCCTTTTGAATGGCTGCTAGGCGAAGGCGGGAATACGTATGTTATTATTTTCTCGGTGCTGTCCGTGGTTGGTCCGCTGGCCGCGTTATGGATTTATTCCTTACTGATGCCTTCCTTCGAACGGAATTTGCAAAAACTCGCCACCCATCAGGCACGGGGGAAAGTGAACCGGCTCCGGCTAGCGGATCGGCTCAGCGTCTTATTTTGCCGGGGGAATATCGAAAGGCTGTTCTTCCGCTTCTCCTGGGACATGATGGGGCGGGAGCGGGATTTCAAGCTGAAGGTATATCCGCAGCTGGGCTTCTCTCTGATCTTTCCGTTTATTTTCATGTTTAATATACTGCGTTCAAACAGCGGTTTCGCTGGGATGAGAGAGGGCAGGGGTTATCTGTTTCTGTATTTCTGTGCGATGATGATTCCGACCATCGTCCTGATGCTCAGGTTCTCCGGCAGCTCTAAAGGAGCATGGATCTACCAGACCATTCCGCTGAAGAATACCGCACCGATCTATAAAGGGGCTGTGAAGGCGATGATCGCCAGGCTGTTCGGGCCGGTGTTTGTGTTTCAGTCCGTTGTTTTTCTGTTTATTTTCGGGGCGAGGATTATTCCCGATCTTGTCGTCATTCTGCTTAGCGTTCTGCTGTATACGGTGATCAGCTTTATGGTGCTTGAAAAGGAGCTGCCTTTTTCGAGGCCTTTTCAGAACACGCAATCTGGGAATACTTTTGTTTTCTTGGGGTTGATGATATTGCTTGGCGCATTCGCAGGTGCCCACCTGGGCTTTACATTTTTAGCGTATGGTGAGTACCTGTGGATGCTGCTGCTGTTGGTCCTCAATCTCATCGCCTGGAAGCTGGCTTTCCGCAAGGGATCATTAAACCAATTAACGTATGATTAAAAACATGCCGAATCCCCCTTTGCAGGGGGATTTTATGCGTTGTTCACTTATTTCTGGTCCTTTTGAATATAAAGAGGCTAACCGGAGACCGGGTTCAGCAAAAGTTCAGGGCGATGGATTGATCGGCGAGATAGCCGCTTTGCCCATGTACTGTGTGCTGCTTCGCAAGCTGTAATTCATAGATTCAAATTTCTCTTCCTCACAGGCAGCCTATCATTGCGATAAGGGTAACAATAGCCTGTTCATTGCCGGAATTCGTGCATAAACTATACTGTCTTTGCTACTTAAATGGCCGGAATGGAGAGGTTATGAGATGACTGAGAAAAAGAAACTGCGTAGAACCCTGATGAGTAAGTGGACTAAAACGAAACTGCTTGTGGTTCATGATGATGTAAAGTCGGTTATACCGGATACACGAAAGTTAAGTAAGTCGACTTTGAAGTCTATGCTCAATGCCTATAAAATGGTATATGTTAAGCCTGATGTAGGGACCTTTGGCAACGGTGTGATCCGGGTGGAGAAGCTGGAGTCAGGAGGTTATTCGCATCAGTTGGGAACCAAGGTCAATATAAAAAAAGATTTCGATTCATTTTATGATTCTCTTATAAAATTAACCGGAAGCAGAAGCTACCTTATTCAGAAAGGGATTCATCTGGTGAAATACAATCACCGCCGTTTTGATATTCGCGTGATGGTTCAGCTGAGTCCGAAGGGAATATGGGAAACAACGGGGCTGATCGGAAGGGTAGCGCATCCGGGGAAAATTGTGACGAATTACCATAGCGGCGGAAAGCCAATGGATGTCAATCGTCTGCTGGGCGCACATTTATCCCAGAATCAAATGACCAAAACGATAGGGACGCTGGAACGACTGGGCGTTAAAGTAGCTCGTCATATGCATGCCAAATATCCTGGCTTCAGACAACTTGGACTTGATATTGGATTTGACCGTACCTGGACGCCGTGGATATTGGAAGTAAACACGAATCCTGATCCGTATATTTTCAACCAGCTTTCTGATAAAAGAATGTACCGAAAAGTAATGAAATATAGACGTGCTTCTCAATAGCTTTTTGCCGCTCAACAAACGGTCTGACTCTCGTGAGAATAGGCCGTGAGATATTTTCCTGTTTGCACTTTACTGCCTATATTTCACACTTTGATTATGAACCGAAGAAGTAGTACATTAATAGATGAAATCATAAGGAGGTTTCTGAATTAATGTTCTATGAAGACAATGAGAATCTGACCATCATGACCTACACCTTGAATAGTGGCATTAAAGGAACTGTACCTTTATCGAATAAGCAAATTCAGGAATGGATCGAGTGCTATCGTACCGATGCGAAATTCATCACAGCTATTGGCAAAGAGTTTTTTGGCCTCAATCCAGAGCTGGTTGCGGATTTTAAAGTGCATAATCGTTTTTCCAATTACGCTGAAGTCATCAAGCCCGTAGGCAACCCGCCGGCCGAACCGGATAATGCCGACCAGCTGTCCAAAGCGTATGAAGAGAACCGTGTATACTTTAAAGTCGACTGCAAGTGCGGTACTACCTACACGACCTTTTCCCAATACTACACGACGAAATGGTATTGTTCCAAATGTAAGGAGATCGTGTTTCTGGACAAGAAGAAGGGCAGAGTGTCGACAGACAAAGGCGATGCCTGGTACATGACCAACAAGTATTATGTATCACGGGACTAGCATGAATGAGCGAAAAACGCCTGTCACAGGGTGAAGACATAGAGGATGAATTGAACATGTTTAAGGGACTGCTCGGGCCGCTAAGGCTTGAACAGTCCCTTTTGTTTTGTTCATTTATAGCAATCTAGAGCTTGAACCTTTCGATCAGATGCTGAAGCTTCTCCGACAGGGTGGAGAGAAAATAGGCCGATGAATCGACTTCCTCCATGGCCGCCAGCTGCTGTTCGGAAGCGGCCGACATGCTCTGTGCGCTGTCGCTGGTCTGATTGGCGACATCGACGATGGTCTGTATAGAGTTAACGAGCTGCCTCGCACTTTCCGACAACTGGTGTACGGAAGAGGAAATATACTGGCTCTGCTTAGCAATCTGGCCGGCTGAATGCTCAATCAGATGGAAAGAGTTGCCCGCAGATGTGATGAGCTCACTGCCCTGCGCAATCTGAAGAGCGGTCTGCTGCATGCTGGTTCCGGCCGTTTCCATGATATCCAAGGTATTCAGTACCATGGCTTCAATTCTCTCCACGGAGCTTGCGGAACGCTCGGCCAGCTTACGAACGGAGGTTGCCACGACAGAGAATCCGCGGCCTTCTTCACCGGCCCTCGCGGCCTCAATGGCCGCATTCAGGGCGAGCAGATGCGTCTCTTTGGCAATGTCCGAGATGATATCCAATACACTTTTGATGTCATGGGAATGGTTGGTCAGCAGCTGGATCGTTTGCGCCAGCTCCGCAAAGGTTCTATTGACGAGGTTCATCTGGAGTGCAGTATTTTTCATGGATTGGGAGCCGGTATTCGCTTTCTCCAGATTGCCGCTTGCTGAGAACAGCGCCTGTTCAGCATTCAAGGAGATATTGCGGATGAAGCTGGACATATCCTGCACCAGAGCAGCCCCTTTTCCGAGAATTTCAAGCTGTTTTTCAGCGCCTTCTGCCAGCTCGGCTGTGACGAGCACCGTATGCTCACCGGCCTCGCCCGTCTGCTGCGCGCTGGCGGAGAGCTGCTGCGCCGACGCCAAGACATGCCGCGAGGTATCACGGACTTCCGTGATAATATTTTTTAAATTTTGGGTCATCTGATCAAAGCTCCGCGCCAGACGGCCGATTTCATCACGTTGGGTGAAGGAGAGCGGGCCAAGGGTCAAGTCGCCTGCAGCTACATGTTCCACCTGGCGGGTCAGCACAGAGAGCGGTCTTACCATCCGGCTGACCATGACATAGATAACGATAGCGGTAGCCATTAGCATTGCAGCCCCCAGGGCATAAGGCTTAACGATCATCTCCAGGGTACGCTCCTGAATGATAGAAGCATCGAAATTAACTGCGAGCAGACCGACGATTTCCTTGGTGGGATCATTGTTTTGAAAAATAGGCGCATAACCCGTTTTCAGCCGGACATGGTTATATGTATATACCTGTGAATATAAAGGATGCTTCATGGTTTTTATCATTTGTGCGTCTGCGGAATCGAGATAAAAGGCACTCCCTGCTTCATACCCCCTTTTTTTGAGCTTGCTGTCGGCTGCGAGGACACGGCCATCCATGGTCAGTATAAAAACTTCTTTAAATATGGGCTTATGCGAGGTAATCCAATCAATGCTTGTCTCAACCTTGTCCCTTGCTGTGGTCTCACCGCTGGATAATGCCTCAATCTCCGCCGGATCAACCAGTCCGGTTGTGATGTTGGCGCAGCCCACCAGCTCGATGCCTGCGGACTCGTCTACCTGCCGGTACGCCATCCGGTACCCGAACAGCCCTACAGACATGCCCATGATGAAGAGCAGGGAGAACATTGCCAATGTGATTTTTTGAGCCAGTTTCATTCACATGAACCTCCATTTACTGATATTAAGTTTGTTTGCATAATCCTTTTCAGGGAGTAGTGCCGCAAGGAAAGATTTTTTGATAAACACAGGGAGATTTTGGTAATGAATGCGATGGTTTTGGGTAATAAATCATGGGCTGCACCGGTAACTGGAGTGGATATGTAAGTACAATCATAAGCCGGCGAGGGGCAATGCCTAAAATTTTTAATATTTTGTGACATAATTCACATTAACTCATTTTTGGACCGGAGAATGTGACATTTATCACATTGGAGGCGTCGTTCGTCTGCCAAAATACATGAAGGAAAGGATATTGCAAAAGTCAAAAAGCGTGGAAACGAATTTTGCAAAATCCGAAGGATAACCAATACTTGTGTGTTCACGAATCCGGGAAGTACAGGGTTCTGAGAATAACTTTTAGAAAGAGGGAAGAAAAATGGATGTATTGATGCTGTCTCGGATCCAGTATGCAGCAACGACGATTTTTCACTTTTTCTTCGTGCCCGTGTCGATCGGTTTGGCTCTTCTGATCGCAATCATGGAAACGATGTATGTCGTCAAAGGCAAAGAAGAATACAAAGAAATGGCCAAGTTCTGGGGCAAGCTGTTCCTGATCAATTTCGCGATTGGAGTGGTCACAGGTATTCTGCAGGAATTCCAGTTCGGGATGAACTGGTCGGCTTACTCCCGATTCGTCGGGGACGTATTCGGGGCGCCGTTAGCGGTCGAAGCGCTGCTCGCCTTCTTCCTGGAATCAACATTTATCGGACTTTGGATTTTCGGGTGGGATCGGTTATCCAAAAAAGTCCATGCGCTCTGTATCTGGCTGGTAGCCATTGGGACAGTGATGTCGGCGTTCTGGATTCTGGCTGCGAATTCCTTCATGCAAAGACCTGTCGGCTTCACCATGAATAATGGACGCGCGGAAATGAATGATTTCCTTGCACTGATCACGAACGGCCAGCTGCTGCTGGAATTCCCGCATACCATTTTGGGTGCCTTCCTGACGGGAGCGTTCTTAATCGGAGGCGTGAGCGCATATAAGCTGCTGAAGAAGCAGGATGTCGCATTTTTCAAAAAATCGTTTACGATTGCGGTTATCGTTGGGCTGGTAACTTCCATTGGCGTGGCTTTGGTCGGTCACCAGCAAGCGCAGTACCTGGTCAAAACACAGCCGATGAAAATGGCTGCAACCGAAGCGCTCTGGGAAAACAGCGGCGATCCGGCTGCATGGACGGTAACGGCAATGATCAATACAAAAGAACAGAAGAATACAGGCGAGTTCCAAATTCCTTATCTGCTCAGCTTTCTGTCGTACAGTAAGTTCTCCGGCGAAGTCAAGGGCATGAAGGAGCTGCAGGCGGAGTATGAACAAAAGTACGGTCCCGGCGATTACATTCCACCGGTCCGCACCACGTTCTGGAGCTTCCGCTTCATGGTGGCTGCAGGCTCGCTGATGATCGTATTCAGCTTGTACGGCGTATACCTGGCAGCACGTAAAAAATTGGAAAACAGAAACAAATGGTTTTACCGGATTATGCTGTTCAGCATTTCGCTTCCTGTCATTGCTAACACGTCCGGCTGGCTTATGACCGAGATGGGACGCCAGCCATGGACCGTATTCGGACTCATGACGACAGCGGACAGCGTTTCGCCTAGCGTGACATCCGGCCAGGTGCTGTTCTCCCTCATCGTCTTCGTTGGTGCTTATGCCATTCTGGGAGCGGTCATGGTCTACCTGTTTGTTCGCACGATTAAAAAGGGGCCTTACGAAGTGAAGCCTCAACATGAAGAATCCCATGATCCATTTGATAAGGAGGGATACCGTCATGCTATCTCTTAATGAACTCTGGTTTGTGCTTGTTGCGGTATTATTCACCGGCTTTTTCTTTCTGGAAGGCTTCGACTTTGGCGTAGGAATGTCTACAGGCATCTTGGCAAAGACAGATGGGGAGCGCCGGCTGCTCATCAACTCGATCGGACCCTTCTGGGACGGCAACGAGGTATGGCTCCTGACTGCGGGGGGCGCGATGTTCGCCGCATTTCCGAACTGGTACGCCACGCTGTTCAGCGGATTCTATACGCCGCTAGTGCTGCTGCTGCTGGCGCTGATCGGGCGCGGGGTTGCATTCGAATACCGGGGCAAGGTGGAGAAGCAATCCTGGAAAAAAACCTGGGACGTCATCATCTTTACCGGCAGTCTGCTGCCGCCGCTTTTGCTGGGCGTGGTGTTCACAGACTTGATCCAAGGGCTTCCCATTGATCAGGCTATGGAGATGAGAGCTTCGTTCTTCGGCGATATCGTGAATGTGTATTCCGTGGTTGGCGGCCTGACAATGGTACTGCTCTGCCTCGTGCATGGACTTCTATTTGCAACGCTGCGTGTGAACGGTGATCTTCAGGACCGTGCACGTAAAATGGCACGTAATCTGATGGTCCCACTTGCCGTGATGGTAGTTGCTTTCTTGACCCTGACGTATTTCAATACCGGAATTTTTGAGGTTCGTGGCGGCATTTTGATGGCTATCATTGCGGTAATAATCATAGCATTTGCGCTGGCGGCTCTGTTTTCCGGCAAGAAAAAAGACGGCTGGGCATTTGGTATGACCGGCGCGGTCATAGCGCTGACGATTGCTTTCTTCTTCATCGGGCTCTTCCCGAATGTCATGGTCAGCTCGATTGATGCGGCCTTCAACCTGACCTTAACCAACGCGGCTTCCGGACATTACTCGCTTAAGGTGATGACCATTGTGGCTTTATCCCTGCTGCCTTTCGTGCTTGGTTATCAGATCTGGAGCTACTTCGTCTTTCATAAACGGGTTCACGAGAAGCATCTGGAGTATTAATGGATCGCAATTTACTGGGCTACAAAGGGATAAAGCCAACACTTGCCGCTGTTCTGCTGCTCACGCTGGTACAAAGCGTATCCATCATACTACTGGCAAGATGGCTGGCGGAGGTCCTCTCCGCCCTCTTTGCCGGTGAACCGCTTCACACGCAATACGATAAAATGATGATGTTTCTCGGTGCATTTCTGGTCCGGCACATCATCGGATTTATTCAGCAAAAAATCAGCTATGCGTTCGCTGAGCGGACAGGTGCCAGTCTGCGGAAGCAGGTTATGGAGAAGCTGTTCCAGCTCGGACCCCGGTTCGCGAAGCAGGAAGGCACAGGTAACCTGGTTACTCTGGTGCTGGAGGGCGCGGCGAAGTTCCGGAACTATCTGGAGCTGATTGTGCCGCGGATGGCCGGGATGTCGATCATTCCCTGGGTTATCCTGGTGTATATTTTCATGCAGGACATCACTTCCGGGATCATTTTGATTCTGTCGATGCCCATTCTGATTGTATTTATGATTCTGATCGGGCTTGCTGCCCGAAAGCATACAGAAAAGCAGCTGGACACATACCGCACGCTTTCGAACCATTTTGTGGATTCGCTGCGCGGTTTGGAAACCCTGAAGCTGCTGGGGCAAAGCCGCTCGCACAGCGATACCATCGCCCGGGTGAGCGACCGCTACAGATCGGCGACCATGCGCACATTGCGCGTGGCCTTTCTGTCCTCATTCGCACTGGACTTTTTCACCATGCTGTCGGTGGCTGTGGTCGCCGTTGGTCTCGGTTTGCGGCTGGTTAACGGTGAACTGGCACTGGTGACCGGACTGACGGTACTGATTCTTGCACCGGAATATTTCCTGCCGGTACGCATGGTAGGCGCGGACTTTCATGCAACGCTCGATGGCAAGGAAGCCGGAGCAGCGATGCAGCTTATCATCGATGAGCCGCTGACGCAGGAACCGGATATTCCAAGTATGGGTCAGGAAGAGAGAGAATTGAACTGGACGATGGATAGCCGCCTGATCCTGTCAGGTGTAGGTGTGCAGCATCAGCAGGAAGGCCCGCATTCGCTGCAGGAGGTTTCGCTGGATGTGCAAGGGCTGGGGAGGATCGGGATTATTGGTGCCAGCGGCGCCGGCAAATCCACGCTGATTGATGTACTGGGCGGGTTCCTGAAGCCGTCGACGGGAAGTGTGGTGCTGGACGATCAGCGCCTGGGCTCGCTTACGACGGATGCCTGGAGAAAGCTGACGACGTATATCCCGCAGCATCCCTATATTTTCAGCAGTACGATAGAAGATAATATCCGCTTCTATTCGCCGGATGCGGATGTCTCGGCTGTGGAACGGGCGGTGGCAGCCGCGGGATTATCGGAGCTGGTACACAGCCTGCCGCATGGCACGGAGGAAATCATCGGGAATGGCGGCCGCCAGCTGAGCGGCGGGCAGGAGCAGCGTGTAGCATTGGCCCGGGCTTTTCTTAGCGACCGGCCCGTTATTCTGCTGGATGAGCCGACAGCGCATTTGGATATAGAGACGGAATATGAACTGAAGCAGACGATGTTGTCTCTTTTCGAGAATAAGCTGGTATTCCTTGCGACACATCGTTTGCATTGGATGCCGGATATGGACCGGATTATCGTACTGGATCACGGAAAAGTAGCGGAAACCGGTACCCATGAAGAACTGATTGCCCGCAGGGGAGTCTACTATGAGCTGATACAATCGCAATTGGGGGGAGTAGAGTGAGAGAAGAAAGCTGGCTGCGGCCCTATGTGCGTACGTACTGGGGACGATTTCTGATCATTATTGCGCTGGGCTGCCTTACACTCCTGACGGCATCGATGCTCATGTTCACCTCGGGCTTCCTGATTTCCAAAGCGGCGCTCCGTCCGGAAAATATCCTGATGGTGTACGTGCCGATCGTTCTGGTCCGCACCTTCGGGATTGGGCGTGCGGCGGTCCATTATGTGGAGCGGCTGGTCAGCCATGATGCGGTGCTGCGGATTGTGTCGCTAATGCGTACAAGATTGTACCGGATTCTGGAGCCGCAGGCGTTGTTCATATCCTCCCGGTTTCGTACGGGGGATGTGCTTGGCGTCCTATCGGATGATATTCAATACCTGCAGGATGTTTACCTCAGAACCGTATTTCCGAGTGTCGTGGCGCTTGTGATGTATATTGCCTCCATTGCCGCCTTGGGATGGTTTGATATCAAGTTTGCGCTTTTCATGGCGCTGTATATCTTTATTCTCGTAGCGGTTCTGCCTTGGGTATCACTGCTTATTACCAAGGCGAAAAGTCGTCTCTCGAAGCAGCAGCGCAGCGGCTTATACAGCAAGCTGACCGACGCCGTGCTTGGCATGAGCGACTGGGTCATCAGCGGCAGACAATCGCAGTTTCTCGCAGCCTATGAAGCGGATGAGCGTGAGGCGGCACGGGTGAACAGCCAACTCAAGAGCTGGGCACGCTGGCGGCAGCTGATCGGGCAGGTTGTGATTGGCCTCAGCGTCATTTCAATGGTGGTATGGGCAGCGCGCGAATATGCCGGCGGGCATATTCCGGCAACGCTGATTGCGGCTTTTGTGCTGGTGATGTTCCCGGTTATGGATGCATTCATGCCGGTATCTGAAGCGATTGAAAAAATACCAAGCTACCAGAGCTCACTGCAGCGGCTCCGTGACATCGGCCGGACTGCCGGCGCGGATGGGACGGAAGAGAACGTTTCACGCGTTTCCGCAGAGGAAGTTCGCCAAATGGCAGCATCCGATGTCCATCTAACCGTGCAAAACGTCAGCTTCCGCTATGATGAAGCTTCGCCCTGGTCGCTGCAGGATGTATCGCTCGATCTGCCGCAGGGCAAGCGGATTGCGATTATCGGCCGCAGCGGGGCGGGCAAATCGACGCTGCTCAAGCTGATCGAGGGGGCTCTGGCACCTTCATCAGGAACCGTCCGATTAAATGGCATGGATGCGTATGCGATTGGCGACCAAATGCCGCAGGCAGTCTCCGTATTGAATCAGAGCCCGCATCTATTCGACACGACCGTGGCGAACAATATCCGCCTTGGCGACCGTGATGCCGAGGACGAGGATATCCGGCGCGCGGCCGGTCAGGTTAAGCTGGATCAGCTAATCGAGTCCCTGCCTCTCGGCTACAAAACACCGATGCATGAGACGGGGCAGCGCTTCTCAGGTGGTGAGCGCCAGCGGATCGCGCTGGCGAGGGTTCTTCTCCAGAACAATCCGGTTGTCATCCTTGACGAGCCGACCGTTGGACTGGACCCGCGCACCGAAAATGATTTGCTCGCAACGATCCTGGATACGATGAAGGGCAAGTCATTGGTTTGGGTGACGCATCATTTGGTGGGTGCCGAGCATATGGATGAGATCATTTTCATGGAGAACGGACGCATAGAGATGAGAGGTTCCCATGCGGAACTGATGGCAACGTCCGAGCGGTACCGCAATCTGTACCGGCTGGATCGTCCGGAGGCGTTTATGGTGAAGTGAACGGATATATTGGAGTCATGCTGCTAGGAAGCGGTATGGCTCTATTTTTATTGGGGATGCGTGGGAGGATATCATTCGTCCCGTTGAGTGCATAAAAAGAGGCTCATCGCCGCATCCTACATATGGGCAAGTTGGTAAATTAAAGGGGGTGCAAGTAAGATGAGCAACAATTCCCAGGAGCCAAGCAAGTATGAGGTGCAAACCACGAAGCTGAACCAAATGCCGGTACCTGACGAGCAAAGAGAAGAGTTTGCAAAGGAAATGGAAGAAGACGCGAAGGAAGCGTTTGGCCAGCAGCAATCAGAGAATAAAGAGTAATGTTTAATACATGATGATGAGGGGTGTCTTCAAAGGTCTACAGACCGAGAGGCACCCCTGTTATAGTTGAGGTCAAGCTCTATGCAGGGATGGGGTCCATTGTAATCGTTCAAGGTTGTCTAATACTTGACTTATCGTTCAAGAAAAATTATATTAATTACACGAAAGGGGGACTATCCGTGGGGAGACATAAAGAGTTTGACCAGGAAAAGGCTGTTGATCAGGCACTCGACCTATTCTGGGAGAAGGGCTATGAAAGCACTTCTATTCAGGATCTGTGTGATCACCTGGGGATTCACCGGGGCAGTCTCTACGACACGTTTGGGGATAAACATGAGTTATTCTTGGCCTGCCTGGACCGTTTCAGTGAACGGGCTGATGAAAATTATAATTATATTTTAAAAGAAAACAGCGATTCGCCCAAGGAACAGCTGGAACGCTATTTCTCCAAAGTGATCGATATATCCATGAACAACGCGGCACATGGGCGCGGCTGTTTAATGACGAATACGACGCTTGGACCCGTGGTATATGTGCCGAATGTGGCCAGCCGGATTGAGGCCCATGCGACGAATACGGAGGCTTTATTTTTTAGCTTCTTAATGCGTGCACAGAAAAAAGGATGCCTGAAAAGCAAACACAGTCCCCGCGAGCTGGCGCGATTTCTCGCCGGAACCAAACAGGGGCTGCATGTGATGGCGCGGACTGCGGCGGATCGCAGCGTGCTTGAAGATTTCTGTAAAGTGGCAATTTCGGTCATGCTGTAATTTTTTTTTTGGTTATTTTTGAATGCTTGTTCAAGTATTATTTGGAATAATGAGAGAGTAGGCTCCTATTTTTTTGCTTTATTCTTGAACGGCCATTCTAGAAATGGAGATGATGTCAATGAAACGAATGTTATGGGTCATTCTGATGATGTCCGTCGGAGCCACCTTCACCTCACCGCTATTCCCGCTCTATCAGGAGCATTATCAATTAAGCAGCCTGCAGATTACGATCTTATTTGCGGTCTATGCCCTCTTCCTGCTGCCGTCGCTGCTCATAGTGGGATCAAGAGGAAGCAGGTGGGGATTAAAAAGAGTTCTTCGCATCAGTATCTGGATTTCAATCGCGGCTACGATTCTTTTTATGGGGAGTCAGCAGGCGTGGCTGGTCTATGCGGCGAGGATACTCGAAGGCATTGCATACGGCACCTTTACGGGAACGGCAGTAGCTTTCCTGCTGCAGCAGAGTCCCAAAGGCCAAGCGAAAAAAGCAATCACCTTATCGGGAATCACGGTGTCCGTTGGTTTTGGTCTCGGGCCGGCACTGACCGGACTCGTCATCCAATATGTGCATGTCATGCCGCTGCGAGTGCCGTTCTGGTTCTTGACCTTACTGCTGGTTAGCGCTTGGGCTGCTCTTGAAACGTTAAAGGATCATGACTTCGAGGCACAGAAAAGTAGGGACGAAACGGCACCTGCACCTATTTCTCTCGGAGTTCCCGCAGATATCCGCCGCCATTTCTGGTCTTTCAGTGCCCTACCGATCTTTACGTTGTTTACGCTGAACGGAATCATCCTTTCACTGATCCCTTCCTTTGTAAAAAGTGTGATCCATACTACTAATCTTTCCGTGTCAGGGTTGCTGATTCTGCTGCTTCTGGGAGGCGGAGCCCTCATGCAGCTGCTTCCATGGGTTAAATACCCGGTAACCCGCCTGCGTATCGGTATTGTATTGCTGGCTATAGGTGCCTGGCTCGTCGTATTCTCGGGTTCAACGGGAAGCATCATCTTGCTCTGGATCGGAGTTCTTGTTCAGGCAATCGGCAGCGGCTGGACGTTCCAGATCAGTCTGCAGCTTGCCGGAGAGCTTCCCAATCCGGAGGAGCGTCCGAAAGTAATTACAAGCTTCTATTTGGCTGGATACTCCGGCTTTATCGTTCCCATTGTGGGCACCGGCATTCTGACGTATTTCTTCGACCTGCATGTGTCGCTGATCGTATTGAATATTCTGGCTTCCTTGCTGGTACTCTACATGCTGGCGTATTCAGTCCGATTTGCGAGATATTATAGCGCCCGTAAGTCACAGCTGCTGTCACAAGAGCAAACAATATCCGCAGCACCCAAGATTGGATGCGAAGGGGCACTTCAAGAGCAGTTCTAAGCAACAAATGCCCGATACCTTTTAAAACAAAGTGTACACAAAAAAGCAGCCCATCCATAATCGGATAGGCTGCTTATATTTATTTATGAAAGAGTTTAGTCTTCCTTCGGATGAATCATTTGCTCCGGACGCACCACAGCATCGAACTGCTCTTCGGTCAGCAGGTTGCTCTTCAGAGCCGCTTCCTTCAAGGTCAGTCCTTCCTTGTGAGCCATCTTGGCTACCGCTGCGGCATTTTCATAGCCGATATGCGGATTGAGTGCCGTTACCAGCATCAGCGATTGGTTCAGATTGCGTTCAATCACGGAACGGTTTGGCTCGATGCCTACGGCGCAGTGGTCATTGAAGGATACCATTGCGTCCGCCAGCAGGCGTGCGGATTGCAGGAAGTTGAAAATGATCACCGGCTTGAACACGTTCAGCTCAAAGTTGCCTTGGCTGGCAGCAAAGCCGATTGCAGCATCATTACCCATAACCTGGCATACGACCATCGTGATCGCTTCACTTTGAGTAGGGTTCACTTTACCCGGCATAATGGAGCTGCCCGGCTCGTTGGCAGGAATAACAAGCTCACCAATGCCACAGCGCGGACCACTGGCCAGCCAGCGCACATCGTTGGCGATTTTCATGAGATCGGCGGCAAGCGCTTTCAGCGCGCCGTGAACATACACGAGCTCGTCATGGCTTGTGAGCGCATGGAATTTGTTCAAGGCGGAGGTGAAGGTTTTGCCGGTCAGCTTGCTGATGTTGGCAGCCGTCATGTCGCCGAACTTCGGATGAGCATTAATGCCTGTGCCGACAGCTGTTCCGCCGATCGCCAGCTCACGCAGCGATTCGATGCTGGTGCGGATCATGCTTTCGCTTTTCTCCAGCATACGGTGCCAGCCGCTGATTTCTTGGCCGAGCGTAAGCGGAGTAGCATCCTGCAGATGCGTTCTGCCGATTTTGATAATATCCATATACTCTTCGCTCTTCGTAAGGAACGTTTCCTTCAGCTTGGCGATGGCAGGGAGGACTTGATCCTCAACGGCAATGAGTGCCGCGATATGCATCGCTGTTGGGAACGTATCGTTCGAGCTTTGCGATTTGTTGACGTCATCGTTCGGATGAATGCGCTGCTCGCTGCCTTTTTCCTGAAGCATTTGGTTGGCGCGGTTCGCGATAACCTCATTCACATTCATATTCGACTGGGTGCCGCTTCCGGTTTGCCAAACAGCCAGCGGGAAGTGATCGTTCAGCTTGCCTGCGATGACCTCATCGGCTGCTGCCACGATGGCATCGGCCTTCTCGGCGTTGAGCTTGCCCAGCTCTTTATTGGCAAGAGCCGCACTTTTTTTCAGGATCGCAAATTCGCGGATCAGTTCCAGCGGCATTTTTTCTGTGCCGATTTTGAAGTTTTCAAAGCTCCGCTGCGTTTGGGCTGCCCACAGCTTGTCCGCAGGAACTTTAATTTCACCAATGGTGTCTTTTTCAATTCTGAATTCCACTTGTATTTCCTCCTTCACCACACGTGAGTTCATATTCAATCCTGAGATCCATCTCCATAAAAAAGCCTGTTGAAACGGACCCACCTGATATGAAATATATCATAATCTTCCTTCTATATAAAATGAAATAAAGCTTGTCGTTTCCTTTATCTCAATTTATCTATATAAAATGAAATAAAGCCTGCCCCTTTCCTTTATTTCAATTTTATCTATATGAAAAGAGATTTTATACATACATTTAACATTTATTAGCATTTTGTTTAACAGTTTCCTTCTATACTAACTCTAGTATCATTCAACCAAAGGAGGAAATGTGATGATAAGAAAGAAACGGAGCATCGTACAAGCCGCACTGTGCCTGACAGCGGCTGTAAGTCTTGTGATTTCCGGAGGGATTGTTCAAGCCAAAGGGAACGCAGCGCCCACGAAAGCAAAAAATGTAATCCTGTTTGTCGGTGACGGCATGGGAGCAGCGCAGCGGGATGCCATCCGCCTGAATACAGTTGGTTTAAATGGCAACCTTCAGATGGACGATATGCCTTATTCCGCATTTCTCCGCACCCATTCTACAACCGCAGTAACCGATTCAGCTGCTGCAGGAACAGCGATTGCCAGCGGTGTCAAAACATATAACGGCGCCGTAGGCGTTGATGCGAATAAAAAACCTGTTAAAACCCTGCTGGAAGTTGCAAAAGGTCTCGGCAAATCAACGGGTCTCGTGACGACTAGCCAGATTACAGATGCGACACCGGCGGTGTTTGGTTCCCATGTTGAGGACCGTTCACAGCAAAGCAAGATCGCAAAGCAATATCTCGATAACAGCAAGGTAGACGTGCTGCTCGGAGGCGGAGAAGATTTCTGGTATCCTGCCGGCAATCCGGGTAAATTCGAAGATCATCCCGCCGAAGACCCAACGGAAGAAAGCAAAGGAACGGAAGGCAATCTGGTGGATCACGCCAAAAAACTCGGCTATCAATATGTGACGAGCAAAGAGGAGCTGCAAAAAGCGAAGAACGGAAAAATTCTCGGGCTGTTCGCTAATGAGGAGATGTTCCAGCAAAAGCCTGAGGGAGAAGGCGATGTGTACAACCCGGTTGTACCGCTGAAGGACATGACGCAGAAGGCGCTGGATACCCTCTCCACGAACAAAAAAGGATTTTTCCTGATGGTTGAAGAGGAAGGAACCGATGAAATGGCGCATGAAAACAACGCGAAGCTGACGATCAAGGCCGGACAGGAGCTGGATAAAGCGGTGGGCGTTGCCAAAGAATTCGCGAAAAAGCATCCGGATACGCTAGTACTGGTGCTGGCTGATCATGAAACCGGCGGCTTTGCACTCGAAGGTGTGGATGATAAGGATGAGTCTGGTGACGGAATCTCGAAAGAGGATGGACCATTCAGTATCTACGGCTCCAAGGAGCAGTTCTTCGTGGACTGGACGACTTCGGGACATACCGGAGTTGATATTCCACTGACTGCGATGGGAAGCGGCGCGGAGCTCTTCACCGGCGTCCATGAAAATACGTACGTTCATGACGCGATTCTTAAAGCTTGGGGACTCATGAAGTAACTTCTTATTCTCAATAACCGGCATGTTTTACTAATAAAAGCCGCTATTTCTTTGATTATAGATCAAAGGATAGCGGCTTTTGTGTACGTTACCTGTTACTTGGCATGCTTCGGCTTCTTCGCCGGCTTGCGCGCTCTGCGCAGGAAGAAGGACAAAATCAAGGCAATGATGGCAATCCAGGTTGCCACAATAAAGGCATCGTTGATCCCCTCGATGGTGCCTTTTTCGGAGACGATCCCGAACACGCTTTGTAATACCAAGCTGTAGCCCGTCTCTACAGGGACACCGGCCGTCGTGGACATACTCTGGCTCAGCGCGGCCAAATCCTCGCCTATAAAGGGATTATCGGCTGTGTAGTGATTGGCGGCATCGGCGATATGAGTGGTTGCCCGGGTCGACATCACGGTAATGAGCAGGGCGGTTCCGATGGACCCGGCCACCTGCCGCATCGTATTGGACATGGCCGTACCGTGGGCGCCGAGGCGCGGCGGCAGCGAATTCAGACCCTCGGTCTGCACGGACATCATGATGAGCGACATGCCAAAACTCCGTATGGTATATATGACCATCAGATGCGAGAAGGAGGTGTCCGAAGTCAGCTTACTGAACTCAAACGTCATCACGGCGGTGATGAACAGTCCGACAATTGCCAGCGGTCTCGCCCCGATCTTATCGAAGATCGCGCCGGAGATCGGCGACATCACACCCATCAGTAAAGCGCCCGGCAGGAGGAGAAGGCCGGACTGAAGGGGCGTGAAGCCGCGGATGTTCTGCAGATAGATCGGCAGCAGCAGCATCGCACCGAACATGACCATGTTAACAAGCCCGCCGACAATGGTTGAGACTGTAAAGATATCATATTTGAAGACCCTGAACTCAAGCATGGGAACTTCTATTTTCAGTTCACGCAGGACGAACAGCATAATGAAGACAATTCCGACAAACAGGGAACCGAGTACGGTAAAGCTCTCCCAGCCCTTGTCTCCTGCGGAGCTGAAGCCGTATAACAGCATTCCGAAGCCAAGCGTTGAGAAAACCACACCCCAAAAATCGAACTTCGGCTTGGTGAGCTTGTTGACGTTGGTCAGCCACCTGAAGGCAAAAAGGATATCCAGCAGCGCCAGCGGAATGACCATGAGAAACAGGATCCGCCAGGTGTAGTGTTCAACAATCCAGCCGGACAGCGTCGGCCCGAGGGCAGGTGCGAACATCATGGCGATCCCCATCGTGCCCATCGCGGTGCCCCTTTTTTCAGGTGGAAAGACCGTCAGAAATACGTTCATTACCACAGGCATAATAATCCCTGCGCCGCTGGCCTGAATAATCCGTCCAACGAGCATGAGCACGAAGGAATTACTAAGCGAGCACAGCACGGCACCGGCGGTAAACAATCCCATGGCGGACATGAAGAGAGCCCTTGTTCCGTAAGAGTTAATCAAAAACGCCGTAACCGGCACCAGCACGCCGTTCACCAGCATATAGGCAGTGGACAGCCACTGGACGGTCGTAGCCGATACATTGAATTCATTCATCAAATGGGGGATGGCTACGTTCAGCAGCGTCTGGTTCAGAATGGAGATGAACGCTCCAAGCAGCAGTACGGTGAGCGTGCGCCCCATATGAAATTCTTTTTCCATGGCAGGACCTGCCCCCTCGCTAAATGTGAATTCGGACGGTAGCGTTCATGCCAGGGACAATTCCGAGACCTTTGTAGCCCTCAATCGTGATGATAATGGGCACGACCTGCGTCACTTTGGTGTAGTTGGCGTTGGAGTTCGTACTTGGAAACATGGAGAACGTCGAAGCAGTGGCCAGACCAATCTGATCGATTTTGCCGGTGAGCGTTGTATCTGGAAAAGCATCTACATAGACATCCACCGTTTGACCAACCTTGATTTTATCCAGCTTGGTTTCTTCTATATTGGCCGAAATCCACAGATTATTCAGATTGAAGCCTCTGGCCAGCGAGGTCCCCGGTGCTACATAGGAATGAGGAATGGCCGTTTGCTGAACGATTGTTGAACTGAGCGGAACGGTAATATCGACCCGGGTGCCCTGAGCAGTTACACTCCCGACCACATCACCGGTTTTAAAATATTGACCGACTTGGGCATTCCAGGTGTCCAGTTTACCAGCAGCTGGCGCAGCGATCGAAACGGCTTGTCCGGTTACCTGGGCATTGTCCGTTTTGACGTAGCTGGATGTCTGATTGTAATAGTAGATCGCCGCTCCGCCCAGTCCGAGCACAATAATGACGACGAGTACATTGACAAGAAGTGCGCGTGAGTTCATAACGTGTTGTCTCCTCCTAAATGGTTGCTATCTTTAGCCAATTACAGAGAGCATCCCCTAAACGGAGAATTCATATTCAGCTTCGTTGCTTTTTTCGGACTCACTAGAGTGCTGGGATAAATGGAGATCTTCTGGGGATAAATAAGGAATCAAAGCATGGAAAAGGGGACATTCCGCATGAAAATATATGTGATTTATGATAGTGAGAATGGACATACCGAGGCGCTTGCGCGCTCTGTGATGGAGGGTGTGACCGCCGTAGACGGGGCCGAAGCCGAAATTTCCCACGTGAATGATGCTGATATCTACAAGCTGGAGGATATGGATGCGATTATTTGGGGATGCCCGGGTCATTTCGGTACGATCAGCGCCGGACTCAAAAACTGGATTGACCGCCTGGGCTACCTGTGGGCACAGGGCAAGCTGGTTGGGAAAGTCGGGGGCGTATTTTGCACAACAGCTACTGTTCACGGCGGACTGGAGTCGACCCTGATCAACCTGATTACGCCGATGCTTCATAACGGCATGATTATTGTCGGACTGCCCGGGAATATTCCGGAAAATGCATTATACGGATCATACTACGGTGTTGGCGTAACCTGTCCTGTTGAGCTGTCGGAGAATGATCCGAAGAACCTACCAAGTGAAAATGATCTGATCCTCGGTCGTGCGTTAGGCAGACGGGTAGCTGAGGTAACCAAGCAGCTGGTTGCTTCATCTACGGCAAGGTAGGGTGAATGCCATATGGTCATTGCTTTTGTTGTACTCGCCATTGTGGCGCTTATTTTTCTTTTTGTATATAACTCCCGTTTAACGAAGAGGTCGGGCAAACGTCAGGATGTCAGGGAGGAACCTGCAGCTTCCTCTGCTCCGCCCGCTGCGCCTTCAACCCCAGCAGCGCCGGCTGCTGTAGTAACTCCTGCCCCTCCAGTGGAATCGCACGCAACGGTTGAACAAGAGCAAAGAGTGATCGCGCCGGAAGCTCCAGATAGAATTGCGCTGGTGGAGGCCGAGTCTGAAGCGCATCGGTCGGCCAGCGACGGTGACCGTGCCTATCGTGAAGCCCTTCGGAAGTTTGCAGGTCATACACCTGTTGAAGAAGAGAGTAGTCCGCCGCCTGTGAAGAAGCCTGATCCAAGCTCTGATGATGCCTATCGCGAGGCACTGCGTGCCATGATGAGGGATCAGGGGAAATAGGGGAGGGCTGGCAGGAATCATGAGAAGAGATAAAGCAGCCGTACCGGTCATCTGCCGGAGGCTGCTTTTTCTTTTGGCATCATGGAACATTTCATTGTCACTGGGCTGCAGCGGGTGTTATTTTAAGAGATAAGAAATTCTATATATATGATGCACGCCCCGGCGTGATTCAGCAGGTAGTGGGAGGAAATCATGACGGCAGTAATAACGGTCATCGTTTGTCTTATTTTGATTGTGCTCGTGCTATTAGGAGCCAGTATGTACTTCTATAATGTCGGGATCCGGCGCAGCAAAAAGGATTTTCTGGAGGAGGATCCCTCCCTTATTAAGATGGATAACCCGTGGGAGCATGAAGAGGAATGGTTGAAGAGCCAGCCGCTTGAAACGCTTCATTTGCAGGCCGAGGATGGGCTTTCATTAACGGGGTATTACATTCCGTCCGCCGAGCCATCCGATCGTACGGTAGTCCTGGTTCATGGCTATTATAGTCAAGGTAGGGAAATGGGCGCTTTCGCCAAGCTCTATCATGAGATGGGCTTTCATGTGCTTATGCCCGATAACCGGGGCCATGGACAAAGCGGTGGAAGCTACATCGGTTTCGGCTGGCCGGATCGCCGGGACATTATCAGGTGGATCGGTTATGTTGTGAAACGGAGTGGACCGCAGACGCAGATGCTGCTGCATGGGGTCTCGATGGGCGGCGCCACCGTGCTTATGACCAGCGGGGAGAAGCTGCCGGAACAGGTCAAATGCATCGTATCGGACTGCGCCTATACTTCGATTAAAGATATCCTGACGTATCAGCTGAAGCAGATGTACAAGCTGCCGCCGTTTCCGCTGCTCCCCATTACGAGTCTGATGAGCAAGCTCCGTGCGGGTTACTTTTTTGGTGAAGGATCGGCGCTTAAACAGGTGGCAATGACAAAACTGCCCATTCTCTTCATCCACGGGGATAAGGATACATTTGTTCCGTTTGAAATGGTCAATCGCCTTGCGGCCGCTGCCGGAGGAGAGAAGGAGCTCTATGTGGTGCCCGGTGCGGTTCATGCGAATGCGTATTTTATGGATAAAAAGAGCTATCGTGAACGGATCGGCCGCTTTGCGTCCCGTTATTTGGGCGTTGCTCTGGCAGATCAGAAGCGTTCCTCCCATCTGGATGGAAATAATGATAGCCGCGAACGGATTCAACTGGATGACCGAACGTAACCTGGTCATGGCGAGAGCTGAGCTGGATTCGGTACTTGCGCAAAAAAACCGGCATGCTGCTGTAATATAAATATGAACTAAAGGAAAAACAAGCTTTAGTTCATTTTATAGCAGTGCCGGTTTTTTTGCGGTATTCAGAAAGGGTCAGAACTGGCTGGAGTACAGCTCATAATAGTAACCCTTGGCCTCCAGCAGCTCATGATGGCTGCCCTGCTCGGCAATGCAGCCGTCACGGTGTCAATACGACAGATGAGCAATTTTTCCAGAAAATAAATTAGGCATAACTTGTATAATACCTGTTTTGAATTTGTTATAATGACACCAACAAATTAGTCTAACAAATTCACACCCGAATCACTATAATTCGAGTCGCAAGGAGAGCCTTGAAGATGAAGGAGAACCGGCGTCTGAACCCGCGCTGGCGGCTGAGTGACATGAGTATGGAACGGCGTTTGCTGCTGGTTTTTATTATCATCATTATTCTTCCGTTGTCTGTGATCAGCCTGATTTCTTATAACAGTTATTCACGCTCCATTCAGGAAAATACGGTTCTCTACTCACGGAATATGATTGGACAGATGATGGAGAGGGTGGATGATTATATCGAGGATATGAAGCGGATTTCGTCCATTCCCGCCTATATTGACGATATCAAACTCAATCTGGTGCGTTCCAATGAATATCATGAGCAGAGGCAGCAGGTTGTAGGCAAGGACGGCAGCAATACGTACCCGAATGATTTTGATCTGCAGCTGTCCATCCAGCGGGGGATCGAGGGGAATATCGCGTTTATCAACAATATTAAAAGAGGAGCAAATTCGGTCTATATCTTTGATCAGTACGGCAACGGATATTATTCCAGCAAGGACGGCGCCGTAAGGCTGGATATAGCGGACAGCTACAAGCTCTGGATGGACAAAGTGGCAGCCACGCATGGTGAAGCGCTTCTGTTCAGCACACAGGAATACCGGAGTAATCTGAAGAGTACCCGTTATGCGTTTACGGTTGTCCGCAAAATCCTTGACCGCTCCTTAAATCCCATCGGACTGATCGCGGTAGACGCGAATATCAGCGTGATCGAGGACCAAGTGGTGGAGCTCGATAAGGTTACCCGGGGAACCTCGCTGATTATTGATGAACAAGGGGCTGTGATTTATGACAGCGGCCGTAAAATGCTGGCGGTCAACGCATCCGGCAACCCGGTAGTGTTAAAGGCAAAAGGAACCAGCGGCAGCTTCTACGATACAGTGGATGGCAAACGCCAGCTGTACATATACTCCACATCTCCCCTGACGCAGTGGAAGGTGATTATTCGGATTCCGGTCAAGGAGCTCACGAAGGAGGCGGATGTGACCCGCAATGTGACGCTTTTGGCCACGCTGTTCATCATAGGTGTTGCACTGCTCGCCTCTATCATTCTATCCTTTGCATTTACAAAGCCGATGAAGAAAATGATCGGGCTGATGCGTAGAGTACAGGCAGGGGATTTAAGCGTCAAGTTTAAGGTCAAACACCGCGATGAGATCGGGCAGCTGGGCAACCAGTTCAATCGCATGCTCAGCCGGATTCAGCATTTGATCGACGATATCTACCAAATCGAGAGCCAGAAGAAGGAAGCGGAGATGCAGGCGCTGCAGAGCCAGATCAACCCCCATTTTGTCTACAACACGCTGGAGACGATCCGGATGACGGCTGAGCTGAATGATGACACGGATGCAGCCGACATGATCTCTATTTTGGGAAAAATGCTGCGTTACAGCATCGGTGGCAAAATTCACGATGAGGTTCCTCTGCGTGAGGAGATCGATCATGTCATTCATTATGTACAGCTGCTGAATTATCGGTATCCGAATCGGTTTGAGCTTCATCTGGATATACCTGAGCCACTGATGAGATACGCAATTATCCGCCTGCTGTTCCAGCCGATCGTGGAAAACGCGGTTTATCATGGGTTGGATGATCTCAAGCTTAAGATGAATATATGGATAGAGGCGGAAATGACGCCGCGGTTGACGCGTATGACAATCCGTGATGATGGCTGCGGTATGGATGAAGGATCGCTCGAGACGCTAAATCAGTCGCTGCAGGCCGCGGCGGCTCCGCGGAGGGAAGGCAACGGTGGCATTGGCCTGCGGAATGTGCATGAACGAATCCGTCTGCAGTATGGCAGTTCGTACGGGATGAGAGTATTCAGCCGTCTGGGGGCAGGCACTGAGGTTGTGATTGAGCTGCCGCCGCTGGGTACAAAGTCGGTATTGCTCAAAAGCAGCCGGGATGATCACGGGGGGGATGGTCATTGATAAGAAAATGGAACCGCTGGCTGCTCATAGGTGTTCTGCTGCTGTGTCTGCCTGCCGCAGCCGGCTGCAGGGAAACGTCGCAGGCAGACCCGAAGGCTGAACCGGCCAAGGGTATTCCGCATGCGGGCGGACAGATGAGCGGAACGATCCATGTCATGACAAACAGGGTAGATCTGATCGAAAGCGGCGTTTTGGAAAAGTACGCTGAACATTTCGAGCAAAAGTATCCCGGTGCCAAGGTTGAGTTTGAAGGCATTACGGATTATACCAATGATGTCATGGTACGGCTGTCAACGAGGGATATTGGGGATGTGCTTCTGCTTCCGGTCAGCATTGCCAATAAGGACCTGCCCAGCTATTTTGAACCGTTGAATGAATCGATGTTCGAGCATGTACGCTTTCCGGATTTCAAATCCTATAATGGAGTGAGATACGGAATCGCCACGGGAAGCAGCACGATCGGAATTGTGTATAATAAGAAATCTTTTGCCAAGGCTGGTATCCATGAGGTGCCTGGGACTCTGAACGCTTTTTATGAAGCATGCGCCAAGCTGAAAGCGGCGGGGATAATTCCGCTGTATATGAATTATGGTGCCAAATGGCCTCTGCAGCAATGGGGAGAGAACATGGTGAACTACATGACTGGTTCTTCAGACGCGCTGAATAATATGGTGAATGAAGATGAGCCTTTTCAGCTGGATAATCCGTGGGGACAGGCGGTCGGCATCGCCAAAACGCTGATTAACCGGGGTTATGTGGAGGATCATTTGTTTTCGAACAGCTGGGAAATCTCCAAGAGCAAAATCGCCTCCGGCGATTCAGCCATGTATTTTCTGGGGAACTGGGCGATTCAGCAGGTCATTGATGCCGGAGCGAATGCGAAGGATATTGGATTTTTTCCGTTTCCATATGATAATAACAAGCAGCATTACGCGCCTCTGACGCCCGACTGGTTCATTGGTGTAAGCAAATTCAGCACCAATAAAGAGCTGGCCCGCGCTTGGATCGAATTTTATGTCAAAGAATCAGGGTATGTGAATGACTCCGGCTTTTTACCCGTAGATACAACACAAAAAACGACGATGCCGCAGTTTCAGGAGTTCCTGTCCTATAAGCCCGAGCTTGTAGAGAATAAGCAGCAGACGGATGAGTTCATTGAACTGGCGAACAAAGCAGGCATCTCCTTTTGGTCAGGCGACTATATTCAGGAGCTGATTGCTTCTCCCGATCTGGGTAAGGCCTTCGAGGATTTGAACCGAAGATGGAAGCAAGCCAGAAGGAATTCAAAAATATAAACAACGGGGCATGGAGCAAATGAACAAATGGATGCCATCATGAGGTAACCTTTTTGAATCCATGTCACTTGAGGTGAGGAAAAATGGCTAAAAAGATAACAATGCAGCAAATTGCCGACCATCTGGGCGTGTCTAAATTCGTCGTGTCCAAAGCCTTGTCCGGCAAAGGCGGCGTCAATGAGATGACAAAAGAGCGGGTGATCCAGGCAGCATCCCAGCTAGGATATTTTTCGCAAAAAAATGCATATATGAGAACCGTAAAAACGGAGCGGCCTTTACCCAAAACAGGCGGGAAGCAATCCGTCATCGTACTGATGCCTAATATCCGCTTTCAGACAAAGGATTCTCTTTATTGGGGCAAGATTCTCGAAGGGATTTCGAGCAGTCTTGAAGACATGGGCCTTGGAATGGTGATTATTTCGGAGCAGAGCGTCGATAACTTCGTGAACATCCTGAATCCGGACGGGATCATGGGGCTGATTGGAGTGGGTCAAATTTCAACGCCGTTATTGTTGGAGGTTCACCGGATGGGATTACCGATTGTTCTGGTAGACATGGAGGATCCGCTTATTCCTTCGGATACGATCTTTGTGAATAACATGGATGCCATGGCGAGACTGACGAATCATCTGATTGGAATCGGACACAGCCGGCTGCAGTTTATCGGCAATGACCGTTTTTCCCGGAGCTTCCGCGACAGGCATATCGGATTTAAGATCACACTGGACGAGCATGGACTGAATCCGGGAGTGCAGGAGGGACTCGTGCTGCAGCTGCAGGAGCTGGAGAAGGGCGATGTTGAAAGTGAGATCAGGAGCTGGGTCTCACGAAAGCTCAAGACCAAATCGATGCCGACAGCTCTAGTTTGCGCCAATGACTCCATCGCTGTGACGGCATTAAGAGTGCTTAACGAGCTTGGTGTGAAGGTGCCTGCTGAAGTATCCGTTACCGGCTTTGACAATATTGAGGATTCACCGCAGGGCGGATCTCGTCTGACAACCGTTCATGTCCCCAAGGAAGCATTGGGTCGTCGTGCTGTACAGAAGCTGCTGGAGCGGATTGAGCGTTCCCGGGAGCCGATGGAGAAGATTCTGCTCGCAGGGGATATTGTCTACCGTGATTCGACCGCAGCAGCCCCGGGAAATCAGACTTCAGCAGAATAAAGGCAAGGCTCGTGGATACCTGGAAGTCTATGATCATAAAGAAATGCACCCCTGATTGGCAGGGGTGCATTTCTATTTTAGACAAGGGAATCAATTTCATAATACCTTAAGCCGCTTCAATCAAGGCTATATATAGATCCAAACGGTTTTATTGGTCTATATATAGTTTCAATTTTGTCGTTTTAGTGCGTTATGAAATGGATTAAAGTCGAGGTCGTTTTCTTATTTAGTTTCGATGATCAACGGGACAAGCTGCTGCTTGTCTACATCCACCAGACCCAGGTCTGTAATCTTCGCCTGCGGAATGACCGGAAGCGTTACGACGATCATGCGGTGAATCGGATTTTTGCCCGGCATGATTTCGGCCTGAATGATATCGATGAATTCCTTGATCTTCGGAGCAAAGGTTTCGCCTTCCTCCAGGCTCATGATGCCTGCAAGCGGAAGCGGCAGGAACGCGATCACTTCGCCGTCCTTAACGGCAATCATACCGCCGTGGCGCTGGCGGAGCTCATTGGCTGCAATAACCATATCTTCCGTATTCACGCCGAGCACGGTCAGATGATGGCTGTCATGGGCTACGGTCGTTGCCACGGCTCCGGCGATGATTCCGAAGCCTGCGAGAAGTCCGAGTGCCTTGTTATCGTTCAGTCCATGGCGATGCCATACGGCTACGCGGTTCAGCGGCCCTTTATGGCCATCATAGCTTTCAGGAACGAGCTGTCCGTCTTTTACAGGCAGCACGGTTTCGATGAATCCGGTGGGAAGACCCGGTGCAAAATCATATTCGATCACACGTACGCGGGCTTCCGAAGCATTGGGATCTTCGACATGAAGATGCAGATCATCTTCATGGATCTCAGGCAAATGCACGGTTTGCAGATATTCCTGAGGAGGCTCCAAATGCTGTTGGCGCTCGGTCAATTTGCCTTCCTTGACGATCGTCTTGCCTCCGATGAATACATCGGATACGTTCATGGACTCAAGTGCATCCACGAGCACGATATCAGCGAGACGTCCAGGCGCGATGGCTCCAATATCCTTGCGGTTCAACCGGTTTGCAGCGTTCAGTGTGGCATAACGGATTGCATCGACAGCCGGAATTCCTTCCTCGATGGCACGCACGACCACATGATTGATATGACCGCGTTCGATCAGGTCGGATGCCAGCACATCATCCGTGCATAGCGTAACGTTAGGCAGATAACCTTTGCCGACAATCGCTTTGGCTACCTCTGCCATATTCAGAGAGAAGGAGCTTTCGCGGATATCAACGATCATGCCGGCGCGAAGCTTCGCAATGGCTTCTTCCATGGTGCGGCATTCATGATCCGAATCGGGGCCAGCCACCAGGTAGGCGGATAAGTCACGCCCAACGACGGTTGGCGCATGACCCTGAGGGATTTTGCCGGCGCGCTTGTTCGCTTCGAGAATGCCCATCATGCGGGGGTCTTCGTGGATGACCCCGTGATAGTTCATGACCTCGGCTACGCCATCAATTCCATCCCAGGTCAGCATGCGCTCGATAACTTCAGGTGTGAACTCAGCACCAGCGGTTTCAACTGCGGGTGCGGACGGAACACAGGAAGGGGCAAGCGTCATGACACGCAGATCCAGCACCTTGCTGGCTTCCACCATGTAGCGAACGCCTTCTTCACCAAGGATGTTTCCAATTTCATGCGGATCCGTGACAATCATTGTGGTTCCGTGAGGAAGCACCGTTTCGGCATAATGAGCTGGTGTCAGCATACTGCTCTCAATGTGCAAATGCGTGTCAATGAGACCCGGTACGGCGAATTTGCCTTGTCCATCGATTGACGCTGCAGCATCAAGCTCGGTTTCACCCGGTGCGGTAACATGGACAATCGTACCGTCTGCAATGCCAATGGCTGCCGGATAAATTTCTCCGGTGAATACGTTGACCAACTGGATATTGTTAATAGCCAGATCTAGTGGATGATCGCCGCGCGCTGCGGCTATAAGTTTGTTGTTCATGATGATCGATCTCCTTTTTCCAGATTATTTCAACCAGAGGTAGTAGATGAGCGGAACACAGAGTATCCATAGTCCGATATGGATATCGCGGAATTTACCCAGAAATACTTTGATCACGACATAAGACAAAATACCGAACACAATTCCGTTAGCCAAGCTGAACGTAAGCCCGGCAGCAATAACGGTAAGGAGCGCCGGAAGGGATTCTTCCCATTCATCCATATTAATATTCTTAAGCGTTGCGAGCATGGACAATCCGATGACAATAAGCGCCGGAGCTGTGGCAGCACTTGGAATTAACAGAATGATCGGCGTAATGAAAAGAGCGAGCAGGAACACAATCCCAGTGGTTACAGCCGTAAGGCCCGTACGTCCGCCGGCTTCAACGCCGCTGGCCGATTCGATATAGGTGGTAATGGTGGTTTGTCCCATCAGCGCACCGCCCACGGTTGCCACCCCGTCAACGATAAACGGTTTTTTGATATCGGGCAGGTTGCCGTCTTTATCTAGCAGATTCGCTTTCGCGCCTACCCCCAGGACTGTACCCATCGTAGAGAAGAATTCTCCCGTAAAGAAGGTGAATAATAGCGGGAAGAATGCTAGTTTAAGGGCACCCGGAATGTCCGCCTGGAACATGATGGATGAAGGGTTGGGCGGCAGAGAGAATAAATCGCCGAAAGAATGCGGAAGCTTGGTGATACCCATTGGGATACCGATGATCGAAGTAATCAGGATACCAATGAATACAGCAGCTTTCAATTTGCGGGCCATGAGCCCGATGATGATAACCAGGCCGATGACGGATAGCAGCACCGTTGGTGAATGCAGGCTGCCAAGAGTTAACGTGCCGGTTTTATTTTGAACTATGAGTTTGGCGTTGGAGAAGCCGGTACCGATGATGAACAAACCGACGGCAGCCCCAATGGCATGTTTGATATTCTTCGGAATAATGTGGGATATCGTTTCGCGTAATCCCAAGAATGTAAGCAGTAAGAAAAGCACCCCTGAGATGAAAATCATTCCGAGGCCCTGCTGCCAAGTTGCTAGCCCTGCGGCTACGATACTATAGGCAAAAAACGCGTTTCCTCCCATACCTGGCGCTACCGCGAAAGGGCGTTTGGCATAAAGTCCCATGATGATGCTGAAGAGGCCGGATGCAATCAGTACGGTAACCATAACGGCACCTTGATCCATGCCCGCGGCTTTCATGAGGTCAGGTTGAACCACGATGATGTATGCCATCGTAACGAAGGTGGTAAGACCTGCGATAATCTCAGTCTTAACATTCGTATTATACTGGCTGAGCTTAAAAAACCGATCTAACCAAGATGATTTCGTGTTGTTCATGATTGCTAGAGGACTCCTTTTCATGTTGTGTTTGCGTTCTTGCGCCATGTAACTATAACATGGACTTTTCGGAACCGTCAAAGCAAAAGGCGAACTTTGTATAAATAAACAAACATAAATGTTCGTATTTACAGATATGACAAATGTTGAGGCGGATGAGCGAATGACCCCGGATTATCCATGGAAATTTGTTGGCGGCAGTGATATGGTGATAGAAGCAGGGATGGTTATATAGGGAATCTGGCGCGCCAGAAAAAGATTGGAGCTAAGCGGATATGCAGATGACAGAAGAACTTATAGAGTGGTTGGGCAGGATTGGCTCGGACTCGGATGGTGGGGTAACCCGTCTTTTATATACGCCTTCCTGGAAGGAGGCGCAGGAAGCCCTGGCTGCTAAAATGGAATGGCTTGGCCTGCAGGCTTACTATGACGATGCCGGAAACCTGTGTGGACGGCTGCAAGGGACAGACGACGATTGTTCGTGTATTTTAACGGGCTCCCATGTCGATACGGTGAAGCGTGGGGGCAAATATGATGGGGCTTATGGCATTGTGGCTGGAATCACGGCATTGTCACGTCTTCGCGAGCGTTACGGCGCACCGAAAAAAACCATCGAGGTGGTGGCCTTCTGTGAGGAGGAAGGCAGCCGGTTCCCTTATAATTATTGGGGTTCGACCTTCATGACGGGAACTGCGTCTTATAAAGATATCGAACAGGCGCGGGATCAGCAGGGAGTTTCCTTCATGACTGCGATGAAGGCAGCCGGGTTCGGTCCGGGGACGAAGGGGAAGGGACCCAGGTCGGATGTCGATACCTTTATCGAGCTTCATGTGGAGCAGGGGGCCATTCTCGAGCAGGAGCAGAAGTCGATCGGCATTGTGGAGCAGATTGTAGGCTTGCAGCGTTACACCGTTCATGTCAAAGGGGAAGCCAATCACGCAGGTACGACGCCGATGGCTTACCGGAAGGATGCCGTTCGGGCTGCAAGCGAGATGGTGGTTGCCATCATGGATAAAACGGAGCAGCTCGGTGCACCGCTGGTTGCGACAGTCGGGCAAATGGAGCTTGTTCCTAACACGCCGAACGTTATCCCGGGACAGGTGAACTTTACGATTGATGTCCGTCATCCGGATGGGAAGGTACTGAATGAGGCGTGCCGGCGTCTGGTAGAGACGATTCATTCCGCTGCGGCGGAGCGGGACGTGGAAATCGATGTCGAGCGCTGGATGAATGTCGCACCGATTGCTATGGATTCGGCATTGACGAATGCAATTGAGGATATTTGTCTTAAGCAGGAGCTGTCCTACCGCCGGATGCCCAGCGGTGCAGGGCATGACGCGCAGATATTTGCTGCGTACTGCCGTACGGCTATGGTGTTCGTACCCAGCCGTCATGGCATCAGCCATTCGCCTTTGGAATATACGGAGCCGCAGCAGCTGGAAGACGGCGTTCGTGTTCTCGCCGATTTGTTGCATCAGCTTGCTTATTAGCCTGAAAAAAGGCAGACCTAATGGAGAAACTCCATAGGCCTGCCTTTTTTGGTTGCGGTGGTTATTCGGCATGCTGCAGATTGCGTTCAACCAGCTCAAGTCGCTGCTGAACGCATGCATAAGAACGGAGCGGATCCTGCGGAGTATTCATCACATAATCAAGCAGCTGCTCCACGGTCGTTGTCGCAACATGTACCCTTGTATCCGAAGAAGCGTAGTAGATATAGACTTCGCCATTGTCCCGGGCAATGACCCCGTTACAGAAAACCACGTTGGACACGTCGCCGACCCGTTCCTCGCCCTCCGGGGCGATGAAATGTCCGCCTGGCGCATGAGTTACCTTGTAAGGCTCTTGCAGATCAGACAGGAAAGCATACAGCACGTAACGAAGACCTGCTGCGGTGTTGCGTACGCCATGTGCGATATGCAGCCACCCCTTATCGGTCTTGATCGGAGCAGGTCCCTGTCCGTTCTTCACTTCCTTGATCGTATGATAATACCGCTCATCGATAATGATCTCATGCTCGATCACCGCCTGCTCGATCGATTCGGATAATCCCCAGCCGATCCCGCCGCCGGAGCCTGTATCAATGAAACCATCCTGTGGACGGGTATAAAACGCGTATTTGCCATCCACGAATTCCGGATGCAGCACGACATTGCGCTGCTGCGCCGAGCCGGTTTTCAAATCAGCCAGCCGCTCCCAACTGATCAAATCCCTTGTACGGGCAATACCGCACTGGGCAACGGCGCTAGAGAGGTCACCACGCGGGGCATCCGGATCCTTGCGTTCAGTGCAAAAGAGCCCATAGATGAATCCGTCCTCATGCTGAACGAGACGCATATCGTAGACGTTAATGTCCGGATTCTCCGTTTCGGGCATCACGACGGGGTGATCCCAGAAGCGGAATCCGTCCACGCCGTTATCACTCTCCGCTACCGCAAAAAAGGATTTGCGGTCAACTCCTTCTACACGGGCCATCAGGTAGAACTTGCCGCCGAGCTCAATGGCACCAGGATTAAATACACCGTTGATCCCCAGCCGCTCCATGAAATAGGGATTGGTCTGTTCCGAAAAGTCATATTTCCAAATCAGCGGGGCATGCTCAGCGGTTAGTACCGGATACTCATAACGGTCGTAGATGCCGTTTCCATAAAGTACTTTTGGGTTGGGACGTTTGATCAGGGCCTCGTAGCGTTCTGTCAGATGCTTCTTGCGCTCTTCAAAAAATGTATTCATGGTTCATCTTCCTCTCCGATTAAGATATTCATTTATTCATTCAACCAAGACGTTCGATCATTTCCATACAGGCCCGGCCATTATGGTAAGGGCATTTCCAGGCACTGACCTTCGGCTGCTCCCGGTTTGGCCGGCCTTCGCGGTCGGCGTTCCAGAACCATTCCCCATGCTCGGGGTCAATGATGCTCCGCTTAATGAACTGCCAGGAGTAGAGGGAGGCATCATGAAATTTATTGTCGCATGTTAACTGATACGCATTATAAAAACCAACCATTGCTTCTGCTTGCGGCCACCAGTCCTTGCGGGTATCGATATATCCGCTGGAATCGGCTTCGTTCACCATGCCTCCATCCGGATCTACGCCTGCTGTTAGCGCATGCTCTGCCATGGCAACAGCTGTTTGCTTTACGCGGTTCAGCAATTCAGCTTCACCAAGCACTTCCGCAGCCTCGACCATAAGCCAGCTGCCTTCAATGTCATGTCCGTAGGATATATGATCCGATTTCGCCTGCCATGCCTCATCAAAGAACAGAAGGAAGTGAGTTTGACCCGGATGCACAATATGACCCAGAGTCACTTCGATCAGTTCAGCAAGCTGATGATGGAGCTTCCCGTCCGGCCATACACGGTATAGATTCGTATAAGCCTCGAGCACATGCAGGTGGGTGTTCATCGATTTCTTTTCGTTCAAATCCTTGTCGCTGAGGCTAAAATCAGCGGTCAGCTGCCAATCGCGGGACAAGGCTTCGACATACCCTTTATGCTCCGGGTCATAGCTGTGCTCCTCCAGAATACCGAAGAGATCAATGGCCAGATGAAGAGCTTCCTCCTGCTGCACCGCACGGTAATATTCAGATAAAGCATAGATGGCGAAGGCCTGACCGTATACCTGCTTCTTGTCATTCGATATCGAGCCGTCTGCATGAAGCATCCAGTAGAGGCCACCGTATTCCTGGTCGACGAAATGGCGGAGAATGTATTGATAGGCGCGATCCGCCGTTTGGCGGTAAGCCTCATTCCCGTACAGCCGGTAAGCGGCTGCGAATGTCCACAAAATCCGGGTGTTCAGCACCAGGCTCTTGTCAGCCCCCTGGATTACCGTTAAATCCGGGGTGATCTCCCCCAGAAATCCGCCATGTATCTCATCCGGGGTATACTTCATCCAAAAGCCAAGAATATGCTCCTGCAGCTCTTGCTTCAGCTCGGATTTCCACGTATCGATTTGCTCATCCGGAAAGTTCATTATGCTAGGCCCCCTTCCGGATTTTTGCAGCGTAATACCCGCGAATCACTTGTTCTGCCTTTTTGGCATAAGGGCAATAATCGTCATTCTCTGCTGCGGTCTCCGGTTTATAGAGCGCAGCAGGCCAGTCCCACAGCATAAACCCGGATACCCAGTCCCGCCGATCGCAGCTTTGGAACATCTGTTCATAGTACTCGACCTGTTCATCTTCGCTGGGTGAACCTGAAAGCCCCCAATCGTTCGGGATTTGGCTGGAACCCGTCCGGCTTGGACAGCCTGCCTCCATGAAGAAGAAGGGTTTGCCGTGCTTTTGCACGACAGGTTCGATTCGGCTCAGCTGTTCTTCCCACGTTCCGACAGGGTAGTAACCGCTCGAAGAGATGATATCTACGGCATCCCACCATTGGATCTGATTTTCCTGATACTTGTCGCAGTTATACGTGATCAAACCGGAATAGACCTTGCGTACCTCCTGGATGAGCTGGCGCCACTCCTGCTCCCGGCGGTCGGTCTGTACCATTTCACAGCCGATGCACAGCATCTCGCAGCCGGTTTCCTCCGCGATGACAGCATAGTGGAGAATAAACCGGGTATAGGAAGCAAACCAATCGGACCATTTGGGCTCACACGGAACATCCATATCAAAAAAGTTAATATGCGCTCGCCATGTGCCATCCGCACAGTTCACCACCGGCTTGAGGCAGACATGCAGACCCAGTGCTTTGGCTTCTTGAATAGCCCATCTTACTTCCGCATCCGTTACGGTGGGTTCCTCCTTGAAATGAATTTCCGTAGATTGAGCCGTATCCTGGAGAGCGCCCAGCGCAATAGCCGTCCAGTTAACCCCCAGCGAGTCTTTCATCTCCTTCATGGAATGTACTGCCTCAGGCGTGTTCCAGGTTCCGCGAACTCCAGTCCAGCCCCATGTCATTCCGGCGACATATCCGGGAAGCTGCCTAGCTTGCATATCATGCACCTCTTTCTTTGTCTGTTATTATAAAATGTAAATTTGTTATCATAACTAGATACCTTTTTTATAATATGAATTCATAAATATAGCAACCCTTTGATTTAAATTACATATAAGGCGGTTTGAATATCGTTTTTAGCCTCAAAATATCAACTAATAAATACCAAATCAATCGATAATTGTTTATAGAAAACGTTTTATAAAATAAAGTTAGTTTTTTGTTATAAATGACAATTGAAGACTATAAATAAAAATACAGACCATTTTTTAACTGTTTTACTTGATCTATAATCAAATTTGTAAACGCTACCAATTATGAGAAGAGGGGAAAAACATGAAAAAGATATTATCGTTATCGTTAATAGTTTGTTTGATGATAACAACATTAGCAGCGTGCGGCGGAAAAGATAATAGCAGTTCAGGTTCGGGTACGGACACCGGCAGCACTGGCAAAACGGCTGAGACGAAGGATGCAGGGAAAACGAATGCAGGTAAGGATGACGGGCCAAGCGGAAAGCTTGTCTTTCTGACAAACCGTACCGATATGATCGGCAAACAGTACGATGACTACAAAAAACGCTTTGAAGAAAAGTATCCGAACGTGGATCTGCAGTTCGAAGCGATCACAGACTACGACAAAAACGTGAAAATCCGCATTTCTTCCGGCGAGTATCCGGATGTCTTGTTTATCCCTACGATCCCCAATGCGGATCTTCCGAAATATTTTGAGCCGATGGATGACATTCAGTTCTCGGGCGATCTCTACTTTAAGGATGCAAAGGTTCAGGACGGCAAGATGTACGGTATATCCTCCGGGGCTTCTACGGTGGGGATTGTATACAACAAGAAGGCTTTTGAGAAAGCAGGCATTACAGAGATGCCTAAAACCTACGACGAGTTTCTGGCAATTTGCGAAAAGCTGAAGAGTGCAGGCATCGTACCGCTGGCCTCCAATTTTAAAGATAAATGGCCACTGGATACCTGGGTGTATGATGTGCCATCCATTATCAGCGGCAAGACCGACCATGAAATGAAGCGTGCTGAAACCGACATCCCGTACACCATGGACAATGAATACGGGAAATCGTGGAGCATTTTGAGAGAGCTGCAGCAGAAGGGTTATCTGGAGAAGGACGTCAACTCAACAAACTGGGAGCAGTCCAAAAAGGATATCGCTCAGGGCAAAATGGCCATGTACCTCCTAGGCAACTGGGTTATCAATCAGGTCATTGAGAACGGTGCTCCTTCTGGGGATGTTGGCTTCTTCCCGTTCCCTGCAGACAATTCCGGCCAGTATAAGGCGCCTTTGAATCCTGACTTTTTCTATGCAGTCAATAAAAACGGCAATGTGAAGGCAGCCAAGGCTTTCGTTCAGTGGATGATGGAAGACTCGGGCTATGAGGATTTTGCCGGATTTATCCCTGTCCTGAAGAACAAAGAACCGAAGCTGCCGCAGCTGGCTGAGTTCAACAACTATAAGCCGCAATTCCTGGAGGCCGTCTTCGGGGATGATACAGCAACAGCGATTCAAAATAAGGCCCAAATCGATCAACAGGCCATGGTGCAGGAGTTTGTATTAAGCAAAGACCCGCAGAAGGTGCTGGATAAGTATGATGCTGCTTGGGCAAAAGCGAAGAAAAGCTTAGGCAAATAATCCGAAAGCCGATTGTTCGGTAAATACAGAATATAGATTCGTCATGCAAGTAATGGAACTGCCGCTGCGGCTTCCGGAAGGGGATTCCGGCAGCTGCGCGGCTGCTCTGTATGTTCTTGCCAAGGCGATCAACATCGATGTGGGAGGAAGGGATATCATGCTCAGCCATCTTTCGTTTCGCAAGCAGAAGACCATTATCATGATCCTGTTCACGGTCGTGCCCCTTCTGCTTTTACTTACTTTTGCCTATTATCCGGCGGTGGAGCTCATCCGCCTAAGCTTTACTAACTGGGATGGATTGAGTCCTGACAAGCAATGGATTGGATGGGAGAACTATAAAGAGGTCGTTTCTAATCCGGAGATTTTCGGCGTATTCAAGCATAACCTCGCCTATTTTGTAGTGGGGATCATCCAGAACATGCTGGCGATCTACTTTGCCGTCCTGCTGAACAGCAAGCTCAGGGGCAAATTGTTTTTCAGGCTGCTGCTGTTTTTACCCTATATTCTGAATGGGGTAGCCGTAGCCTATCTTTTCGGATATGTATTTGATACGACTCAAGGCTCTCTGAATACGGTTCTTGGCATGTTTGGCCTCCCGTCAGAGACCAGCTGGCTCGGCAGCGAATCCTTTGTGAACTATACGCTTGCATCGATAGGGCTGTGGCGCTTCATGGGCTTCAACATGGTGGTTTACCTGGCTGCATTGCAGTCGATTCCGAAAGACATTTATGAAGCGGCGTCCATTGACGGTGCGAACGGCTGGCAGTCTTTTATCCGTATTACGCTGCCGAATATATATCAGATCATCGAACTCAATCTGTTCCTGACCGTAACCGGGGCACTTGAAGTATTCGATATTCCTTTCGTTCTGACCCATGGCGGACCTGCGGGCGCGAGCGAGACCTTTGTCATGAAAATTCTTGAGACGGCATTCCAGTTTAACAACTATGGGCTGGCATCGGCCATGAGTGTTGTCTTGTTGGTTCTTGTCGTTATCGTATTAGGTGTCCAGCGTTATTTTTTGAACAAGGGGAGAGGTTAGGCTATGGTAACTCAAAAGAACGGCGCCCATGCTGCAATCCAGACGCTGAAGTACATCTCTTTGCTCTTAGCGGTTTTTGTTATCCTGTTTCCTCCGTACATTATTGTGGTCAACTCCTTTAAAACCAAGGAGGAATTTCTGAACAATCCGACATTGTCCCTGCCGGACAACTTCCTGAACTTCAGCAACTTTATGAATGCATTCAAACAAGCGGATATGGGCCTTGCTTTCGGCAATACCCTCATCATTATTGCGCTGACGCTCATTTTGAATATATTCCTGGGCTCTGCGTTCTGTTATGCGGTGGGGCGCTTCGACTTTCGCGGCAAGGGGCTGATTGTGGGGCTATTTCTGTTTGCGACAATTATTCCGCAGATTACAACGCAGGTTGTGAACTTCAAAACCATTCAGGGAATCGGTCTGACGAATAATCTTTTGGGACCCGTGCTGCTTTATATCGGGGCTGATATCATGCAGATCTATATTTATCTTCAATTTATCCGCAATATTCCGAATGAACTCGACGAGAGCGCGATGCTTGAAGGAGCCTCCCTGTTCCGGATCTACCGCTCGATTATATTTCCGCTGCTAGCACCAGCCACGGCGACCATCGTTATTCTGAAAACGATCGCCATCTACAATGATATGTTCACGCCGTATCTGTACCTCCCAAGACAAGAGCATGTGGTCGTATCCACCTCTCTGATGCGTTTCTTCGGCGTGAACAGCGGTGATTGGCAAATGGTATCCTCAGCGATTATGATTATCATGATCCCGACGGCAATCCTATATCTGTTCCTGCAGCGGTATATATTTGCGGGGGTAACGAGCGGAGCTGTGAAGTAGACCTCGGATTCCCTTGACCCGCGGGGCCTATGCCTACAGGACTTATGCGCAGCATCCGGTGTACTCTACTCTCATGCGCGTAAGGGCATACAGCGAAAGGGAGTGATAATCCTTGAATATCATGATTGTGGACGATGAAGAAGTGATCCGGCTTGGATTGGAAAAGATCATATCCAGGATGGATCTCGACGTACAAGTTATAGGATCATATGGCAACGGGATGGATGCGCTGAATCGACTGTCCAAAACCGATCCGGGTGAGGTGGACTGTCTCATCACGGACATTAAAATGCCGATGATGGACGGACTGCGTCTTATTGAGCATGTTAGAGACAAAATGGATCGGATTGCGATCATTGTACTAAGCGGTTTCAGCGAGTTTGAGTATGCGCGCCAAGCGCTCCGTTTCGGCGTGATGGATTATCTGTTGAAGCCGATCGATAAAATGCAGCTCTATGAGCTGCTTAAGAACTTGAAGAATAAGAATGCAGGTGGTAACGATACCCGGGCTGCAGAAGCAGTAGAGGGTACCGGAGACTTGTCTGATCATGAGGCAGGCGAGCATTATGTCGTGGATCAGATCAAAGGATTCCTGGATAAAGAATATGATAAAAATTTTGAACTGGAGCGTCTCGTTGAGACGACCGGCATGAGTCCGAGCTACATTAGCCGCCTGTTCAAGAACAAAACAGGCCATACGATCACGGATTATCTGATTGAAGTACGGATTGAAAAGGCCAAGCAGTTCCTGATTGATCATCCGGATTTGAAAAACTACCAGATCTCGCAGCTGGTCGGTTACAGCGATCCTGTGTATTTCAACAAGCTGTTCAAGCGGATGGTGCAAATGACCCCGAAGGATTACAAGAAGCGTAATGCCAAATGAAAATAGGATATGTGCAAAAAAAAGAAGTCTCACCCGGCCCGGGCGAGACTTCTTTAGGTTTGGGAGGGAATACAATCAGCCTCCAATGTAACAGCTGCCGTTTTACTTCTTCGGCTGCTGGTTCACATAGCTGTCGGACAGGTTCAGCAGCTTCAGGGCGCGATTGTATTCATCCTCGGTCGTACCTTTGCCGACGGAATCTTTACCGCTCAGCGGATACTGGGATCCATCCTCATAGCCGCTGCCCGACATGAACATGGCGTTATCGTTCAGGAAGGAGCCGGTAGGGAGGTAATACCGCTCAGGAATCAGATTATAGGTCTGGTTGAGCAGGTCTTGACCGAAATGGATATGATCCTTCATGGAGATACCCAGGAGATTGGCAACGGTCGGCATAATGTCTAACTGGCCGCCAATCTCATCGCGGATTTGCTCGTGCTGGACGCCGCTGCCGGCAATGATGAGCGGGATGTTGAGCATGTCGGTATACGAATATTCATGCCCGTAGATTTCCTTCATGAGCTCCTTGTCATCATGATCCAGCGAATAAATCGGGAGTCCCATGTGGTCACCGTACAGGACGATCATGCTGTCGTCCCAGAGTCCTTTTTGCTTCAGGTCGTCGATCATCTGGCCGAGCGCGTAATCGGCATAGTTCTGGGCGCGGATGTAGTCTCCGACAAAAGTACCTTGATACCGTTCAGGGAGCTCCATCTTGTATTTGTTTTCCGGTATGGTGAACGGATGATGTGCCGACATGGAGATGATCTGGGCATAAAATGGCTTATCCTCCTGATCCATTTCCTGCAGCTTATCGGTAGACTTAGCGTACAGCACTTCATCAGAAGGCCCGAAGAACACCATGTCATCCTTGCCGAAGAAAGACTGGTCATAGTAATGCTGGAAGCCAAGGGATGAGTATAGCTCCTCGCGGTTCCAGAAATGCACGTCATTAGTATGCAGGGTTACGGTATTGTAGCCGTTCTGTTCCATCAGCCGCGGCAGACTCGGCAGTTTCTTGTCGACGAACTTCTGGGTTGCCGCGCCATCAGGCGGAACATAAAAGGACGTATTCACCACAAATTCAGCATCCGATGTATTTCCTTGACCTACCTGCTGGTTGAAATTCGAAAAATACAGGTTCTCATTGGCGAGCTTGTTCATGTTCGGCGTAATTTCCTTGCCGTCAATTTTCATGTTAATCAGGAAGTTTTGGAAAGATTCGAGCTGGATGATGATCAGGTTCTTTCCTTTTGCATTTCCATAATACTGAGGGTTCTTCGGTACGGTGATTCCCTTCAGCTTGTCGATGGATGCCTGATCGATGTTCTTCAGCGGAACGAGCTCTTCCTTCTTAAGCGAAAGAATCGTATACGCTTCGTAATTCAAAATCCCCATCTGCTGAGCTTTTTTGATTTCGTTCATGCTGGCACGATTCGGCAGGATGTTGAACAAACAGATCATCAGACAAAGAAAGAACACGACGGATACAATGCTCTTGCTGGGTTTTCGTTTGAGGCCGAGTCTCCATGCTTTGACCTTGCGGCTTTTGAGCAGCAGGACAAACAGCACGATGATGTCAGCAAATACAAGCAGGTAGTAAGGATCCATCAGCGAAAATACGCTGCTTTTCACCTCTGTCACCTGATTGACCTGAGCCAGGGCATGATAGGTGACGATAACGCCGTAGTATTTGAAATACATAATGACCGCAAAAAAGACCGCGGTGAGAATTAGATTCACGATGGTGTAGTTCATTAACTTTCGTTTGGATGAGAACAATTCAATCAAGCAGAACAACAGCCAGGTAAACGGTAATTCTGTAATCAATACCTTCCATGGCAGCCAGTCGCCGAAGGTTACGGCCCATGCTAAATATCCTTTTAGCAGCAAAATGATCGTAAAAAGAATGAACGGCTTTTTGAAAAAATGAGTAATAGATTCACGTGACACGACACAACTTCCCTCCGTTGTGGATAAACAACTTAGCGTATTAGCTTTTACATTAATAAAAACATTATGCCCCGGTAGAGTGAAGAAGTCAAAGCTTGGTAGATACCTATGTGGGTATCGATGAGGAAAACTTTCTAATAACCGGTTTATGTAACAGTCAAAAAAAAGCATCCGGCTGCCGGAAGAGAGTGGATACATCACTCATTCCGGTTATCCGAATGCTTTTTCGTTTAATTTATAAGAAGAACAAATTAGATCACGCCTTGAGCGATCATTGCATCAGCCACTTTAACGAAGCCGGCAATGTTGGCACCGACCACCAGGTTACCTGGATAGCCGTACTGTTCAGCTGCTTTGGCGCTGTTGTTGTAGATGTTAATCATGATTTGGTGCAGCTTCTCGTCAACCTCTTCGAAAGTCCAGGAGGTACGAATGCTGTTTTGGGACATTTCCAGCGCGGATACGGCTACGCCGCCCGCATTGGCTGCTTTGGCTGGTCCGAAGAGCACGCCATTTTCCAGGAATACGTCGATGGCTGCCAGTGTCGAAGGCATGTTGGCACCTTCTGCTACAGCTACAACACCATTGGAAACGAGCAGCTTCGCAGCTTCTGCGTCGATTTCATTTTGCGTTGCACAAGGAAGTGCAATGTCACAAGGGATCGTCCAGATATTCGAGCAGCCCTCAAAGTACTGAGCGCTTGGATGCTCAATCACATATTCGCTGATCCGCTTTCTTTCTACTTCTTTAAGCCGCTTCACGGTTTCGAAGTCGATGCCCTCCGGATCATATACATATCCGGCGGAATCGCTGCATGCGACAACTTTGGCGCCGAATTGGTTGGCCTTTTCGATCGCATAAATCGCCACGTTGCCGGAGCCGGATATAACGACCGTTTTGCCGGAGAGGCTGTCGCCTTTATCCTTCAGCATTTCGTTCACGAAGTAAACTGTACCGTACCCGGTGGCTTCAGGACGTGCAAGGCTGCCGCCGTATCCAATGCCTTTACCGGTCAAGACGCCGGCCTCGTTGCCGCTGCGGATGCGTTTGTATTGTCCGAACATGAATCCGATCTCACGGGCGCCTACACCGATGTCGCCGGCAGGAACGTCTGTGTCTGGTCCGATATATCTGTATAGTTCAGTCATGAAGCTTTGCGTAAAGCGCATAACTTCGGCGTCCGATTTTCCTTTTGGATCAAAGTCGGAGCCGCCTTTGCCGCCACCGATCGGCTGGCCTGTCAGGGAGTTTTTCAAAATCTGTTCGAAACCGAGAAATTTAATGATGCTGGAATTTACAGAGGGATGAAAGCGAAGACCGCCCTTGTATGGGCCAATAGCACTGTTGAATTGAACGCGGAAGCCGCGGTTGACACGTACGATTCCTTGATCGTCTACCCAAGGTACCCGGAAGGTAATCATTCTTTCAGGCTCAACCAGTCTTTCCACGATGCCGTTTTCCAAATACTTCGGTTCCTTGGCAAGCACGGGGACCAGCGAGTCGAGGATTTCCTTTACGGCCTGATGAAATTCACTTTCATTCGGGTTCCGTTTACATACCGTTTCGAAGACTTCATTGACATAGTTCTTGGCTTTCTTTTCAGCGGGCAACTCTACATGCAAAAATGTCATTGGCTTCTCTCCTTATTCCCTAGATTCAAGATTACAGAATGCTGAAGCATTTAGTTTTCTAAAGGCTCACGCATTCTGTAAGCATGAATCTGTATTTAAACAAGAATTATACACGAGAAGTCTGGAATTCTTCAACCCTTTAATACTTTAAATAGGCATTGAATTTAAAATTTTTTTTATTTTCTGAAACATTTCAGACAATTTTATGGAATATTTAACCTAACGGCATGAGCGGAAGTGGGCTCTCTTTTAAGGTTATGGTATGATGATAAAAAATAAAAGGGGAACGGGTGATCTTATTGTCCGGCAAAGACCTGGAAGCGAATGTCGTCCATATTTCAGTAAGGCCGCTCGTGGAATATGTATTCAGAAGCGGAAGCATTGATTCCGGATTCCGGACCGCCAGCGCCATGCATGAGGGTACGAGGATTCACCAGCAGGTGCAGCGGACATATCAGGAAGGGGATCAAAAAGAGGTTTACCTCAAAGCGGAAATTCCCCTTGATGGTGTTATTTACCGGATTGAAGGAAGATGCGATGGACTCATTCAAACGGATGAGGGCTGGATGATCGATGAAATTAAATCGACTTCGGCTGGACTGGACATGCTGGAGGGTGGACGACCCGTACATTGGGCGCAGGCGCAGGTCTATGCCTATATCGTGGCTAAGGAACAAGAACTTGACCGGATCGGTGTACAACTGACGTACGTTGATTCAGGAACAGGTGAAGAAAAACGTTTCAATCGTGCATTTACGTCGGCGGAACTTGAAGATTTCGTGAAAAGCGTAGTTGGACAATACGCTCCATATGCCGTGCTTCGTCTGGAAAATGCCAGAATCAGAGATGAAAGCATTCAGACGCTTCCTTTTCCTTTCGAATCGTACCGGGAAGGCCAGCGGAAACTGGCTGGAGCTGTATATGGTGCCATCAAGGAGAAGAAAAAACTGTTTGCCAAGGCGCCTACAGGGATCGGTAAGACGATCTCCACCCTGTTTCCTTCGGTAAAGGCCATCGGTGAAGGCCATCTTCAGCAGATTTTCTATCTGACGGCCAAGACGATTACCCGTACTGCTGCTGAGCAGGCACTGGCGCTGATGGAGGGGAGAGGACTGCATCTGCAGGCGCTTACGATTACGGCGAAGGATAAAGTATGCTTTCAGGAAGAGACCCTCTGCAGCAAAGAAGCCTGCCCTTATGCCGATGGATACTATGACCGGATTAACGGAGCGGTTCTTGATATCCTCTCCCATGAAACGATGATGACGCGGCAGGTGCTGGAGCAGTATGCCCGCAAGCATAGGGTATGTCCTTTTGAGTTTTCACTGGATACAGCATATGCCGTTGATGCGGTCATCTGCGACTATAACTATATTTTTGATCCGCGCGTATCGCTTAAACGGCTGATCGAGGAGCAGAAGAAGCGAACGGTGCTGCTGGTAGATGAGGCGCATAATCTGGTGGACAGGGGCCGGGAAATGTTCTCCGCAGCCATCGGCAAGGTTGATTTTCTGCAGCTGAAACGGGATTATAAGTCCGTGAACCCGTCCATTTCCAAGGCGGCGGATACCGTGAACAAGTACTTTATTGAGCTCAAAAAAGCCTGCGGCGATACCCGTCAGCAGCTGTCCAAGGAAGTGCCGGATGAGCTTGTGAGCCTTCTGGAAGTTTTCGCGGGCGAGGCTGAGCGGGTGCTGGCCGCTGGAGGCGAGAACCGGGAGCTGCTGCTGGATACGTATTTTGCCGCCCAAAACTTCATCCGTACGGCGAAGCTTTATGACAGCCGCTATATTACCTGTGCAGAGGTCCAGCGCAGCGATGTCACCCTGCGGATGTTCTGTCTTGATCCGTCCTACTTACTCTCGCAGGCGGATAAAGGATTCCGTTCGGCGGTGTTTTTCTCTGCAACGCTGTCGCCCCTGTCCTATTACAGGGACATGCTGGGCGCAGATTCGGAGGATTACAGCATCTCTGTTGCCTCTCCGTTCCATCGTGAACAGCTGGATGTCCGGATTCATCCTCTTTCCACCAGATACCGCGACCGGGAACGGACGCGGGAGCAGCTCGCCGATTTGCTGTATAAGCTCATTGCGGAGCGGACCGGCAATTATATGATCTTTTTCCCCTCGTATCAATATTTGCAAAGCGTGTATGAGGATTTTGCAGACAGGTACTCCGGGGTACAGACGATTGTGCAGGGCTCCGGCATGGCTGAGGAAGAACGCGAGAGATTTTTGGATGCTTTTCAGGCAGATAACCGTGAGACGCTGGTGGGCTTCGCTGTGCTTGGCGGCATTTTCTCGGAAGGCATCGATTTACAGGGGGACCGCCTGATCGGTGTGGCTGTTGTCGGCGTTGGATTGCCTCAGCTGGGGCTGGAGCGGAACCTGATTCGGGATTATTTTAACGGCGAGGGCAAAAACGGCTACGATTATGCTTATGTGCTGCCCGGGATGAACAAGGTGCTTCAGGCGGGAGGCAGGCTGATCCGCTCGGAACAGGATGAAGGGGTGCTGTTGTTGATCGATGACCGCTTCTTGCAGCCGCATTACCGGGAGCTGCTTCCTGACGAATGGAAGGGCTGAAAAGCATCAAAGCCGTTCCTTAGAACGGTTGAAAAGAGAGATAGCCTGCGCTCCGGGTGTCATGTATAGTGTAGTGTAAATATGCGTAAAGGTGGGGGATTCATGACGCTTCAGATCGGAATCATCGGAACGGGCTGGTTCAGCCAGGTACATGCCGACATTCTTGCGGCAGCCGAAGGCGTGAAGGTGCAAGCTTTTCTTGGAACAAGCAGGGAGAAGGCGGAACAGAAGGCTCGGGCCTATGGGGCAGCCAGCTATGGCGATTTGCATGAAATGCTGGATGCAGAACGACTGGATGCGGTGTATATCTGCGTGCCGCCGATGTCGCATGGAGCCATAGAAGAAGAGCTGATACGCCGCCGTATTCCTTTTTTGGTAGAAAAACCGCTGGGGCTGGATACGGAACTTCCACATGCCTTAATGGGTCAGATTGCGGAAGCAAAGCTGCTTACCTCGGTCGGTTATCATTTCCGTTATCAATCCAACATGGACAAGCTGAAGGAGCTGCTGAAACAGCAGAAAACAGGCATGATGCTCGGGCGCTGGATGGACAGCATGCCGGGTGTATCCTGGTGGAGACGTCAACATGGATCAGGCGGGCAGTTTATCGAGCAAACAACCCATTTGGTGGACTTGCTGCGTTACTTGGCCGGCGAGGTGGAAGAAGTGTATGCGCTTTACGGAAATCGCATCAAGCATGAGCAGGTGGATGGCATGGAGGTTGCGGATGTGGGCACAGTCACGCTTAAGCTGGCTAATGGCCTGGCAGCCAACATCTCCAATACCTGTATACTGCCGGAGGGAGCAGGCCTCAGCCAAACCGGGCTAACCTTCTATACGGATCAAGGCGTACTGGACTGGAATCCGCAGCGGCTTCATGCAGCACGTCCTGGCGAGCAGACGGAATATCTGGAGCAGTCGAATCCCTATGTAAAAGAAACGGAAGCCTTCATCCATGCGCTGCGCACAGGTGATAGCTCCCGTATAAGGTCCGATTATGCGGATGCCTGCAGGACGCAGGCTGTAACCTGCGCCGCACTGGAGTCGGCAGCTTCCGGCAAGCCGGTCCGCATCAGCTATTAATAGTAGGGAAAAGCCTTTAACGCATCAGGACGGCCATCATGAGCGGCGCGGCTCCAAGCGTGAACAGGGCGGCCAGGATCATTGAGATGCTGGAAATGGTCCCGGACAATGAGCTGAGCTCAAAGGCCTTGGAGGTGCCCGTGCCGTGCGAGCTGGTACCGAACAGAATGCCGCGCGCGATATCGTTGTCAATTTTGAAAATGCGGAGCACCATCGGTCCGATCATGGAGCCTAGCAGTCCCGTAATAATGACAAAGACAGCCGTTATGTTGGGCACACCACCAATGACCTGCGATACATTCATGGCGATCGGGGTGGTGATGGAGCGCGGAATCAGGCTGGTCACGAGCGAAGAGCTTAAGTGCAGCCATTTGGCCAGGAATACAGATGAGATCATCGCAATACATGAACCGGTGAGCACGCTGACGATAATTTCGACGGCGTGCTTTTTGAGCACCTTGAAGTTTTTATACAATGGAATGGCAAAAGCGATAGTAGCCGGCTGGAGCAGACTGCTCAGCCATTTGCCGCCTGAATTATAAGATTCATAAGGAATCTCGGCCCAGATCAAAATAAAGATAACGATGATGGGGGTAATCAGGAGCGGCGACAGGTAAACCTTGGGTCGCTTGGCATACACGCGTTTGCATACGGCGTAAATGCCGAGTGTAACCAGCAGACAGATCAGGCCGATCATGGGGAAGTCCTCCGTTCCTTTTGTTTGGTAATCCGGGATGCGAGCAAGCCGGAGCTGGCCATAACGATAAATGTGCTGAAAATGACCACGATCAAGATGCGTACACCGTCACTTTCCAGCATGGGGATATATTTCATGACACCGACAGCGGCCGGGATGAAGAAGAGCAGCAGCTCTGCAAGCAGCCAATTCGCTCCGAGTTCGATCCATTCCAGGCGGAGAATGCCGGTCTCCAGTAAGATAAATATCACGATAATCCCGAGAATGCTGCCGGGTATCGGCAAATGCAAAAGTTCGGCCAGCTTGTTCATCAGCAGCGAAAAACCCATCAGTGCCGCTACCTGCACCGTACCTTTTACAATATTGTTCAAAGGGATTCTCTCCTTTCATTTATATGAAAATTTTACATCAGTTATTTTCATAGGTAAAATGAATAAAACGAATGATCATCATTCCATATTTCTATATGTCACTTATAGCCATTGAAAGGGAGGATGAGGGCATGGATATCAGGCATCTGCAATATTTTATGGAGGTGGCTCGTCTTCAGAGCTTCACGAAGGCCGCTGAATCCCTATATATTACACAGCCAACAATCAGCAAGACGATCCGTAATATTGAGGACGAGCTTGGCGTGACGTTGTTTGACCGCTCGAATAAAAGAATTGAGCTGACAGACGCGGGCAGAATTATATACGAGCAGGCGCAGCCGATCGTCAAATCCTTTCAAAGCTTGTCCGCCGAGCTGGGGGATTTGAAAAACCTGCAAAAGGGGCATATCCGCCTTGGGTTGCCGCCCATGGTCGGCTCCAGCTTTTTCCCCGAAGTCATCGGCCAGTTTCACAAAAGGTATCCTCAGGTAACGATGCAGGTGTTTGAAGATGGAGCCAGAAAGGTAGAAAAGGATGTGGAGAGCGGACTGCTGGATGTTGGCGTGGCAGTTCTGCCGACTGAAGATGATCTCTTTCACTATTTCTCTTTTGCCAGGGAAAATCTGATGCTGCTCGTTCATCCTTCACATCGGCTGTCCGGTCGCGGGGCCGTGCCGCTAGTCGAGTTGGCGGACGAGAGCTTTGTGCTGTTCCGGGAGGATTTTGCGCTGCATGACCGGATTATTTCGGAATGCGTCCGGGTCGGCTTTCAGCCGCGTATCGTGTATGAAAGCTCCCAATGGGATCTGATCAGCGGCATGGTGGCGGCCAATTTGGGTATCGCGCTGCTGCCGGAGACCATCTGCCGCGAGGTGAATCAGGAGCGGATTCGCATTTTACCCCTCATTAATCCGTCGATTCCCTGGCAACTCGGGATGATTTGGCGTAAGGATCGTTACCTGTCCTTTGCGGCGCGGGAGTGGATTTCCTTTGCGAAGAGTATTTTAATGGTAGAAAGGTCGGCGAATTAACACAGGCAATCCCTTTTTGATCTTTAAAGGATGGGCAGCCCATATGAATGAATTGACATAGATTTTTAAGAAGAGATATAATTAGGTGTGCTAATTAATAGGATAGGTAATTTAGTTTCTTAGCTATTATTAGGAGTGGATAAAGAATGGCCTCGAGCCAATCGTACGAAGGGAGATGTTACCTTGAGATGAGTGATAATACATCGGTCGAAAACAATACGGCGCTTAAGCTTATGCAAGCCACTATGCGTTTTAACAAGGCAGAGTTCCGTCAACGGAAAATTGAAGGAATTAAGATGAGTGAGCTCGGACTCTTGTTCAGTATAAAAAAGAATGTGAAACCAGGTACAATTGGGCTGATGGTTTCAGAAATCAGTCATAAATTGCGTGTTACATCGCCAACAGTAACACAGCTGATCAAGACGATGGAGAAAAAAAACTGGGTCGAGCGCACGATGGATGAGCTGGACCGCAGAGCAGTCCGGATCAGCCTTACGGAGGAGGGGGAAGCAGTCGTGCAAAAGGCGATTGATTCTACGATGGAATCCTTTTCGGGACTAATTGATTATTTGGGCAATGATGAGGGCAATCAGCTGGCTGATTTGCTCACGAAAGCGTACACCTATTATGAAGCCAAAGCAGATCCTTCTGGAGGAGGAACGATAGAAACATGCTGAAACTGTTCCGGAATTTAAAGCCTTACCGGCTGCCGATTTTGTTTGTATTTTTGCTCGTGTTTTTCCAGTCGATGTCGGATTTATACCTGCCTACATTGATGTCTGACATCGTAGACAAAGGCATCATTAACGGCGACATTCCTTATATTTGGAAAATAGGCGGTTTTATGCTGGCCGTGGCCCTTGGCGGAGCCGTTTGTTCCATCGGCGCCAGCTACTTGTCTGCGAAAGTTGCGGGAGGTTTTGGCAAAAACTTGCGCAGCCGGGTTTTCCAGCATGTTCAAAATTTTTCGCTGCAGGAATTCGACAAGCTGGGCACAGCCTCGCTGATTACCCGTACGACGAATGATATTACCCAGGTACAGCAGGTATTGACCATGATTCTGCGGATGATGATCAGCGCGCCGATGATGTGTATCGGCGGGATCATTATGGCCGTCTCCAAGGACGCGAAGCTGTCCCTGGTTATTGTCGTTGTAATTCCCGTGCTGGCAGGAGCCATTGCCATTATTGCCGGCAAGGGTATACCGCTGTTCAAGGCGATGCAGGTCAGACTTGATAAACTGAACCGCGTTCTGCGCGAAAACCTGACGGGGATGCGCGTGATCCGTTCCTTTAACCGCATTGAGCATGAACAGAAGCGCTTTAACGAAGCGAACTTTGATCTGACGCAAACGGCGGTGAAGGTGAATAAAATCATGGCGGCGATGATGCCGATCATGATGCTGGTCATGAACTTTTCGACCATTGCCATTGTCTATTTCGGCGGAATGCGCATCAGCAACGGACATATGCAGGTCGGGGATTTGATGGCATTCATCCAGTATGCGATGCAAATCATGTTCTCACTGATTATGGTTTCCATGATCTTCGTGATGGTACCCCGCGCGTCTGCCTCGGCAACGCGTATTAACGAAGTGCTGGATATGAAGCCGCAAATCATTGATCCGGTCCGTACCGGAGAGCCGGCTTCCGCTTCCGTATCACAGCAGCGGGGTTTCCTGGAATTTCAGGATGTGACATTCAGTTACCCGGGCGCTGAGCAGCCGGCTATTCATCATATTTCATTCAGCGCCGCTCCGGGAGAAACGACAGCGATCATTGGAGGTACCGGTTCCGGTAAATCGACACTGCTCAGTCTAATTCCGCGTTTCTATGATGTGGACAGCGGCAGCGTGAAGGTGAATGGTCAGGATGTGACGGATATGACTCAGGAGGAGCTGCGCGCCAAAATCGGCTTTGTACCGCAAAAAGCTGTCCTGTTCACGGGGACGATTGCCGACAATCTGCGCTACGGTAAGACCGAGGCGACTGATGAGGAGCTTCGTCAGGCAGCAGACATCGCACAGGCTACAGAGTTTATTTCCAAGATGAAGGATGGCTTTGATTCGGAGATTTCGCAGGGCGGTAATAACGTGTCCGGCGGTCAGAAGCAGCGTCTGTCCATTGCGCGTGCGCTCGTGAGAAGACCTGAAATCTACGTTTTTGACGACAGCTTCTCGGCGCTTGACTTCAAGACGGATGCGAAGCTGCGTGCCGCTCTCAAGGAAGTGACCGCAGATGCTACCGTATTGCTTGTAGCGCAGCGGGCAAGCACCGTTATGGATGCCGACCGGATCATCGTGCTTGATGAAGGCCGGATCGCCGGCATCGGAAAGCATCGCGAGCTGATGGAAGCCTGTGATGTGTACCGTGAAATAGTATCCTCGCAGCTGTCAGAGGAGGAGATCGCATGAGTGAAGAAAGAAAGCATCCCGGAGGTCGTCCAGCAGGCCCACGCCATCCTGGCGGTCATCCCGGACAAATGATGCCTGCCGAGAAGGCGAAGGATTTCAAAGGATCATTGAAAAGACTCCTTGGCTATTTACGCCCGCGCCGGGTCACGCTCGCTGTTATTTTTCTGATGGCCATACTCAGTACCGTGTTCAGTATTGTGAGCCCGAAAATTCTGGGTAAAGCCACGACCAAGCTGTTTGAAGGCATGATAGCCAAAATGAAGGGCGTGCCGGGTGCATCGATCGACTTCAACTATATAACACAAATTCTGTTAATCTTGATCGGCCTGTACTTGTTCAGCGCAGCCTTTAGTTATATTCAGCAGTATCTAATGGCGGGTGTGGCGCAGCGGGTCGTTTACGATATGCGCGAGCAGATCAACCACAAGCTGTCGCGGCTGCCGCTGAAGTATTTTGATTCAAAAACCCATGGCGAGATTCTCAGCCGTGCGACAAATGACGTAGATAATATCAGTACGACGCTTCAGCAAAGCTTGACACAGCTGATCACGTCCATTGTCACACTCGTAGGTGTCATCGTGATGATGCTGACGATCAGCCCGTGGCTGACACTGATTCTGATCGTGACATTGCCGCTCAGCTTTATCGTGATCCGGATGATTGCATCGCGCTCCCAGAAGCATTTTGTGGGCCAGCAGCGCTCTCTCGGACAGCTGAACGGACATGTGGAGGAAATGTACACCGGACATAAAATCGTCAAGGCCTTTGGCCGCGAGGATGAGTCCATGGCTGCTTTCAACGAAGTTAACGACAAGCTGTACAATTCAGGTTGGAGAGCCCAGTTCATTTCCGGTATGATCATGCCGATGATGTCCTTCATCGGTAACATCGGTTATGTCCTGGTATGTGTGGTCGGCGGTGTCTTCGTGACGCATAAGACGATCACGATCGGGGATGTGCAGGCATTCATTCAGTATGCCAGACAGTTTACCCAGCCGATTATGCAGACGGCAAACATCGCCAATATTATTCAGTCCACGATCGCTTCCGCTGAACGCGTTTTTGAGCTGCTGGACGAGAAAGAGGAAGTTCCTGAAGCAGCTGAAGCGGTTGTTCTTGAAGAACCTAAGGGCGCCGTAAAATTCGAGCATGTGAAGTTCGGCTATAAAGAAGATGAACCACTGATTGAAGATATGAACATCAATGTGCTGCCTGGCCAGACCATTGCGATTGTCGGACCGACCGGTGCCGGTAAAACAACGCTCATTAACCTGCTCATGCGGTTCTATGAGCTGAGTGATGGAGCCATCACGGTTGACGGAGTCAACATTACGGACATGAAGCGCAGCAACTTGCGCAGCATTTTCGGCATGGTGCTTCAGGATACTTGGCTCTTTAACGGCACGATTAAGGAAAATATCGAGTACGGCCGTAGTGGGGTGACGGAGGAAGAGGTTGTTCAAGCAGCCAAAGCGGCACATGCCGATCACTTTATCCGTACCTTGCCGGACGGCTATGAGACAGTATTAAATGAAGAAGCCTCGAATATTTCGCAGGGACAGAAGCAGCTCCTGACCATCGCTCGTGCTATTTTGGCCGACCCTTCGATTCTGATCCTCGATGAAGCGACAAGCAGCGTCGATACCCGGACGGAGGTTTACATTCAAAAGGCCATGAACGATCTGATGAAGGGCAGAACCAGTTTTGTTATTGCCCATCGCCTGTCCACAATCCGCGACGCCGATCTGATTCTGGTCATGAACAACGGCAGCGTGATCGAAAAAGGCAACCATGAAGAACTGTTGGCGAAGAACGGATTTTATGCCGATCTGTACAACAGCCAGTTTACGGGTGGTGGTGCGCGGGAGGTCGGGTGAATTTATCCTGGCTCTTCCTGCCGAAGCTTGTCATAGAAACATAGCCTACAGAAACAAGGACGTCTCTGATACAGAGATGTCTTTTTTTTGTGCGCTTTATGGTTTACGAATGGCAATATTTAGATTACAATGAGCCTTTGGCAGAGGATTGTTAGCGTTAACATTTGCCGGAAAATTGATTTTATGTGGAAATGAACAAGCAAGCAAATTGAGTAAAAGGGGAACGAGACTACATGTTAAAAATGAAGGGCAGCTTCAAGAAGCTGACTGGACTGGCTCTTGCCGCCGTGATGACGGTATCCGGAGCTATGGTGTTCCAGCCCGCAAGCGCTAAAGCTGCAGACGACCAGGAAACGCATATTACACTGCTGGCAACCTCCGATGTTCACGGACGCTTTATGCCATGGGATTATGCCATGGATACCGCAAATACGAACGGAAGCTTTACACAGCTTTACACACTGATCAAGAAAGTCCGCGCCGAAAACCCGAACACAATCCTGCTGGATGCAGGGGATGTGATTCAGGATAACTCCGCGGAGCTGTTCAATGATCAGCCGAAGTCGCCGATGATGGTTGCGATGAACGAAATGGGCTACGATGCATGGGCTATGGGCAATCATGAATTTAATTTTGGTATCGATACCTTTAATAAAGTAACAGGCCAGTTCAATTCTACGAAATTGGCAGGCAACGTGTATAAAGAAAACGGCGAGCGTTTTCTTCCAGCTACGAAAATCGTGGAGAAGGCCGGAATCAAGGTTGGCATCATCGGGATGACGACACCACTGATTACCGACTTTGAGAAGGATACGGATCATCTCAAAGGCCTGGTTGTCAAAAACCCGGTTGATGAAACGAAGAAAGCCGTTCAAGAGCTTGAAGGCAAAGCTGACGTGATGATCGGTCTGATGCATATGGGTCTGGACAACGAAAACTCGCTGCCAGGTACCGGTGTATCGGATATTGCGAAGGAAGTACCGCAGCTGACCGCGATTTTTGCCGGCCATATGCACAAGCTTGTGAAAAGCGAGACGGTGAATGGCGTGCTTATCGGTGAACCGGACAAGTACGGTACACATGTGTCCCGTATTGATCTGACGTTTGTGAAGAAGGACGGAAAAATGGTTCTGAAGGACAAAGTAGCAACCGCTATTCCAGTCAAGGGTGCTGACGGCACACCTGCTGTTTCCGATCCGGGTCTTGAAAAAGAGCTTCAGCCGTACCACGAGTTTGCCCGTAAAGACGCCAACATTGTTGTAGGCGAGCTGACCGGCAAAAACAATCTGGTGCCTGCGAATGAAATCAATGGTATCCCGGCTGTGCAGATTCAAGAAACACTCCTGTCTGATTTCTTCAGTGAAGTCATGCTCCATTACAGTAAAGCCGATGTTGTCGCGCATCAGATCGATAACGACAAAGCCAAGCTGGACGTAGGCCCGATTCGCAAGAAAGACATCGCCTACAATTACCAGTTTGCACTTGGTGAAATCACGAATTACAAAGTAACAGGCAAAGATTTGAAGGATTATATGGAATGGTCTGCGGGCTATTTCAACAGCACCCGTCCGGGTGACGTAACCGTCAGCTTTGACGAAAAACGCAGATCCTCCAAATACAGCACCGATGATTTCTTTGGCGGTGTTAAATACGAGATTGATCTGTCCAAGCCTTATGGCAGCCGGATCACCAATCTGCGTAATATGGATGGAACACCCATTCAAATGAATGACACGCTGACGCTTGGGATGAACGCCTACCGTATGGATGCCCTGCTTGCTAAGGGTGGTGCATTGGAAGGCCGCAAGTTCGAGAAGCTGTGGACATCCAAGGCGGAAAGCGCCTTTGGCGAAACCGGTGGAACCATCCGTAATCGTGCGATTGCTTACCTGACGGATGTTATGAAAGGCAAATACGAGCCGAAAATCCAGGACAACTGGAAAATCACTGGTGTGGACACAACTTCCAAGGAACGTGCTGATGTTGTGGACCTGATGAATGCCGGTATTTTGACGGTTCCTACGACCGAAGACGGCAAATATACCAACATCGCTTCCATTAATATTCTGGATCCGGTAAAAGCAGAAGATGTAACCAAGCTGGCTGAAAAAGCGGGCGTGGATGCTGCACTTCTGTCCGATGTAAAAACAACAGGTGAGCTGTATCACAAGCTGAATGAAGCGGTAAAGGCAGCAGCTAAACCGGAGGTAACCGAGCCGGCACCAGCCGAAAAGCCGGAGACTCCTGCAAAACCTGAAGTTGAAAAGCCTTCTACCGTACCTGCGGAGAAGCCTGCTCCTACCGAGTCAACAAAACCTGTAAAGCCTGTAAAGCCTGTTAAGCCTGCACCGACAGCTCCGGCTGTGAAGCAGGCGAAGATCACAGCTGATTACCTGAATGTACGCACAGGGGCTTCTTCCAAAGCCAAAGTTCTGGCATCCGCTCCAAAAGGAACGGTTCTGGAAGTGACCGGCACTGCGCCTTACGGCTGGGTGAAGGTTGTCTATGAAGGCAAAACAGCATTTGTGTACGGGAAATATGTAACACTGCTTCCATAGTTCTTTGATAGCTTCATACCATGAGCGATAAAAAAGAGGCTTCCCTTAGGGGGCCTCTTTTTATTTGATCTCATTGTTGGTTCATCAAGTACAGGAACCAGACGGCATGATTCTGCTCATCCATGGCGATGCGGCGGAGCTGTTCCTTAAGATAAGGATCCTGTGCCCGGTCGGAGATGCCTAAATAAAAGTCGACGGTTTCCTGTTCGTCCTTAAATGAAGCAACCAATCCTGACTTATATTCCTTTGCGCAGGTTTCCGTTTGGACAGGCTTATGCGTTTGACTGGTCAGATGTGTATAAACCTGTGAAAAAAACTGCAGATGCTTCAATTCATCCTGGCGGATTTCTAGAATGCGTGTTTTGGCATCCTCCGTGGGAGCCAGCTTTGCGAGCTGCTCATAGCAGATGATCGCACTGTATTCGCCGTTGATGGATTTGATCAAATCCGGTGCCAAGGCGGTATCGGGACTTGCTGCAGGCCGGTAATAGAATCCATATGGAGACAAAAGGTTTCCTCCTTTATGCGTTTCTGGGCTTCTATACCCTATGCAATAAGAGATAGAAGGGTGCAGGAGGGAAAGGACTTGCGAAGCCCGGACGTATAAGATACTTTATAGAGAACATCAAGATAGTCGGTCACGGACAGGCACGAAAAAAGGGAGGCTACAAGGTGAAAAAAAGTATTGCATTGGTGGAGCCCTTTAATGCGGAGCTGGTGATGAGATCCGTGAGAAGCCAGAATCCGCTCTTGATTCATGCGGATCCGCAGCTCCATACCTTTTCCAAAGTGGTAACGGCCGGAAACCGCAAAGTTCCTGTCACGGTAAATTTAATCCAGGGCGTAGCGGGGCAAACGGCAGAGATCGAATTTTTGGAGCCGTGTTCAGAAGAGGAGCAGGAGGCTGCAGTCATATTTATCAACAAGATGCTCTCCAACCATGTGGACTTGATGCCGTTTTACAGGCAGCTCTCAGAAGAGCCCGTGATTGGTTCTATTCTTCCGGATCTGCATGGGATGAAAATCCTGCTCGAACCCAATCTGTATCAAAATCTGGTGCGTACGATTATCGGGCAGCAGATGAACCTGAGCTTTGCTGCCGCGCTGGTCAGCCGGATTACAGAGCGGTATGGAACTCCAGTCCAAGCAGGTAAGCGCGTATTGTACAGCTTTCCTGAGCCTGGCGCGCTTGCCCGCCTAGAGCCCGAGGAACTGATGGAGCTTCAGTTCAGCCGGCGGAAGGCGGAATACGTGATTGGTTTGTCCCGGCTGGTGGATGACGGGACGCTGGACCTGTACTCGCTTCCTGGCCTGGAGGACGCGGAGATCTTTGAAAAGCTGCTGCCGATCCGCGGAATCGGCAAGTGGACGGTAGAATGCTTCCTTCTGTTTGGTGTAGGCCGGACGGATTTCTTCCCGGCGGATGATATCGGACTAAAAAATGCCATGAAGCTGCTGTGGGACTTTGACAGTCAGCCGTCCTCACCAGATATGCTTGCGATCAGCAGCAGCTGGTCGCCTTGGCGAAGCTATGCGGCTTATTACTTATGGGCTTGGCTGGATGAATGGAAGCTGCAAAAAAAGACCGCTTCCGCGGCCACAAAGAAATAAAGATATTTTCAGTTTAGTCTTGGGATCCCCCGGAGCGGGATTTAGGGCTTAATCCGACACCGTTCCAGAACATATGGATGATGTCATGAGCCAGCTCCGATGGTGAAGGGGCAAATTCCTTGGCTACCTCCCGGTTGCCCAGCATGAGCATCGATGCCAGCGTATGTGCCATCAGCAGTGGATGCAGCGGGCGAACTTCTCCTTTTTCAATAGCCTCTGTAAAGCTGACTGTCAGCACATCATGGATGCTCTCTTCACTTCGGCGGATGCTTTCCATCTGCTCCTTGGATAATGAATCTGCGGCTTCGCGCAGAATGGTCTCAAAATCCCCATGCGGAAACCGCAATTTTCGCTCAGCCAGTAAAACAAGCCGGTCGTATAGGGGCATGTCCTGCTGCTGCATAATTTGCTGCGATGAGGACTGCGCTTTTTCCATCATAGCGGTCACGGCCGCAGTAAACAGCTGCGCTTTATTTTCAAAGTGATAGTATATGGAAGCCTTGGTCACGCCGCACACCTTGGCAATCTGCTGAAGGGATATCGCTTCATAGCCGTTCTCCATGAACAGATTGGAGGCGGTTTTCAGTATGAACTCGTTTGTCGATCCTTCCTGTTCCTGCCGTTTAGGTCTGCCAGGAGTGCGTTTGGGTTTGGGCTCTTGCTGGGAAAAATTCATATTTACTCCTCCACTAACAAAAAACTTGTTTGATAATTAACCTTCCGGTATATATAATTATTATAAACCGTTTCGAGGGTCGGTACACCTTCTGATTTAGTACCTCAAGGCAATACATATACTATACCATGTACACCTGAATAAGGGTGAGGAGGAGAACCATGCAGCAGGAATCAGGATTTGGACGTTTTGTTGCCGGAAAGCGGAGTAAATGGATCACGCTCGCGGTCTGGATTATCATCGTAGGGGTGCTTAGTGCGCTGTGGCCGATGGTGAACAAGGAGGTTCAGAATAATGCGGCCAACCTGGAGGAGAACACGCCGTCCGTCCAGGCTGAGAAAGTGGCCGCAGAGCAGTTCAGCGGAGGCTCCAGCGTACCTGCGCTGCTCGTATGGCACCGCGAAGGCGGGCTCAAGGATGAAGATCTGCAGCATGTGCAGAAGCTGTACGCGGAATGGAGCAGTACACCGCTTCCTTATCAGGACAGTGTGCCTCCGTTTGATAAAATGCCTGCGCAGGCTCTGAAAAAGCAGCTGTCCGAGGATCAGAGCACGTTCGTCACACCGGTCCTGTTCAAGAATGATGCGGACAGCGATCAGCTCAAGGAAGGCGTCGAGCAGCTGAAGGAGCAGGCGGCGAAGGAGTTCGGGGCCGATCCATTTGCGGCAAAGCAAAACTCCACCAGTGAGCTGAGTGCCCGTGTGACGGGACCCGTCGGCATCTCGATCGATGCAGTAGGATTGTTCAAAAATGCGGACTTTAAGCTGTTGATGGGTACGGTTATTCTAGTACTGGTCATTCTACTGTTAATATACCGTTCACCTATACTGGCGCTAATTCCGCTTATTGCAGTGGGATTCGCCTATGGCGCGATCAGCCCGCTGCTCGGCCTCATGGCCAGTAAAGGCTGGATCACCGTGGACTCGCAGGCTGTATCGATTATGACGGTGCTGCTGTTTGGCGCAGGCACGGACTACTGTCTATTCCTCATTTCCCATTTCCGTCATCTGCTGAAAGAGGAAGAGAGCAAAGGCAAAGCACTGCTGCGGGCGATCACCGAAACCTCAGGCGCCATTGCCATGAGCGGATTTACCGTTGTGCTGTCGCTGCTCGCTTTGATGCTGGCTAAATACGGAGCCTATCACAGGTTTGCCATTCCATTCAGCGTATCCATTCTGGTGATGGTGATTGCGAGTCTGACGCTTGTTCCCGCGCTGCTGGCGATTTTCGGACGCGTCTCGTTCTATCCGTTCATCCCTCGTACGCCAGAAATGGAAGAGGAACGTGCACGCAGTAAAGGCAAGACGGCCCATACGCATAGACGCAAAAAAGAAAGCTTTATCGGCAGACTGGTTGTTACGAAGCCATGGATGATTGTCATTGTGACGCTGGTGGTGCTTGGCGGGCTCGCGTCTTTTTCAAGTCAGGTGAAATTCACCTATGATATTATGTCTTCCTTCCCGAAAGATATGGAATCCAGAGAAGGCTATGATATGATCGGTAAGCAGTTTTCCCCGGGTGAGCTCGCTCCCGTCAAGGTGATGGTCGATTCTGAAGGCCAGCCGGATGTGCTGGGTAAGGCGCTCACAGGGCTTCCTTATATAGAAAAGGCCGGCCAACAGGTACAGGGGGAGAAGAATGCAAACATCCTCGCCTACGATATCGAGTTGAAGATGAATCCATATTCGAGTGAGGCAATAGACCTTATTCCGGAACTGCGGAGTACAGCCGTGCAGACTCTGAAGGATGCGGGTATAACCTCTCCTGAAGCTAAGGTGTGGATCAGTGGACAGACGGCTGAGCAGTATGATACAAGGGAAACCGGAGACCGTGATACGATGGTGATCATCCCTGTGGTTATCGGTATGATTACGCTGCTGCTGCTGGTTTACCTGCGATCGATCACGGCTACCGTTTATCTGGTGCTCACCGTCATCCTATCCTATTTCTCCGCTCTTGGCCTCGGCTGGATTATCATCCACTACGGCCTTGGAGCAGATGCCATTCAAGGGGCGATCCCACTGTATTCGTTTGTGTTCCTAGTGGCGTTAGGTGAAGATTATAATATCTTCATGATTTCGAGCATTTGGAAGAAGCGCAAGGTCATGCCGCTCAAACAGGCTATCAAGGAAGGCGTCGGCGAGACCAGCTCCGTCATTACCTCTGCCGGTCTGATCCTGGCGGGTACGTTCGCTGTGCTGGCTTCATTGCCAATTCAGGTTTTGGTGCAGTTCGGGATCATCACAGCTGTAGGTGTCCTGCTGGATACCTTTATCGTACGTCCATTCCTGGTACCAGCGGTGACAACCCTGCTTGGCCGCTTTGCATTCTGGCCTTCCAAGCATGTTGAGGTGGAGGAGAAGGCAGCGCGCACAGAAGCCCGAATAGAATTGTAGGGTTCACGAAGATATCAACTTTGACGCGACCATGGGCCTCTATTTATGGCTATAATATTAAAATACGATGATGATTGCCCGCCCAGGGCTCATATAATCAGCGGACTTTTAATATTTGGCTTCACAGCATAGATGAGGTGATAGACATGATGGAATACAGTATTTTGCTTCAGGCAGCAGAAGATTATATAAGAGCATGTTATGCCGAGCTTGGAAAAACAGAGCAGGAAATTCATAATCGGCTTGCCGATATCAGGAAAGAAATTGATTTGACCGGAACCTACGAGCATACCTTCGAGGAGCTGGAGCATGGGGCGAAAATGGCCTGGCGCAACAGTAACCGCTGTATCGGAAGATTGTTCTGGGATTCCATGGTTGTGCATGATCAGCGGCATTTGGAGCATCCGGATGATATCTGCGCAGCGCTGCTGGATCATATCGGGAAAGCGACGAACAGCGGCAAGGTTATTCCAACCCTGTCGGTATTCAAGCCAGCCGGCCCGGTAAGTAAAGGGGTGCGTATCTGGAACCACCAGTTGGTACGTTATGCGGGTTATGAGACGGAGAGCGGGATCGTTGGCGATCCCGCTTCTGTGCCGTTTACGGATATTTGCAGAGACATGGGCTGGAGAGGAAAGAGAACGCATTTTGATGTGCTTCCTCTGATTATTCAGTCGGAGGGCCGCGAGCCTGTACTTTTCCCGATCCCTGACCATTTGGTGCTTGAGGTACCGCTGACACATCCGGATTATCCGGCATTCGGACATCTCGGCCTGCGCTGGTACGCGGTTCCGATCATTTCCGATATGGACATGGTTATTGGCGGTATTCGTTACGCGGCAGCTCCGTTTAATGGCTGGTATATGGCAACAGAGATTGGAGCCCGCAACTTCGCTGACGTGAACCGGTATAATGTCCTGCCGCAGGTTGCCGAGCTGATGGGCTTGTCTACAGCCAGCGAAACCTCGCTTTGGCGGGATCGGGCATTGGTGGAGATGAATATTGCCGTGCTGCATTCCTACAAACAGGCAGGGGTCAGCATGGTGGATCATCATACGGCAGCGGCGCAATTCCAGCTGTTTGAGCAGAAGGAAGCCAAATGCGGACGCCCGCTGACGGGCAATTGGAATTGGCTGATTCCGCCGGTATCTCCGGCTACGACCCATATATTTCACCATTCCTATGATAATACGGTTGTGTATCCCAACTTTTTTAAAAAAGAAGAAAGTACAAGCTTCCCTGGAGGTTTCTGATTCTCGCATGAAAAACTTCGCTGAAATGTGGTTCTGGAAGTGGGAATTGCTTGCTGTCTTGTTGCATTTCTGTCAATTGGCCGTATAATAGCTATAGAATTTTGAATGCAGAGGAGACAAAGAAACAGCGTTGGAGAACTTGAATTTGAATCAGATCGTAGATCAGATGCTGCAGCGTTCGGGCCTTGATATTACAGTAAGATTGGAACACCGGTTTGAAGGCGGCCGTTTGATCGGCGGCAAATATGGCATGATCTCCAAGACCGTCACGATGTATACGGAGGTCATCGAGGAGCAGTGCCTGCAGATGTTCGGGTCGCTCGAGCAGGTGGAGACTTATTTCGCGGTCGTACTGGCGCATGAGCTTGGACATGCGGCGGATACTCATTTGCCGTTCCTTTGCGAAGAGCTGGAGGATGCAGCGATCAGCGCTGAAAGACGAACTAGAGTGGCGCTCCAGATTGAAGAAAATGCCTGGAACTATGCACTGGCTCTGGTTCCTGAAGTCGATGCTGTATTTTTCAGCACGGTCATTGACGAATCGCTGGTTGCTTACCGGATGCAAGCCCAGGAAGCGGCAGCTGAGGCGGTAACGGCATAATTCCTCTGAACTGCCATATTATAAAAATTAAAGGATAGCAGAGCCTATACGCGAGAAGCGCGCTGGCTTGGCTATCCTTTTTTGGTGAATCGGTGTGGTCAGTCTGCAGACCATCTTAGTAAGCTCATGCATGGACTGCAAGCAAAACGTCTCTTCCGGCCGGGTATGGCGGTAATAAGGGACGTTTTTTAAGTGTTTATCCAGGCATTTCATGAACACCGGTGAAGCGTTCAGACATCGCCTTTCCGGAGCTTTCCTTGACCCGGATCGTATTTCGTAATGACTATCATAGGCTGAATTGTCTCCGCTTGATAGAATGGAATAGACCTTATGTCTTAAAGTCTACTCGTGTCCATCCAGTTTCTCAAGCGGCTCGGTCGCGGGGCCTTCGATCACCGCGCCTTCATAGTTAAACCGTGAGCCATGACATGGACAATCCCAGGTGCGCTCAGCATCATTCCACTCACATTCACAGCCCAGGTGGGTACAGGTGGTGTCTACCAGATAGAGATTGCCCTTCGCATCCTTGTAACCTCCGGCCCGTTTACCATCATGGGTAATGACGCCGCCCTCATCAGGCTGCAGGTCCTCGGCATTTCGCTCGACAAGACCGACCTTTCCGGCAACAAAATGCTTGGCTACATCAGCATTTTGAACGACGAAGTTTTTGAAGGACGGGTCGGCCTTGAAGCGGGAAGGAGTATAGAGCGGCGTATAAGGATTGTCCTTGCCCAGAATCTGATCGGAGAGAATCATACCCGACAGTGTGCCTTGGGTCATTCCCCATTTGTTAAAGCCGGTCGCGACATAAATGCCTTCATCCCCTGACGTGATTTGCCCGATATACGGGACCTTGTCCAGGGTAACGAGATCTTGTGCAGACCAGCGGAAAGGAATGCTCTTGATTCCAAACAGCTTGCCTCCAAACTGCTCCAGCTCTTCATAATGGTTATGCGTGCAAATGCCCTGACCGGTTTTATGGTTTTCCCCTCCCGCGAGCACCAGCTCCTCGCCATTCCAAGAGGCCGTACGCAGTGAACGTTTGGGGTTGTCTGCGCTGAGGTAAGTCCCCCCGGCAAACGCGGTTTCCGGCTTGAACGCGACCGCATAGGAACGCTCCGCATGAAGACGTGTGAAATACATGCCCCCACCGTCGAAGAACGGAAAATGGGAAGCGGATACGACATGGCTGCAGCGCACCTTATGTTTGCCCCGATAGGTGGTGAGCGTGAAGGGTCCGTCTTTTTCCAGCGTGGTAATGGTCGTTTGCTCGAAGATTCGCCCGCCCGCTTTGAGGATCTCATCGACCAGCGGTTTCAGGTAATGCAGCGGATGAAATTGGGCCTGATCCGGCATTTCAATCGCACCGCTGACATTCAGCGGGATGGGCAGCTTGTCTCTCCATTGACCGGGAATACCAAGCTTGATATAAGCATCAAACTCCTTCTGAAGCTTTTGAAGCTCATCATCGCTTTCCATATACAAATAAGCATTTTCCGGTTTAAGGTCACAATCGATGTTTAATCCTGACACCGTCTTTTGGATTAAATTCATGGCGTCACGGTTCGCCTGGTAATACATTTGTGTCTTTTCCTCGCCGAAGTGATTCAGCAGCTCATCGTATAGCATGCCATGCTGAGCGGAAATTTTGGCCGTGGTATGTCCGGTCGTGCCGTTCAGAATGCTTCCTGCTTCAAGCAAAGCGACCTTGCAGCCTTGGCGTGACAGTAAATAGGCTGTAGTAATGCCGGCAATTCCAGCGCCGACAATCGCGGTATCCACCTGGATATCTTCGTTCAGCCGCGGAAAGGAAGGCAGTTCGGTGGTGGCTCTCCATAAGGACTCGGGAAACTGTGGCAAATGTCGGGAAACGGAATCGGATGGTTGCATCTTGGCGTAGCCTCCTATTAGTATTCATTTTCATTTATTACCACTTATCACCAAAAAGAAACGAAGCCTTTCCATAGAAACCAAGGTTGTTTACAATAATGAAGGAAGAATATTCAAACAAGGAGGTTTTGTCTGTGACTATGAATTACCGGAGACTCGGCAAAAGCGGGCTCAAGGTAAGTGAAATCAGCCTTGGCAGCTGGTTGACTTATGGGGGCTACGTTGAACAGGATAACGCGGTCAAGGCCATTCAGACAGCATACGATCAGGGCATCAATTTCTTTGACACGGCCAACGTGTACGAGCGCGGAGCAGCAGAGGAGCTTCTGGGGAATACACTGAAAGCGTATCCACGAGAATCGTATGTATTGGCAACCAAGGTATTCGGCAAAATGGGTGAAGGTCCCAATGATATGGGGCTGTCACGCAAGCATATTATGGAGCAATGCCACGCGAGCCTGAAGCGGCTTGGACATGATTATATCGATTTGTATTACTGCCACCGTTACCATTCGGAGACACCGATTGAGGAAACGCTACGTGCGCTGGACGATCTGGTGCGCCAGGGCAAAGTCCTGTACATCGGTGTGAGCATGTGGACCGCAGCCCAGATGGAAGCGGCACTGGGAACGGCTGATCGTTACCTGCTGGATCGGATTGTAGTAAACCAGCCGGTATACAATATGTTCAACCGCAGCATTGAAACGGAAATTATTCCGCTCGGTGAGGAAAAAGGAATCAGTCAGGTGGTCTATTCACCTTTAGCCCAAGGCCTGCTGACAGGGAAGTATAAGGCGGCGGGAGAAGCGCCGGAGGGCAGTCGCGCTGCGAAGCTGAACTGGAAGGAAGATCAGATCAGCGAAGAGAAAATCGCCAAGGTGCAGGAGCTCAGCGTCATTGCGGACGAGCTTGGCATCAAGATGAGCCAGCTTGCGCTTGCCTGGATTCTGCGCCAGCCGAATGTAGCCAGTGCACTGGTTGGTGCCAGCCGTCCGGAGCAGGTAGCTGAGAATGTGCATGCCTCGGCGGTGGAGCTTTCGGCTGAAGTGCTGGAGCGAATTGAGCAAATTTTGTCATAATATGTTTCTATGAACTCTAGCCGTCCGTTGACCCGGACGGCTTTTCATGTGCGAGGAATTGACCCCCTATTGGCGTTATATCGCGGGGAAAGCTATACTTGAAAGGTATACCTTTATTACAGGGGGAGAAAGGCATGACATGGCTTAAAATTGACGATGTTGCCAAGGAGACGGGTTTGACGAAGCGGTCGATCCGGTATTACGAGGAAATCGGTCTCATGAAATCACCTGAACGGTCTGATGGAGGCATTCGATTATATACCGAAGAAGACGTCCAGCAGTTGAAAAATATTGTACTCGCGAAAAAGGTGCTTGGTTTTTCTCTGCAGGAGATCCAGGAATTTTTGCAAATTCATGATCAGGTCATGAAGCATCGCAGCAATGCTTCTTCCTCCTCGGATGATGCCCTGCGCCAAGCAGAGCTGGAGCATATGGCCGAAGCGGTTAACAAGCAGCTGGAACTGGTAGATTATAAAATTACGGAGATGGCGAAGGTCAGAGAGGAATTGGCCGGTCTCAGCGGCCGGATCACCAAAGCGATGCGCCAATAAAAAAAGGACTAATTAACACAAATTCAAGCGGCAGTTCAGGACATTAGCAAAGGTCCTGAACTGCCGCTTGAATTGTTTTCAGCTATCGTTTCCCGTTAATTCAATAGACTTAAGCTAAAGGTTCTGTGATTTTTTTACTCTTAACGAATTTTGAAAATATAAACCGGACAACCGGTCCCACAATAATGAGCTGCAGAGGGAGCGCAAAAATGAAATTTTTGAATACTAAAGAAAAATAACTTTTAAGTAGTGATTCTCCATTGAGACCGTTAGAAAAATAAGAAGTCATCAATCCATAAAAAGACATACAGAGAACCATTCCACTCACCATAAAAAATGCCAGGGATAGGATTACAAATACCTTCTTAGATTTGTCATAGGGTAATGAGAAAGCAATTTTCTTTGCCGCGGGACCGACAATAAACAACTCCAATAAAAAAGCAGTAATAAAGACCAGAATAAGCTGGATAAGTATTTCTTTCACCGTTATCGTGCCAAGCAAGCCGTGATTCAATAAATTATAGAATGTCATGAATATGACCATTCCACAGCACATCATCAACCCAAAATAAAAATTTTCCTTCTTCGTTGTAGGCAACTTTCATCATCCTTTCTGTTTACCCTTTGTCATTATAGAGATAGAGGAATCCTCTTCATAAGTGAACATTCTGTGAACGATTTTTGAAGATGGATGAATGAATTTTGCTGATGTGCTAAAAAAATAAAAAACAAAAGCCCCCGAAAAAAATCGGGGGGCTTTTTTGGAGTTGTCCCTTTTTGTAGTGTTCCGTACGAACGAACACCTTCTATTCCAAGCCTATCAGCGTTCTACGATGTGGGCCGGGCGCAGGTCCAAAACGCTGGCTGAGCATACTTTATTGCGTCCGCTGTTTTTGGCTTGATACAGCGCCTTATCCGCCTGCTCCACGAGCGCATTCTCTGTCTCGGTGGCTTCCGTATCTGCCGGATAAGTCGCTGCCCCGATCGAGACGGTAATCCGCAGCTTTTTCTGACTCAAGGCCGGAAGCTTGAAGACATTCGCCTGTACCGCTTTTCGGATCTTTTCCGCAGTTGCGAGTGCCAGCGCGGAGGAGCAATTCGGCAGCAGCACAGTGAATTCCTCTCCGCCGTTTCGGGAAACGATGCCCATAGGGCGAGCCTGTGCCAGGAGGATTTTACCGAGATCACGCAGCACCTCATCGCCGGCAGCATGACCGTAGGTATCATTGACAAGCTTGAAGTGGTCGATGTCAATGGCGAGCAAAGACAGATTTTCCGCGCGCAGCTTTGCACCGGCCATTTCATTGTGAAGCGACCACTCGAACTGGCGTAAATTGTTCAGCTGGGTCAAATGATCGGTAGTAGCTCGCTTTTCCAATTGGGCAAACAGTACATTGGATGAGTCGATATGCTCGGTGATTACATACAGAAATAAACAGGCGATAACCGAAATAATCAACTGGGTTGGATAGTACTTCATCACCGTTGTCATATTATCAAGGTTTAAGCTGAGCGTAACGAAAATAACGGCCATGCTAGCCAGATTCATCATATTCATTTTGAACAAACGGGACCAGGAAAACGTGGATAAGTAGGCGCATGACAGTCCAACCACCAACATGCCCAGACAAGCAATCAGGGCAGCAGGCGACCAGCCGTAGAGTGCGATTCTGCCGATACCAAGCACGACGCTGCACAAGAGTGCAGGCAGCCATCCCATATAAACTCCGATGACAACGACCGTCAGATGGCGCATATCCGCGATAACATGTGGTCCAACCGGGAAACTGTAATTCATCAGAATCATGCCGTACAGGCCAAACAGCAGCCCGGAGTTGATCTTGACGGGCAAGGTCAGGGGGCGGGAACCAATCACATATTTTTTGGACAGGACTCCCGAAAAGAATAGAAATGTCACAAAGATACATACGTTTACGAAGAGACTGCTCAGCATGTCCTTGAAAAACCCTCCACCATCCAAAATCTTGCATCTTGATTCCTATATTAGCGGATTTAATAGAAATATGTCAGCTTCTTAGAGAAAATTTTCATAGAATTTCAAAGAAAGAAAGCTGTTTTTTAAGGTATAGGCCTCTATGCCTATGAAACGGATGATGATAGAATATTTTAAGGGAAATGGATATTAGTTGAAAAAATATTGTGCAATATTCCGATAATATATGAACAAGTACCCAAAAAACTATGTCCATGGTATGATTTTTTTGGTAACATGCCCCAAATTATTGATGTAGAAAGGAAAATGCCATTGTGAAACGATTGTCTTTCACCATCAAAAGGAAACTGTTAATTACTTATCTTATCGTTTTGCTCGTCCCAAGCTTCATGATTGGCATTCTGTCCTATGAATCCGCCAAAAATGCGAATGCTGAGGATATGATGAACAACGCGCTTGAAAGTACAAAGTCAGCCGATAATATCGTGACCCAGAATATTCAGGCGAAAATTGATGATATTGCCTATCTGCTGAAGCAGCCTTATTTGGAACGGGCCATAGAAGATCCGATGGGGAAAGGCGCCGAGTTGAAGCTGCAGCTGCGGCAGTATTTGGAAATGAATAAAGATGCCAAAGACATTATTTTAGGCGTGGACGGCGGCTATTTCTTGCGTGCATCCGAGGATCCTCTCCCGGAGCAGTATGATGTGACTAAGCAGGATTGGTATATCCGGGCACTCAAGCAGGGCAAGACACCGACGATATCCCCAGTATTCAAGGCGGCGAATGGTAAAATGGCAGTGTCCATCTCTCAAGCGGCTCCCTCGGGTAAGGGCGTGCTTTCCATTGAGCTGAACCTGGACAACATCCGTACACTTACCAATATGAAGCTTGGTACTGAGGGTTATATTTTCATCACCGACCAGGCGAAAAATTATGTGGTTCATCCGAAGTACACCGGCCAGAAGGCGGAGGGGGATTATCTCAAGCCGCTTTATGCCAGCGCGGAGGGTCATTTCTCTTACACGTTTGAAAATGAGAATAAACGCATGGCGTTTACAACGAATAAACTGACAGGCTGGAAAATTGCCGGATCGATGTATGAAAATGAGATTGAAGCATCGGCAGCGAGTATCCGGAATTCAGTGATGATCGTCATGATTATTTCCATCCTGGCGGCGCTCGTTATCATTTTCCTGAATATTCGTTCGATCATCCGTCCGATCACCAAGCTGACACAGGCGACGGAACGAATCAGCCAGGGAGATTTAACCGAAAATATCGATACCTCGAGCAGAGATGAAATCGGCAATCTGAGCCGTCATTTTCAGGCAATGGTAGATAGTTTGCGCACAATGATTGTGAATGTTCAGGATATTACCGGGCAGGTCAGCATGTCGGCCAAAGGACTCTCAACAGGTGCAGATCAGACGACCAAGGCAATCGAAAGTGTGACTGAGGCCATTCAGGAGGTTGCAGTCGGAAGCGAGCAGCAGCTTCGCAGTGTGGAGAAGAGCATGGAAAGTATGGATGTCATGTCGATGCAATCTGAAAGCATCCGTAGTCATATGGACGATGCATCGGCTAAAATGTCGCGTACATCCGCATCCGCGGAAGAGGGCCATGCCGCTGTAGTGGACGTTACGGATAAAATTCAGGGAATACATACGACAGTCAGCGATCTGGACGGCGTTGTAGCACATATGAACGAACGCACCAGCCGGATTGGCGAAATTGTCACGATGATGGCGGAAATCGCCAAGCAAACGCATTTGCTTGCGTTGAATGCTTCTATAGAAGCAGCTCGTGCCGGAGAGCATGGCAGAGGCTTTGCCGTGGTTGCCGTAGAGGTCCGCAAGCTTGCAGAACAGTCCGGTAATTCCGCGCAACGGATTGAGGAACTGGTAGATGGCATGCGTACAGAGATGCAGCGCGTGCTTACCGCAATGGATGATGCCAAGGGTAGAGTATCCGAGGGAATCCAGGCTGTGGATGTCACCGGCAAATCGTTTACCCGTATTCGTAAGGCTGTGGAGGGAGCAGCCGTTGGTATCGACTCCGCAGCCGAAGCTTCACGTGAGCTTGCCCGCAATGGAGAAAGCGCCATGGAATCCATCCGGAGCATACAGAGTATCTCTGAGATTGCCGCGGATAATACACAGTCTGTATCCGCCTCAGCGCAGGAGCAGCTTGCATCCATAGAAGAGATTGCCTCTTCCGCGGAGCATCTAAGCCGCCTGGCCGAGCAGCTGCAGGAACTGGTGTCCAAGTTTAAAATTGCGTAAAACGTTTTTGTCGCTTTGAAAACGTCGACGCAGCATGCAACGCTCTTTTAAAAAAATTCAATCTTAAACCAGCAGTGCCGATCCGGTACTGCTGGTTTTTTATTTTAGGCGTTATAATGTGCCCCACATAATTTATCCAGATATGGCACAAGCTATGGTGAAAACATTCCAGGTAATGGACGGCATACGAGGTGATGAAGACAATGGGTAAACGCAGTATGAATTCTGACCATAAAGCAGAGGCTCTGCCATCCGGCAAGCATCTAGGGCTTCCTTCTCCGTCTTGGGAGAAGCTGTCCGTATCGAAAAGCCTGGACCAGAATATTCAAACACTGAAAGATATTTTTAAAGACTGCTCGGACATGATCTACCGAACCATCGAGCTTGCCCCAGACATCAAGGCTTTTGTGGCATATGTGGAAGGGATTGTACTTTCGGAAGAGCTTCAGCTGCATGTGCTCGAACCCATTGTGGAGGGGCTAGTTCGCATCAAAAATTCTGGCCCGGAGGAGCAAATTACCGAGGCATCAGAACTGGAGCCGCTTGAAAATACGCGGGTCTCGCTATCTCAAGTCATGTCGGCTACGAAATGGATTGATACCGTAGAAGGTATTTTAAACTCCAGTGTGGCGGTTTTCGTGGACGGTCTTAGTGAGGTTCATCTCTTTAACATTAAAGGGGGCATCCGCCGTCCTGTACAGGAGCCTGAAACCGAGTCAGTCATCCGTGGTCCACGCGAAGGTTTTACTGAAATGATCCGTATCAACACGGCGCTGATCCGCTTTAAGATCAAGACACCGAACCTCAAGATGTACAGCATGGTGCTGGGTACAGATACGAAGACTGATATTGTCGTTTCTTATATTGAGGGGCTAGTCGATCCCAAGCTGGTAGACGATGTGAAGAAACGGCTGAAGGATATTAAAATTGACGGCATTTTGGAATCGGGCTACATTGAGGAGCTGATTGAAGACCATCCTTATTCGCCCTTCCCGCAAGTGCAGTATACAGAGCGCCCGGACAGTGTGGCAGCCCAGCTCCTTGAAGGCAGATGCGCTATTTTCATTGATGGAACGCCGTTTGTGCTGGTCGCGCCTACAACTTTCTTTCAGTTGATGCAGGCTACTGAGGATTATTATGAGCGGTTTTTCATTACGAATTTCATCCGGTGGATCCGGTATATATTTCTGTTTATTGCACTGTTTCTGCCCTCACTTTATATCGCGGTGACGACATACCACCAGGACATGCTGCCGTCCACTCTGGTTCTCAGTATTGCAGCGGCAAGGGAAGCTATTCCTTTTCCGGCGCTTGTCGAAGCCTTGATGATGGAAATTTCCTTCGAAGCACTGCGCGAGGCCGGTATCCGTTTGCCGAAGACGGTAGGCCAAGCCGTCAGTATACTTGGAGCGCTAGTGATCGGCCAAGCGGCCGTTCAGGCGGGAATCGTATCGGCACCAATGGTTATCATTGTGTCCATGACAGGGATTGCATCCTTTACGATTCCTCACTATAACCTCGCCATTACCATTCGCCTGCTGCGGTTCCCCCTGATGCTTCTCGCGGGCGTACTTGGGCTGTTTGGCATCATCCTTGGCATTACCTGGGTACTGGTTCATGTGACGCAGCTGACTTCGTTTGGGGTCCCTTATATGTCAGGCGTCAGTCCGTTCCATGGCTCTGACCATAAGGACATATTCGTCCGTGCGCCGTGGTGGAAGATGAACAAACGCCCCACGTGGCTTTCGAAAGAGAATCAAAAGCGGGAAGAGAAGGATATCAACGGAAATCCTAAATTGAACAAGGTATGGTGATGATGCCTCATGAAAAAGACTGTTATCGCAGCTTTGCTGGTGATGACCTCTATAGGACTGGCCGGCTGCTGGGACCGTAAGGAAATCAATGACGTCGCTTTCGTGATCGGATCAGCCGTCGATAAGGAAAAGGATCTGTACCGAAGTACCCTCCAAATCGCTTTGCCGGGAAATTTGGGGGGAGCCGGGAGTGAGGGCGGGGGCGGAGGCACCGAAGGCAGCAAATCCTATTACCTGGAGTCCAAGACGGGTGTTTCGCTGCGTAATTCAAACATGGAAGTCCAGGCAGGGAACTCCCGAACCCTGTCCTTTGCCCACCGTAGGACACTGCTGCTGGGTGAAGATTTTGCACGAGGCGGGATTAGTCCCATGCTGGATCAATTCGCCCGGATTCCTCAAAACAGGCTCTCTTCCCTGGTTGCAGTAACATCCGGACCCGCGTACAAAATTCTGGATGCCGAAGCGCCCATGGAGCAGTTCCCCAGCGAAATGATCCGGGAGCTGATGAATGAATATTCCAAAAGACCCATTTCACTCAAGTACCTGGCCAATGAGCTGCTATCCGATGGAGTGGATGTTTCCCTTCCGTATATTTCGCTGCAGGAAGTAGAACCTGAGGACCTCGCAAAGAACAAGAAAAATATACAAATTACCGGTCTTGCCTTGTTTAAGGGAGATCGATTAGTTGGCATATTGAAGGGACAGGAAGCGAAGATGATGAACCTGGCGCTGAATCAGGCGCCATCTCCGGATATTTTGGTCCCGGGAAGAGACGGGAAGGGATTTATTACGGTTAAGTTCATGGAAAATACGGTCAAGTTAAAACCAGTTATCCGTGGTAATAACGTCACCATGTATGTAGATATCCTCGTCAAGGGCTCTGTTATAGAGAACAACACCAATTACACGCTGGGCGGCGGGAGAAACATGGGTATGCTGGAGGATCGTACGAGCAAGGAAGTTGTTACGCAGATCCAATCGGGTATACGTCTGCTGCAGGATCGATATCACTCCGATATTCTGGGTTTTGGACGGACGATTCAGCAAAAAAAACCGCATGACTGGGAGCGTATCAAGGATCACTGGGAGGAGATATTTCCTACTGTCAAGGTTGTGGTCAATACCCGAATTCATATTGAAAATATCGGAGCGGTAGATAAGCCTTTTGGCAGAAAGGATAAGGATATAAAAAAATGATTAGAATTTTGCTGATTTACATCGTGTCGGCTGTGATTATTCTGCTCTTGGACCGCAAAGTGATCCAAAGCCTTCCTAAAATCAACCGCTGGTTTACATATATTATCCTGATCGCGGGCATGTTCATATTCGCTTACAGCCTGCAGGTCAAGCATATCGTTTATGGATCGGTATGGCTCAGCAGATGGCTCGGCCCTTTTGTTCCGTTCTAACATTTTGCAAAAACCCGATGAAGGAGGGATGTTTGTGCAAAAAATTACTCCACGCCAAATTGTGCTGCTCGGTGTCACCTATGTGCTCAATATCACCATGATCAATTTGCCGAGCCAGATGATCATGACAGCGAAACAACATGCGTACATGCCCTATTTGATCGGGGGAGTGATTGTCCTGGTCATGCTGTTTTTCCTCACACGAAGCTCACGGCGTTTTCCGGGCCAGGACTTGTTCCAATCCATGGCAAGCCGGTTTCCCGTGATCGGCAGAGGAATCATAATGCTGTATTTGCTGTTCTTTTTTTTGATCCTGGTTAGAGACATCCGTATTATGACCGATTTTACCAATGTGATTTTGCTGCCGATCACCCCCATATTCATCATCGGCTTATGCATTACGGCAACCGCCATTTACATTGCAAGAGGAGGAGCAAGAACCGTACTCGGCATTACGGAGCTATATGGACCCATCATGATTATTATCATTGTAGCCATGCCCTTCATCGTTTTCCGGGACTTCAATTTCCGCTTCATGCAGCCATCTCTCTACGTGGACTGGAAAGGCGTGGCCCATGGAAGCTGGTTATCCTTCTCTTACGTGGGGCAGATTCTGGTTCTGCCGTTTATTTTCTCCAGCAAGGATTACAAGTTTAAATACGGTCTGTATTCCCTGCTGCTGAGCCTTGGTATACTGGTGCTGTTGGTCCTGATGACTTTGCTGCTTTTAGGCGTCCATATTTCCGGAAGAATGATGTATCCCTCCTATGAATTGGTGCGCCAGCTGCGGATTACCGATTTTCTGGACCGGTTTGACCTGTTTTTGGTTGCGCTCTGGTATCCGGCGGTTCTGCTTAACCTTGCGATCAGTCTGTATGTTATCTGCTATGGCTTAAAAACCATACTCCCACAGGTATCCGGGAAAATGATGGCTGCTCCCATTGGGCTGTTTGCATACAGCTGCGCTTTTTGGTTTTATCAGAACTCTATTCAGCTGTTTAATTTCACTCGTGTGTGGACCCTGATCGGGCTGCTTTATATCCTCGTGCTGCCGCTTCTGATCTTTGCGATTCACCGCCCCTCGAAGGCCTGAATATTATGGGACATACCGGGAAGGTATGGTTAGAAAAAAGGGCGCGGAAATGATACAATGTCGTATAAGGGCGGCCTTGATGGTACGGCTCCCCATACGGCTTTTGGGGTCGTTTTGGGCTATGAAGGGTGATTACATGACAAAGAAACGTAAAAAGCATAACGTATTCCATAAATTTTCCCGGAAACTCAAGTTTAATATGATTAAACTGTTCCGCTCCCCGGGAGGTGTGAGAAAAGTATCTCTCGGCTTTGCGCTCGGGTTCGGGCTGGAGATGATCGTGATCTCGACCGGCTCCTTGGTATATCTGATTTTTTATCCTACCGTCAGACTGGCTGGAGGATCACTCCCCGCCGCGATTATCGGCAACGTGATCGGCAAGCTGACGTTCCTGCCTATTGTTCTTCTTCCTTTTGCAAAAAAAATCGGCGAATGGTTCTTCCCGAAAAAAATGATCGATGTGCCTATGGAGGAGCATGCATGGCGTAATTTGCTGCACGGGGACTTTACGATCTTCAAGCATTTGCTGCAGGGTGGCCTGCATGTGCTGATCGGCATGTCGGTGTTCGGCCTGGTGCTAGGCGTCATTTCATACTTCGTTGTCCAGTATTTCTACAATCAGCGAAAAAAGCATCGTCTGGCGAAAAGGGCAGGCGCATCGCTCTAAAATTCCTTTCACTCTTCCGCGCGGTCAAGTATACTGTTCAAAACAAGACGCGCTCCGGAAGAGGGGGAACGATATGGCAAATCGATTGGCAGGCAGGACGATTGCATTAACAGGCCCGCGCAAAGCGGGAGATATGGTCAAGATTGTGGAGAAAATGGGCGGTACTGCCTTGATCCGGCCGGCTCAGGGCACTGTATTTCTGGATGATTCCAAGGTTCGAAGCGACCTTGCGGATTGGATCGCGGTGCCGCCGGCATGGACGATTCTGACAACCGGTATGGGGCTGGATGCTTTATTCGGGATTGCGGCCGATATGGGCGTGGAACAGGATTATCTGGAGACGCTGCAGAAATCCTCCATAGCCGCCCGGGGCTACAAGACCGTCAATGCCCTCCGTAAAAGAGGACTTGCTCCGCTTGTCCGCGATGATGATGGCAGCACATCCGGATTAATCCGCGGTCTTGAGGAATACGAGCTTCAAGGAGCGGATGTTGTGCTTCAGCTGCACGGCGATCCGGCACCCCGGCTGGAGGCTTGGCTGGTGGAACAGGGAGCGGAAATGCGCAAGGTGCTGCCGTATCAGCATATTCCACCGGAACCTGAACAGCTTGAGCAGCTTTTGAATGATATTCTCCTGCAAAGAATCGATGCAGCTGCCTTTACAAGTGCGCCGCAGATCCGCAATCTGGCGGAGTACGCCCGCAGCCAGGGTCATCTCGAGGAAATGATTCAGGCCTTTCAAGGACCGGTTGCCGCGGCGGCTGTCGGAAAAATGACGGCCCAGGCTTTGCTGGAAGAAGGCATCACGCGGGTGGTGTATCCTTCGGAAGACGAGCGTATGGGCAGTATGCTGGTCGAGCTGGCGCGCTATTTTCAAACAAAAGATGCGTAACAATTCAATAAAATGGTTATTTTGGTATTGCAACACTAGGGATGCGAAAAGAGCGGCATCTCTTTTTTATTTGCCCTTGATTTTGGATCGGCATCTATAGAAAACATATGGCAAGAGAATCAATTTCATAATACCTTAAGCCGCTACAATCAAGGCTATATATTAGATCCAAACGGTTTTATATAAGTTTCGATTTTATCGTTTTAGTGAGTTATGAAATGGATTCAAGAAGGTTTTTTTTCGGAAATGTGGAATGCTATAGAATAACCATAAAGACATGACCGGTGTGCGCCAAAGAGGAGGAATAGACCGTGTACAACAAAAAAAGCATATTGCTGGGGGACTATACCCACCCCAAATTCCATCCCCTGCAGGGGATTGACGAGCAAATCAGCCATATATTAAACGACGTGATTTCCGTCCAGTGCAGCGAGAATAAAAACCTGCTGCTGCTGGAACATTTGAAACCTTTTGACCTTTGCATCTGTTATTTCGATCTCTGGGATGAGCAGGTGTCGAGGCAGCAAACCTCGGGGCTTCTCTCCTATGTCAGCCAGGGAGGCGGGCTGCTTGTACTGCATAACGGTCTGTCTCTTGGAAACCGGCGTTATGAGCTGGCCCAGCTGATGGGAGGGCGTTTTGACGGAAATGGTCCGATTCAGCCTCTATCCTTTAGAACAAGCGGAGAGCATTTCATTACAGAAGGGATCGAGCCATTTGAGCTGGCTGAGGAGCCCTTCCAGATCGAGCTTAGCCCGTTTACGGAAAGAAAAGTGCTGCTGGAATATAAGCTGGGCGATACATGGCATCCTGCGGCTTGGAGGCATAATTACGGACTTGGAAGAGTCGTGTTTTTTATGCCCGGCCATCATGAGCCAACCTTCAGGAATCCGCAGATCAGACAGCTTGTTTTGCAGGCAGCCCAATGGGCCGCACATCTGCCGGGCTGATCCGGTCATTTCATATTGGCAAAGATTTCAGGGTATAATAAGGGAAATATAGCTTTGGGAGGGAATAATCATGAGTGATCTGTTGAAAAAAGCAATCTCGTTAGGATGGGGTTTAACCATTGTCAGCAAGGAGAAAATCGAGAAAACCGTCGATGATCTGGTCAAGCGGGGGGAACTCGCTCCTACGGAATCAAAGGATTTGATCGACCGGCTTGTGGAGCGCGGCGAAGAAGAAAAGTCCCAATTCAAAGACTTTTTGCGGGAGCAAGTCCAGCGTATTTTAACAGAGCTTCATGTGCCTTCCGAAAATGATGTAGCCAGCCTGGAACAGCGAATTGCATCCTTGGAAAACCGTATTGCGGAACTCGAATCGGGCGACGGGGAAAAGGGTCCGGAACAGGTCATCGAAACGGACATCGTATAAAATGGCTGTACGCATCAGGCATACCGGACGCTACCGGGAGATCGCCATGGCGCTCATGCGTCATGGCTTTGGCTACATGGCGGAGGAATTGGGGCTGTTCCAGGTGCTATCCCTTCCCCGGCGCTGGGTCACGCATGAGACGCCTGAAACCAAAACGCTTGGGGAACGCATTCGTCTGGTACTGGAGGATCTCGGTCCAACGTTCGTGAAGCTCGGGCAGCTTGCGAGTACGCGTTCCGATCTGCTGCCGGATTCAATCATTCAGGAGCTCGTCAAGCTGCAGGATCAGGTTCCACCGTTCTCTTCGGGTGATGCCCGAAGCATTCTGGAGGAGGACTTGGACGCTCCGGTAGAAGACATGTTCTCCTGGTTTGACGATAACCCGGTGGCTGCCGCATCTATCGGGCAAGTACATCTCGGCAGGCTGAAATCCGGGGAAGAGGTCGCGATTAAAATCCAGCGTCCCGGCGCGCTGCAGACCATTACCCGCGACCTGAGCATTTTGCGGGATTTGACCATGCTCGCGGAGAAACGCTGGGTATGGGCTAAGCGTTATCAGATGGTCAGGCTTGTCGAGGAATTTTCCAAATCCATGCTGGCGGAAATGGATTACAGCCGGGAAGGCCGCAACACGGAAAAAATTGCGCTGCAATTCCAGAACGATTCCCATATTTTTATCCCAGCAATCTATTGGCAGTATACCTCTTCTCGCGTCTTGACGATGGAATATGTGGAGGGCGTGACGCTCAGCCAGCGGGAGAAGCTCGAGGAAAGCGGCTTCGACCTGCAGGATATTGCAAAGCGGTTCGTAAATGGCATGCTGCATCAGATGTTCATTGAGGGCTTCTTCCATGCGGATCCGCATCCGGGCAATTTGCTTATTCGTAAGGATGGCAGCCTGGCCTTCCTGGACTTCGGCATGGTCGGACGGCTTAGTGAAGACATGAAAGATCATTTATCCGAACTGATTATCGCGCTCATGCGTAAAAATACCGACAGTATGATCCGGGCGATTCTTCGCCTCGGTCTGCTGCCTGAAGATCATGATATGGATGCTCTTCACAGGGACCTGGATGTCCTGCGTGACGAATACTATGACATTCCTTTTGCCGAGATCGGCATTGGCAGGGCGCTGAATGATCTGTTTGGAGTCGCCCAGCGGCATGCAATCGTGATGCCTCCGGATTTGACACTTCTTGGCAAGGCGCTGCTGACCATGGAAGGGGTCATCCAAAAGCTGGATCCCGCACTCAGCATCATTGATATGGCGGAGCCCTTTGGCCGAAAGCTTGTCAAGGAGCGGTTCAGCACCCGCCGTTTGCGCAGCAAGCTGCTGGGAGGTGCAAGCGGGCTGGCCGAGGCTCTGCTAGAACTGCCTTCACATGCGAGGCAGCTGTCAGCCTTGATCAGCAAGGGAAAGCTCAAAGTAGAGATCAACGTGCCTGAATTGGAATCGCTGATGAAGAAGCTGGATCAAATCAGCAACAGGCTTTCCTTCAGCATTGTGCTGCTGGCTTTTAGTATTATTATGGTGGGACTGATTATCGGATCATCGCTGAACCGTCAGTCTTCCATCCTGTGGCATTTCCCGGTTATCGGCATCGGGTTTGGTGTCGCGTTTTTCATGGTGCTATGGCTGCTGTTCGCCATTTTTAAATCGGGAAAATTTTAAATGGACTTATGTTTTATACCATTATGGCTTGGCTGGAATTTTATGAAAGACTAATTTTAACAAATGTATACGTGAGGATTTCTCAGAAATCAGAATCCTCCTGAATATGAATAGAACTTAATGAGGTGGATGTTTTGCCAAATTTTTCAGAGCTAGGCATACAAGAGCAGTGGGTAAAAACGCTGAAGGAGAACGGAATTACCGTACCAACTCCGGTGCAGGAGGAGACGATTCCGCTGCTGCTGGCAGAACGGGACGTGATTGCCCGCGCTCGGACAGGAACGGGTAAAACGCTCGCGTTTTTACTGCCAATGATGCAGAAGCTGGATCCAAGCCGCGCTTTTCCTCAGGCACTGATTATCGCGCCTACACGTGAGCTGGCGCTGCAAATTACGGAAGAGGCGCGGAAGCTGTCCCGTGGAACAGAACTGCGCATTCTGGCGGTATATGGAGGCCAGGACGTGGACAAGCAGCTGCGCAAGCTTGAAGGCGGACGGCATTTAATCATCGGAACACCAGGGCGTCTGAACGACCATTTGCGCCGCGGCACGCTTGAGCTGGGCGGCGTAAAGACGCTGGTGCTCGATGAAGCGGATCAAATGCTGCATATGGGCTTCCTCGACGAGGTGGAAACGCTGATCCAGGCTCTGCCGTACAAGCGTCAGACACTGCTCTTTAGTGCAACAATGCCATCTGAAGTTAAGCAGTTAGCGTCATTCTATACCCGGGATGCTGAGGACGTAACCATCAAGGTGGAAAATTCACCTGTACCGTTAAAGCATATCCGTCAGCTTGTGGTAGAGGTCTCGGACCGCAATAAACAACAGGCTCTCATATCCATGATTGAGTCGAACAAGCCTTACCTGGCTATCATTTTCTGCCGTACAAAGCGCCGGGCCTCAACGCTCAATGCCGCGCTGCTGGAATCGGGCTATGCATCGGATGAGCTGCATGGAGACTTGTCGCAAGCGAAGCGCGAACAGGTCATGAAGCGTTTCCGCGAAGCCAAGCTTCAGCTTCTGGTTGCGACGGATGTGGCGGCAAGAGGTTTGGACGTGGAAGGCGTTACTCATGTATTCAACTACGACATTCCGCTTGAGGTGGACAGCTATATTCACCGGATTGGCCGCACAGGGCGCGCCGGGGAGAAGGGGATGGCGATTACGTTTGTCGCCCCGAGAGATAAGGGTGAGCTGCAGCGTATTGAGCAGGGAATTCAGTTCGCCATCGAGCGCAGCCATTACGAAAAGTCCGGCGAGATCGTGGAGAACAGGGGTGCATCTCGTTCATCCGCTGCAGGCAGAAGCAGCCGTAATGAAAAGGATGGCCGTCGTGGTGAAGGACGTGTGCCTGGCGGCCGCCGAGGCGAAGGGCGTACATCCACGGGAGGCCGTCGTGGTGAAGGGCGGACATCAACCGGGGGCCGCCGTGATGAAGGACGGGCCAGCGAAGGTCGTCCAGGTCAGGGACGCTCCCGCCGGGATGACAAGCCACAGGCTTCTTCTTCCCGCACGGGTGGGGAAGGACGCGGAGGCTCCAATCGCGGGTCCTCCGGCAGCCGCGGTCAAGGCCGCGGCGAATCACCGGCACAGGGCCGGGGTGGGCGTGGTTCCGCTTCTGGACGCCGGGGCGGTCCAGGCCGGAGATCATAGAACCAAATCAAGACAGGGAGCAGCCTCTTGCAGGCGCTCCCTGTTTCGATTCTGTCATCTGTAGAATGGAGAAATACCAGTTTTACTGATTGCTTAATTTTGAAATGATGGTTATTGACTGGTGTTGGTGTATTCATCTCGCGATTGCTCATAGACTACAATAATGAAACAATCTATAACGAAAGGTCTTGAAGCCTCATGATAAAGCTTAGCATTTTGGATCAATCGACCATCTCCGAGGGAAGTTCACCGGTGGAGGCATTGGCGCAAACCGGTAGAATGGCTCAGGAAGCCGAACGTATGGGCTATAACCGCTTCTGGGTTTCAGAGCATCACTTTTCTCCCAACCTCGCAGGGTCAAGCCCAGAGGTTCTGATCTCCCATCTGGCCGCCGTCACTTCCACGATCCGCGTCGGCTCCGGCGGTGTCATGCTGCCGCATTACAGCTCCTATAAGGTTGCGGAAAATTTTCGCGTTTTGGAAGGCTTGTACCCGGGAAGAATTGATCTTGGGCTTGGCCGCGCTCCAGGCGGCATGCCGCTCGCAACTCGGGCTCTGCAGGAGGGGAAGATGCGGAATGTGGACCGTTATGCGGAGCAGATTGCTGATTTGAGTGCCTATCTGACAGATACCCTAAGCCCAGGGCATCCGCTTGCGGGACTTGTCGCTACGCCGCTCGTCAAAACCATTCCGGAAATGTGGATGCTCGGATCCAGCGGCGGCAGTGCAGGCATTGCGGCACAGCAGGGCACAGGCTTTGCGTTCGCACAATTTATCAATGGCTCAGGCGGGGCAGATGTGATGCGCTGGTATCAGGAAAACTTCAGACCTTCTGTAGTTTTGAATAAACCGAGATCGCTGCTGGCCATTTTTGCGGTTTGCGCTGAAACCGAGGAAGAGGCGAACCGTTTGGCCTCCAGTATGGACCTGTCATTGCTGATGCTGGAGAAGGGTGGGACTTCTGGAGGTACACCTTCCATCGAAAGAGCCTTGAATTATTCATATTCACCGTACGACCGGATGCGTATGCAGGAGAACCGCAAGCGGATGATTGTGGGATCTCCTGAACAGATCAAACGGAAGATTGAAAGTTTATGCGAGGAATACCGTACGGAAGAAGTGATGATCGCCAGCATCATCCACCGTTTTGAGGATAAGGTTAAATCATTCCGTCTGATCGCTGAAGCCTTCGGAATTTCAAAAAAAACGCGGGCAATCAAGTCGTAAACTTGCACTTGATTATCACTGGTGTATGATGGAAGAAGAACGGGAAAACACGGTCCGGTTGATAGCAGGAGCTTGAACAGCGCAAGAAAGAATGAACCTGACTCGGCAAATATACTATTTTCAAGAAAGCGGGGTATGGAAATGTCTGTCTATACGTTTTCAGCCGCCACTCCGGCGGGCAAGGAAGTATCTCTTGAGGATTACAAAGGGAAAGTGCTGGTCATCGCCAACACAGCGAGCAAATGTGGTTTGACGCCGCAATATGGCGATCTGCAAAAGCTTTATGACCGTTATCAGGAGCAGGGACTGGTCATTCTCGGATTTCCATGCAACCAGTTCGGAGCACAGGAACCGGGGAGCAGCGAAGATGCCGCTTCATTCTGTCAGCTGAATTATGGTGTATCCTTCCCTGTCTTTGCAAAAATTGATGTGAACGGGGATAACGCCCATCCACTCTTTAGTTACCTGAAGGATCAACAGCCCGGGGAAGCAGAGAGCAGCGATATCCAGTGGAACTTCACAAAGTTTCTGGTGAACAAGAGCGGTGAGGTTGTAGCCCGGTTTGAACCGAAGGAAGCTCCGGAGGCCATGACAGGCGCAATTGAACAGCTGCTCTAAAAGAGCATCATGAATACAACTTGCAAAATAACAGGTATAAGGGTCTGTCCGAAAGCGGCAGACTCTTTTTTCAGCGGTAAGAGAACGTTGAGACTTGAAAGAAATACATAGGAGGTACGATCAGGTCATGAAACCAATCATGGAAGTTGCAGGTTTGATCGGAGTGGAAGAAGAGGAACTGGAGCTGTACGGACGATATAAGGCTAAGCTCAGTCCATCTCTGTGGAACCGTGTAAAAGCAAACGGGGACGGTAAGCTGGTGCTGGTCACGGCAATGAGCCCGACACCGGCGGGAGAAGGGAAGACACTAACCACCATCGGTCTGGCCCAGGCGTTAAATGCGATTGGGCATCAGACGGTGGCCGCTTTGCGTGAGCCTTCGCTTGGTCCATGCTTCGGCATGAAGGGCGGAGCAACAGGCAGCGGTAAAGCGCAGATTGTTCCGGCTGAGGATATTAACCTTCATTTCACGGGTGATCTGCATGCGATTACGTCTGCGCATAATTTGCTGGCGGCGATGATAGATAATCACATCTTTCAGGGAAATGCACTGCAGCTGAATCCGCAGCGGATTGTCTGGAAGCGGGCCATGGATATGAACGACCGCGGTCTCCGCAGCATGGTTACAGGACTTGGTGATGGGAATGGCGTTGTCCGTGAAGGTGGCTTTCTGATTACAACGGCTTCGGAAGTCATGGCTGTGCTCTGTTTGAGCGAAGGTATTGGTGATTTAAAGGAGCGTCTCGGCCGGATCATTATCGGATACAACCAGGTGGGAGAGGCTGTGACTGCTTCTCAGCTGGGGGCCGTGCAGGCCATGACCATCCTGCTGAAGGATGCAATCAAGCCGAACCTTGTACAGACACTGGAAGGAACACCGGTGATCGTACACGGCGGACCGTTCGCCAATATTGCCCATGGCTGCAGCAGCGTCATCGGAACGCGGCTTGCCTTGAAGCTCGGTGAGATTGTCGTTACCGAAGCCGGCTTTGGCGCAGATCTCGGCGCAGAGAAATTCATGGATATCAAATGCCGCCAGGCGGAACTGAATCCGGCAGCTGCAGTGCTGGTTGTGACAGTCAAAGCCCTGAAATATAATGGCGGGGCCGCTAAAGACAAACTGCATGAGCCGGGTATGCAGGAGCTTGCAGACGGACTTGCCAATATGAAACGGCATGCGGAGAATTTGAAGAAGTTTGGCGTTCCGGTTGTGGTGGCGGTGAATCATTTTGCCGATGATAGACCTGAAGAGGTCGAACGTGTACTTGCGGAATGCCGTGCTTTACATGTTCCTGCGGCTGTGTCGAAGGTATGGGCACAAGGCAGCGCAGGCGGCCGGGAGCTTGCGGAAGCCCTGGTTAAGCTGCTTGGGGAGGAAGACTCCAGCTATCGGCCGCTGTATGACCTCGAAACGGATATCCGTTCCAAAATCGGAACGATCGTCCGGGAAATCTACCGGGGCGCAGAGGTATCCTATTCTCCTTCGGCTTTGCGGAGTCTGACGGATATTGAGAGACTTGGATATGGGAATCTTCCTGTTTGTATGGCCAAAACCCAGTATTCGTTCTCGGATCAGCCGCGTCTTCTGGGAGCGCCGGAAGGCTTTACCGTGCAGGTTAGGGAGATATCATTGTCTGCAGGCGCAGGATTTGCCGTTGTACAGACCGGAAGCATTATGACGATGCCTGGACTGCCTCAGTCGCCTGCTGCTGAACATATGAGCATCGACGAAGACGGCCGGATCTCCGGATTGTTCTAGGAAACAAAAAACCAGCTCTTTTCTGCATATGGTTGATGCAGTGAGGAGCTGGTTTTTTATTTTACCGCAGATGCAAGAATTACCTGTTACGCACCTGATTTGCCTGTGTTGATCAGGCTCGTGAGTGCTTTTTCCAAAGGTTCCATACCTGCCACCAAATCAAAAGATCGGTTCCGGGTTTCATCCATGCTAAGAGAAAGAACGACAGCAGCGGCGACATCATCCCGGGAAATGCGGCCGGATTCGGCAAGATGCGGTGCAGCCATGACATTGCCGGACGCCGGCTCATTGGTCAGTCCCCCCGGCCGGATGATGGTGTACACCATGCCGCTCTCTTCAAGCACCTTCTCGGCTTTGCGTTTGGCAATGAGAAATGGCTTGAGGAATGCAGGCATATCATCCGGATTCATCGTACCCATAGAGCTGATCAGAACGAACCGGGGAATCTTGTCCAGTACGCACTGCTCGATCAATCTTACGGTTCCCACATGATCCACATGCTCGGGGTCACCATTGGCTCCGGCACCAACCGCGCAAATCACGACATCGGCCCCCTTCAATCCATCGGAAAACGATTCGGATAAATCACCCAGATAGCCAGTGGCACCGACTGCCTCTACGTTACGCTGATGCTCGGTGCTCCGCACCAGCCCGCGCACATCATAGCCCGCCTTTACCAGTTCTTTGACAATTCTCCCGCCGGTCTGGCCGTGGGCACCTGCTACAAATACCGTTGTCATCGCTTCAACACCTCCATGATCATTTTACCCATCCTCACTTGTCCTTTAAGCATAGAAGGGGCTTCTGTCAAAAACCAATCAAGTAAATCATATAATTAGGGCCCGCCATAGATAGAATATTCCTTTATTGTAACTAATATGTGATTATTTTCACATATTAAAATCAAGTATTCCATTACAATAAAAATGAAGAGCAGACCAGAAGAATATATCCGAATGCCTGATTCGTTTAAATCTGTGCAGATTAAATTTTAAATAAGTTAAAGCTTCTATAGGTGTATGCAAAGGAGAGGACATTATGGCTTCCTACAAACCTCAGCAAATTGCTGAACTCACCGTGGAAACAGGAATCAAGAAGGCACATAATCCGCTGTTATCCGTACTGGTACTGGGTTTTTTGGCCGGAGCGTTTATTGCGCTAGGGTTCCTGCTGGATATCCGTGTCATTGCAAGCGCTCCGAAAGAATGGGGGTCCTTCGCGGGATTCATTGGGGCTGCTGTCTTTCCAACAGGCCTGATTCTGGTGCTGCTGGCGGGTGGTGAGCTGCTCACGGGGAATATGATGGTCGTATCCTTGGCCCGAATGGCAAAAAAGATTACGACGCTCGAGCTTTTGAAAAATTGGGTGCTGGTGCTTGCAGCCAACTTTGTCGGCGCATTGTTTGTGGCCTATTTTTTCGGTCATGTGAACGGGCTTACGGAAAGCGGCCCTTATCTGGATAAACTGGTGGATATGGCAGGACATAAGCTGGATGACAGCTTCCTGCAGGCTTTTGTCTCGGGTATCGGGTGCAACTGGCTGGTGGCACTGGCTGTATGGCTGTGCTATGCGTCGGATAGCTTGAGCGGTAAAATCTTGGGGATTTGGTTTCCGACCATGGCTTTTGTCGCCATTGGATTTCAGCACGTTGTTGCGAACATGTTCCTCATTCCGGCAGCGATTTTTGCGGGACATTTTACATGGGGCGATTATGTTATGAACTTTATTCCCGTGCTGCTTGGGAACCTTGTTGGCGGGGTGGTATTTGTCGCCGCTGCATATTGGACTTCATACCTTCGTGATGCCAAGCCGGCTGCTCCGGCGCAGAGAGCAGATCGCAAAGCTGCCGGAGGAATGCGCAAGCATGCATAAAAAGATTTCTGCAACTCAAAAAGGCCGGTCATTCCCTGAGGGAACGTCCGGTCTTTTGTATGGGGAAAGCTTGATCTTCGGCATCAAAACAAATTCGCCATGATAAAGTTCGGGGGAACGAAACTTTAACATGGCAAATTTTTGGGAGTGGTCCATGATATGGCATAGCTGGCGGAACGAAAGATCGTCCCATGCTTTATGCTCTTATTTGATGATTACCCGGATGCTTAAGAAGTGAAACAACATCATTCGATTTTCTTTGCGCATTTTTCCTCTGCCGATTAAGATGAAAGAAGAGAGTGTTATCATGGGAAATTCAGAGGAGAGTGGAGCGGGAATGATTGAACAGAAGGATGGCGTGTTTCCGGCGGTTTGCCCGCTGGATTGTCCGGACACATGCGGCCTCTTGCTGCATAAGAAAGATGGTAAAATCGTGAAGGTGACAGGCAATCCGGAACATCCGGTGACGCAGGGAGCCATATGTAACAAGGTTCGTAATATGACGGAGCGGATTTATCATAATGAACGTATTCTATACCCTTTGAAACGGACAGGTCCGAAGGGTTCGGGTGAATTCACCCGCATTTCTTGGGAGGAAGCGGTTGATGAAATCACAGGCCGGTATCGCGAGCTGATCGCGGAATATGGACCGGAGTCCATATTGCCTTACAGTTTTTACGGCAATATGGGCATCCTCAGCGTAGACGGCATGGACCGGCGGTTTTTCAATGCGCTGGGTGCGAGTCAGCTGGATCAGGGAATATGCAATGCTGCCGGGAATGCCGGCTGGAAATATACAATGGGCTTTAAGGGCGGGACGTCACCGGAGGATACGGAGTTTGCGGATCTGATCATCGTCTGGGGCGGCAACCTCATGAGCACGAACATGCACCAGGTGGTCTATGCCGAGAAGGCGCGCAAACGCGGCGCCAAGGTCATTGTCATCGACGTGCATAAAAACCGCACGGCCCAGTGGGCGGATTGGTTTATTCCTATATACCCCGGGACGGATACGGCACTTGCGCTTGGTGTTATGCATATCCTGTTTCGCGATGGACACACGGACGAAGCTTTTATGAAGCGTTACACGGTAGGTTATGAAGAGCTTCGCGAGCATGCCAAGAGCTATACACCTGCTCATGTTTCGGCTATTACAGGAGTATCGGCAGAAGATATCGAGAAGCTGGCATCTATGTACGGTGAAGCCTCCACCTCGTATATCGCGATAGGAAATGGACTTCAGCATCATGACAATGGCGGCATGAATGTGCGCAGCATCTCCTGCCTGCCGGCTCTGACCGGCCAGTGGCTGAAAAAGGGCGGCGGAGCGGTGAAAACCAACGGCGGCTATAATGCCATGGACAGCAGCTATTTGGAACGGCCGGATCTGCGGCCAAACCAGCAGGCGCGCAGCATTAGTATGAACCGGATCGGGGAAGCGCTGGAAATGGTGGAAGAGCCGGTTAAATCCATATTCGTCTATTGCAGTAATCCGCTGGTTGTCGCACCGGATACAGAGCGTGTACAGGCGGGTTTTGCACGGGAGGACCTGTTTACAGTGGTGCATGATCTCTTCATGACGGATACGGCCAAATATGCAGACATCGTGCTGCCTGCGGCCTCGACCTTCGAGACGACGGATCTGTATGGTTCATACTGGCATCATTATATCCAGCTGCAGGAGCCGGTTATTGAAAGAGTAGGCGAATCTAAGGGGAACGTGGAATTGTTCGCGATGCTGGGCCGCGCGATGGGACTGGACGATAAGGCTTTTTCCGAATCTCCGGAAGAGATGATTGCCGGCGCGCTCGATTATCCAGCGAATCCTTATTTGAACGGCGTTACACTCGAAGCATTAAAAGAGAAGCGTTTCGTGAAGCTGGACATGTCTCCGCAAGAAACGTATCTGGAGCGGTTAAGCACACCTTCAGGCAAAATAGAGCTGTACTCTGCAGCGATGCAAGAAGCCGGTATGCCCGCGCTTCCGGAATATGTTCCGCTGCAAGAAGGATATGACGGTGTCAGCCGTCCGGGTAAGGACGATCTTTATCCGCTCATGTTCATCTCGCCGCCCAACCATAACTTTTTGAATTCCACCTTTGCCAATGTGGAGAAGCATCAGCGGCTGGAGAAGGAGCCCCAGCTGCAGATCCATCCGGAGGATGCCTCTGAGCGCGGCATCAGTGATGGCGACCCGGTTGTTATTTATAACCAGCGCGGACAGCTGGAGCTTAAGGCCATGGTCACGGATAAGATGCTGCCGGGGACCGTCATCAGCCAGGGATTATGGTGGGATGGCAAAGGCCGCAAGCAGCGGGCCAATGCCTTGACCCCTGACAGGCTGGCGGACATGGGCGGCGGAGCCACTTTCTTTTCTACCGTTGCCCAAGTAAAGCGTCAGTGAGGTCTATTGCCGGGACTTCAATTATGAAGGATACTGGTTCAGGGACATCAACCGTGAATATGTTCTTAAAAGCCCCTCGGGGCTTTTAGTGTCTTCAATAGTAATTTGCATGAATCCATTTCATAACGCACTAAAACGATAAAAATGAAACTATATATAGACCAATAAAACCGTTTGGATCTATATATATCCTTGATTGAAGCGGCTTAAGGTATTATGAAATTGATTTGCATAACAGGAGAAAAAAATATATGAAATTTTTGCAATCCTATCCGAAGGAAGTCAAAATCTTTCTCGCAGCCAGCCTAATCAATTCCGCCGGTGGATCGCTGATGTGGCCGCTTACCACAATGTATGTTTTTGACGAGCTGGGACGAAGTATGGCGGATGCTGGACTGGTCGTGATGATTCAGGCCTTTGGCGGCATCATTGGACAGCTGCTTGGCGGGGCGCTCTATCACCGTGTAGGGGTGAAAAAGCTTATCGTCGGCTCTTTAGCGCTGAATGCGCTCGGACTATTCACACTGCCTTTTATCAGCTCATACTGGGTTATATATATGGTGATGATGGGTTTTATCGGACTTTGCAACGCCGTCTCCATGCCAGCCATTCAGGCATTTGTCGGTTTCCGTTTTGCCGACCGGCGGGGCGAGCTGTTCAATGTGATTTATGTAGCTAATAATATCGGTGTGGCGCTCGGAACGGCGCTCAGCGGTTTTCTCGCCGATGTGTCCTACCATTTAACCTTTGTTCTGAACGGGGTCACCTCCGCCGTATTCGCGATGTTCTTCCTGAATTATCTGAATCGGCTGGACAAGCAGGATGGACCTGTGCACCTGGAGAAAAAGCTCAAAACCGAAGCGAAGGACGGCATTCCGGCGCTGCTTGGCAATACTCGGATTTATTTGTATTTGGGTTTAGGATCCCTGTTTCTGTGGTTTGGTAACTCGATCTGGAACACAGGGGTATCGCCGCATATTATATCCGAGGGTATGAACAAGAGCTCCTACGGCTTCCTTTGGACACTGAACGGGATATTGATTTTCGTTGCGCAGCCCGTGACGACGCTGATCAAACGCTGGTTTGCCAAAGAGTCATCGTCGCAAATGACGTCAAGCGGCATCTTCTACCTGGCAGCCTACATCGTCATTCTGCTGCTTCCAAGCTATTCCGGGATGGTGCTCGCGATGGTGCTCGCCACCTTGGGAGAAATGCTTATATCTCCAGCGGTGCCTGCTTTTATATCGGATCATGCCTTTAAGGCAGCTCCGTTCTATATCGGTCTGACAGGCGGCATGACCGCGGTTGGCCGCATGGTCGGGCCTTATTTCATGGGTATACTATATGACCAGGGAGGACTTCAGCCGGTGGCTTGGCTCTCCATCGTCATCGCTGTCGTTGCCGTTGTTTTCTTCGTCATTCACTCGGCGCGGAACAGAGCGGCTGAACGCGCGCTGACCGAATCATTAAGCAGTTAATACGGGACATTTCCGGCAAACGGCCAGTTTCTGCAAGTTTCCTGAAAAAGAGGTGTGAACCATGAAGCTTCATGAGCAGCTACTTACGATCAGGCTTTCTCAAATGAAGGATGCACAGGCTCTGATGGACATCGATGCGCTGGTATGGACAGACCGGACAGCCCCGGAGCCGGTGCTCTGGCCATCCAGGGAGGATTTCCTTCAGCATTGTCCTCCGGCGTCGCAGCTCGTGGCTGAGGCGGATGGGACCCTATGCGGGTATGTCGGCTTCCGTCATCCGACGAACCTGTCCGGCAACAGACATGTGTACGAGATCAACATTGCCGTGCATCCCGCATATCAGCGTGAAGGGATCGGCGCACGATTGATTGGGGCGGCCAAGACATGGGCTGCGCAAGAAGGGAAGCTGAAGCTAAGGCTCCGCGTCCTCTCTACTAATCCTGGCGCTATAGCCTTTTATCGCAAATGCGGGTTTGTGGAGGAAGGGCGTCTGATAGAGGAATTTTGGATCGGAGACAGATACGTCGATGACATCTGGATGAGCTTTTTTCTGGATGGGAAAAAGGATTAATTCTTACTGTATGAATGGGGACTTGGCCTGCATCCTTCTTACTAAAATCATCATAAAACCGCCCGGCTGCGATTATTTGCCGGGTGGTTTTTTTGTCGGGAGCAATTTAGGTCGAAGGTCGGGGATGTGAAGAATTTTTGGACGCTATATTTTATGGATAAATGACCGGAATTTGATATTTTTCAGTGACGGACTTATTCTTAATTGAATAGAGTAGATGGATGGACCTTTCACGAAGTGAAGGTTCTTTTAGCAACAGACGCAAACCCGGTTTGCAGAAATTTCCTGTTTGCTCCAAAGGGAAGAAGTGTAATGTAAGGTAACTGTATTTTTAAAATTAGGGAAAATAGCAGCATTCCAAATAAAAATAAAAGAACTATAATTCATATATTAGGAAAAGGGGTTGTCATGATGGATTTGCATCTTCAAGGCAAAAAGGCGCTGGTCATCGCCTCCAGCCAGGGTCTGGGCAAGGCAATTGCCGCAGAGCTTGTGAAAGAGGGAGCGGATGTGATGATCAGCAGCCGCAGCGACGATAAGCTTGAGGCGGTACAGCAGGAGCTGCAGCAGCTCGGAAGCGGGCAAGTCGAGTACTACGCGGCGGATATTACGATTCCGCATGAGGTAGAAGGCTTAATCCGGTATACAGCCGAAACGTTTGGCCATATCGATATTCTGGTCAATAATGCAGGCGGCCCGCCATCAGGTACGTTTGAATCTTTTACGGACGAGGATTGGGAGAAGGCGTTCCAGCTGAATCTTCTTAGCTACGTACGTACGATTCGCTGTGCGCTGCCCCATATGAAGGAAAAAGGCGGCCATATCGTCAATTTGACGTCAAGCTCGATCAAGCAGCCGATTCCTGGACTTATTCTCTCTAACACCTTCCGTACAGGTGTGGCGGGCATGAGCAAGACCCTGTCGCAAGAGCTGGCACAATACGGGATACTGGTGAACACGGTAGCCCCTGGCCGAATTGCCACAGATCGCATCCAGAAGCTGGACGAAAGCAAAGCCGAAGCGAAGGGCATTACGGCCGAGCAGATGAAGGAACAGTCACAACAGGAAATTCCGCTCGGACGTTACGGAGAGCCTGAGGAATTTGCCAAAGCTGTCGTTTTTCTGTTGTCCGGAGCCAACACGTATATTACTGGCAGTACACTTGTGGTCGACGGCGGGCTGGTTGAAGCCCTATAGCCTTCGGCATTGATTGTTATAGATATCCGGTATTATGTTCAGGCAGCCGCTTCAAATTTCCTTTGAGATGTTGAGTCTTCTTTTGGTATGATGGGATTTAAAATACATACAAGGGGACGGATAAGGATGGAGGAGAACGGCAGGTACGGCATCGTGTCCGTAAATACCGGCAAGCCCATTACGGTGGAATATTTGGGAAAGCCGCTGACAACCGGTATATACAAGCATCCTGTTCAAGGCGAAGTGTTCGTGGGGCGCACGCAAATGGATGGAGACGGACAGGCGGATCTCAAACATCACGGCGGTGCCGATAAAGCTGTATGCGTCTATCCCTATGAGCATTACGCATACTGGGAAGATCAGCTTGATAAGAAGCTGGATTATTCCGCATTCGGCGAGAATCTGACCGTGACGGGACTGCTTGAGACGGCAGTTTGCATCGGGGATATTTTCGAGATTGGAGAAGTTGTGGTACAGGTTAGCCAGCCGCGTTTTCCATGCTTTAAAATTTCGAGCAAGCATGCGGTCAAGGACTTTCCGGCGCGGGTACTGGATACCGGTTACAGCGGCTTTTATCTGCGCATTTTGCAGGAGGGACGCTTAAGCAATGAATCTGTCATTGTGAAGCGCTCATCCCACCCCATGCAGGTTACGGTGGCTTCCGTACTCAAGCAGCAATCCCTTGGCCGCCGGCAGGCGGACCGGGAACAGCTGAAGCGGATGCTCGAAGTGGATGCACTGGCAGCGAATGTGAAGGAATCGTTTACCGAGTGGCTGCAGGAGACCTAAGGTCCAGAGTGCTTTTTGCCTTTGCATCATGCAAGCTGCGAACAGAATCTTTTAACTAAAAAAGCCGTTCCTGCCAGATACGTTCATCCGGCATGGGCGGCTTTTTAACATGAAGGAAGCATTATCTCAGCAGTTTCCACTCGCTTTGAATCATGCCGTAGATGGCGTGGTTCACAAAGCCCTGCGGCAGCAGCTCGGCTTCGCGGACGATACCCTCCAGAACAAAGCCCAATCTCTCCGGTATGGCCCGGCTGCGCAGGTTGCCCGTGGCACAACGGATTTCCACGCGGTTCAGGTCAAGCTCCATCAGCGCGTAATCCACGAAAGCCCGGCAGGCGCTGCTCATGATGCCTTGACCGACATATTCCTGTCCGAGCCAGTAGCCAATACTGACCGAGCGGTTATGCCAGTTGATTTCATGAAAGCTGATCATACCTGCAAGTTCTCCCTGCACCCAGATGCCTGAAGATATGGCGCCGTTCTCGGCTCCCTGCTTAATGGCGTTTCTCACAAAATTTGCGGTATGATCCACCTCGGTAATGGCATCGACCCAAGGGAGCCACTCGCGCAGCGTATCGCGTGAACGGTTGGTCAGGATAAACAGGGGGCGTGCATGCTGCAAAGCCAGAGGCTGCAGTTCAATATGATCGTCCAGAGGATATGTAAACATATACAGACCTTCTTTCTATGGAAGATGAGATGATACGGTTTGCCGCGCTTTTTGGTTTTCGTTTCCATGCTACCCTATTCAAAAGCCTCCGTCAAAGCAGAAAAGGCCGAATCATTGAACTATCCGGTCATTACAGGTATATTTAAATGAAACACGCTTATACAGAATAGATATAGAGTGGAGCAGGAAACTGCTATCGTTTCATTCTATTAGGGCGGACATAATTCAGGATGAAAGGTTGATTACTGTGGAGAAACCAAGCACCCCCTCCAATTTTATTAAAAACGTAATTACAGATGACCTGGAGTCCGGCAAAGTCCAGAAAGTGATTACCCGCTTTCCGCCGGAGCCTAACGGTTATTTGCATATCGGACATGCCAAGGCCATCTGGATTAACTTTACACTTGCGCAGGAATTCGGCGGTTCAACGAACCTCCGCTTTGATGATACAAACCCGATGAAAGAAGATGTGGAATACGTTAATTCTATAGAGGAAGACGTAAAATGGCTGGGCTACGACTGGACAAAGAAGCGCTTCGCATCGGATTATTTTGAAGAAATGTACAAACGTGCCGAGCTGCTGATCCAAAAGGGCAAAGCCTATGTGGATGACCAAAGCGCCGACCAAATCCGTGAAACGCGCGGAACCTTGACCGAGCCTGGACAAAACAGCCCCTACCGGGACCGCAGCATAGAGGAGAACCTCGGGCTGTTCCGCAGCATGCGTGCCGGTGAATTCAAGGATGGCGAAAAGGTGCTCCGTGCCAAAATTGACATGAGCTCGCCGAATATCAATCTGCGTGATCCCGTCATTTACCGAATTGCTCACGTCGCTCATCATAACACGGGAGATAAGTGGTGCATCTACCCAATGTACACCTTTGCCCATCCACTGGAAGATGCGATTGAGGGTGTGACGCATTCCCTCTGCTCACTGGAGTTTGAGGACCAACGTCCATTTTATGACTGGGTGATTGCAGAATGCGAAATGCCGAGCACGCCGCATCAATATGAGTTCGGACGCTTGAATGTGGCCCAGACGCTCACAAGTAAGCGCAAGCTGAAGCTGTTGGTGGATGAAAAGATTGTGGATGGCTGGGACGACCCGCGCATGCCGACGATCTCGGGACTCCGCCGCCGCGGCTACACGCCGGAAGCGATCCGCAGCTTCGTATATGAAACGGGCATTTCCAAAAGCCAGGGCTTGATCGATCTGCAAATGCTGGAGCATTTCGTCCGTGAGGATCTGAAGCTGAAGGCACCACGCACGATGGCTGTGTTAAAACCGCTTAAAGTGGTCATCACGAACTACCCTGAAGGGCAAGTGGAATGGCTGGAAGCCGAAAACAACACCGAAAATCCGGACATGGGCAGCCGTCAAATTCCGTTCTCGCGCGAGATTTACATCGAACAGGACGATTTTATGGAGAATCCGCCGAATAAATATTTCCGTTTGTTCCCTGGGAACGAAGTGCGTTTGAAGAATGCATACTTTATCAAGTGCAATGAGTTCATTAAAGACGAAGACGGAAACGTAACGGAAATCCACTGCACCTATGATCCGGCAACCAAAAGCGGCTCCGGATTTACTGGACGCAAGGTGAAGGGCACGATTCACTGGGTGGAAGCCACCCATGCTGTACCTGCGGAATTCCGTCTGTACGAGCCGCTGATCAAGCCGAAAGAAGAAGAGACCGTGGAAGCAGAGGAAGACGCTCAAGAAGCCGGAAAAGTGGAGAAGTCATTCCTTGACGAGATTAACCCGAACTCACTCGAGATTCTGCATGGATTTGTAGAGCCGGAGATGAAGGAAGCGGGAGCGCAGGATAAATTCCAATTCTTCCGTCATGGCTATTTCAACGTGGATCCGAAATATTCTTTGCCAGGCCAGCCGGTCTTTAATTTGATCGTATCGATGAAGAGCTCATTCCAGCTCCCTAAATAAGTTTGTTGTTCATATGCAATAGAAAAAGCCAGTGCAGAGAGAAGATTCTCTAAGCACTGGCTTTTTATTAGCGGTATTCTTCTTCAAACAGCTCCTCCAGCTCTTCCTCCGGTGAATCGGGTTTTGGGTGATGCCCCTGGAACCGGAGCCAGTACCACATGATGCCAAAGCCTATGGCCCCGAACATTGCCAGCATAAAGCCTATGTTATACATGGCTTGACCACCGAAGTTCTGGAACAACCAGCCTCCAGCCAGACTGCCGATCATGCCGGAGATGCCGCTCCAGGTCAAGGTGAACAGGGATTGCGCCGAAGCGCGGTGCACAGGAGGCACTAATTTGCTGACAACCTGGGTACCGACGAAAAAGTATCCGCCAAAGGTAAGGCAGTGCATGATCTGAATGATCGCAACCTCCAGCGGATGTGCGGCACCTGCCATGAGCAGCCATCGTACACAGAACAGCACGCTCACCAGGGTCAAGCAGCCGATCAGGGTGGAGAGGGAGCGTTTTAGATATCGGTGGAAGAGTAAGAGTACGGCGACCTCCAGAAAGGAAGACAGAAATACGGCTAATCCAACCATCGTCTTTGAGCCGCCTAGCTCCGTGATATAGAGCGACATAAAGGTATTATTCATCGAATTGGGCACCGAAACCAGCATGCCAAGCACAATAAAAGCGATGACATAGCGGTTAATAACTATTTTTCCGAAGCCTCTCAGGCGGATAGGCGGTGTCTCTGAGGCTGCCCTCAGCGGCGGAAGCAGCAGAACCGTACCGATGGCCAGCAGCAGGAGGCCGGTAATCAGAAACGACAGCCGTGATATGCCAACCTGATCGATAAGGATCCCGGCAGAGATGGCAATGACGGCCCATCCAATGGAGCCCCAGTTCCGGAAGGTGCTGAAATGCTGCGGTTTATCTGAGATATAGCCTAAAATGAGCGTGTTGCTCTGGGCAAAGAGTGGACTCTGAAAAAAGAAAAAGAGTATCATTGCCAAATAAATCATATTATACGTACCCGCATGAAATACAAATTGAATAAGCAGAAGAGTTCCAGTCATCATAAATAATAGAATGCGCCTCGCATTTTGCATGCGGTCACTCCAGAATGTCCAGAAAGGATTGGCGATCAGGGACACAAAGGGACCCAGTGCCATCAAGCTGCCGATTTCGAGTTTGTTCATGCCTGCATCCTGCAGGTATAATTGAAAAAAGCTGGTGAAGATCACCACGGTGCCGTAGATTAAAAAGTTAAAAGCCTTAAGCGGCAGTAGCTTGGACTCTTTTTTTACAAGTTCCTGCACGTTGCACATTCCTTTCCGACCGAATGCGAATCGACAGTGGCTTTTTTAGAAGCCGCCAATCCCACTTTATCATTTGTTGAAAAGGGATACAAACCAATAAGTGTTAAAGTATCCATTTGTATGGATTTTAAACGATAAATGGCTTGCGGTGATATATAATTTCTAACAAAATATAAAAATAGAAGGAAGTGATGGAATGACGGAAATGACAGGTGTTGTGCTGGCAGGCGGGAAGTCGAGCCGGATGGGAAGGAACAAAGCATTACTGAGGATGAACGGAAGAGAAATGATCATTGAATCCGTGATCCAGAGTATGGCTGCTGTAACATCCAGAATCATTATTTCAGCTAATGACACACAGGTTTACGAAGATTTGGGACATGAAATTGTATCAGACCTGTTTCCGATGATGGGGCCGCTATCAGGACTCCATGCTGCGCTTAGTATGGTGGAGACGCCATGGGTGATCGTTTCGGCATGTGATCTGCCTTTTGTCAGCGAAGGGATCTTTAAATATCTGAAAGAAGTAATTGAGAAGCGGGCGACGGGTGAAAAAGAGCCCGCGTACCAGGGCTTTATACCCTTAGTGGGGGGGAGAATCCAGCCGTTGGTTGCCGCCTATCATCTCAGCACGCTCCCCTCCCTTGAGAAATCACTTGCAGAAAATAAGCTGCGTATGACGGATTGGCTGAAAGAGCTCCACATTTGCTATATTCCGGAGGAAGAAATTCGAAACGAAACGGGACTCGATCCGGGACGGGAATTTTTCAACATGAATAACCCTGTAGATTATAAACAGGCCTTGGATGAAGATCGGGATAAAAATGAATTGGAATGATAACTTTGAACATTCCATTAAAATTTAAAATAATAAGGGTGGTTTTGGCATTTTATGTGAATTATATCACATAAGAGTCTCTAATGATAAGGTAAGGTTAAATCAGGAAGAAGAAAGCGTTATCTTGTCTGTAAGAATGGAGACAATTATGATATGGACCATGATAAAGGAGGATTCAGCTATGACGACGATGACTGTGAAATCGCTGCTGGACACCGCGAAAGGGGTACAATGGCTTCAGGGTAGAGGCTGGGTTTATCAGCTGCTGATCGATTTTCTGGAGAATCCGCCAAGCTTGTCGCAGATTGCTTTGTGGCAGCGGCAGGCTGCAATGCGCGAGGAACTGGCGCTGACGGAAGGGGGACGCCGGCTTCAGGAACATTGGGGCAAGCTGGAGCCTTGCGAGCTCTCGGATGAATGCCGTATGGAGACGAAAGAATATGAGCGTCTGTTTACCGGTCCGGACGCCCTTCTCCCTTGTGTATGCGAAAGTGTATACCGTACAACGGATCAAGGCAGCGGTCACCGCTGCCTGCAGCAAATCCGGGAAGCCTACGCGGGCTGCGGCATTGTATTTAACAAGCTGCAGAGCGAAAAGGATGATCATCTTACCATTGAGCTCGAGTTCATAGCCGTCGCGGGCGAGCATATGGATGACGCGCAAGGTTTGCCGGAGTGCCAGCTGATGTGGCTCGATACGCAGATTGATTTTCTGGAGAAGCATCTGCTGCAGTGGACGCCCCGTCTCTCGAACGAGTTAACGAGTCTCGCCCGCACTCCACTGTACCGGGAAATCGGGCATATTGTGAGCGAGTTTATTCCATATGATCTTCAAATGCTCCGCTTGCTGCGGGAAGAACTGGCTGGCTGATGCGTGGGCCGGTTGAATGGGCCATGCGTACAATCATCTGACCAGAAACGAATATGCAGCACAAAAAAGGACGCATCCACTCCCGGCAGGGAGGGAACGCGTCCTTTTTTATAATCAAAGCTTCAAATCTTAATCATCCACTTTGGGTTTGCGGAACTTCATCAGGAATTCGTACACAACCGGTACGATGACGAGCGTCAGCAATGTGGAACTGATCAGACCACCGATAACGGTAATACCAAGTCCTCTGGAGATGATACCCGCGCTGTTTTCCAGTCCCGACACCAGCGGAAGCAGAGCTCCAATGGTGGCAAGAGCTGTCATCAGGATCGGGCGAAGACGGGTGGCGCCTGCTTCGAGCAGGGCTTCACGCGTTGACATGCCTTCGCGTTCCTTGTGAATAACGCGGTCGATCAGCACGATGGCGTTGGTAACAACGATACCGATCAGCATGAGTGCACCCATGAGAGAGGATACGTTTAGCGTTTCTCCGCCAATCCACAGGCCGACAAGCGCACCGATGATCGTGAACGGCAGGGAGAACAGGATGGCAAATGGCGCAAGGCCGCCGCCGAAGGTCACAACGAGCACGAAATACACAATAGCGATAGCTGCTGCCATGGCCAAGCCGAGCTGTGTAAAGGTGTCATTGATCTGTTCGGTGGTTCCGCCGAACTTGATCTCTACGCCGTCAGGCTTATCGATTTTGTCGATCTGCTTTTGCAGGTCGGTAGAGGCCTGACCTACATTCGAAGATACGATGTTGGCTGTTACGTTCACGACCATTTTGCCGTCTGTGCGCGTAATCGTATCAGGGGAAGTCCCTTTTTCAACCTTGGCTACATCCTTGATCGGTACCTTCATACCGAGCGGGGATGTAAGGGTCTCATTCGAAATTTCATCGACACTCTTATATTCCTTGCTGTCCGCTTCAATGTACACTTTGTAGTCTTTGTTATCGACCTTGATCTCTGTGAGTACAGGGCGTTCCCGTACCGGGCTGAGCTTCATGGCGATTTGACCGGCTGTAAGGCCCATCGAACTGAGCTTTTGCTGGTCAGCGACAATGGTGTACTGATCATAGGCTTTGGACAGGCTGGTTTTTGCTTTTTCAAAATTGGTCTTGTCTGCTTCAACCAGCTTCAGAATCTGATCGGATACCGGCTTGATGTCATCCAGGCTGTTGCCGAATACGCTGACGCTGAGTGAGCTTCCGCCCATGCCGCCGGACATATCCATGGTAGCCCATTCACCCTTGGCGACCTGTTTTTTCAGACCTTCGACCAGGTTCTTCTTCACGTCTTCAAAATCCTTGGTGTCTTTCTTATATTCAACATAGAAGAGTCCGGAGTTTGAGGAAGATCCTCCACCCATCGGATTGCCGCTTCCACCAATGGAATACTGCATTTTATCTACGTTTGGCTGCTCAAGAATATACTTCTCGGCATCCAGTGCACGCTGCTCAACCGTTTCAAGCTGGGCACCCGGCTCTGGAGAGTAGGTTACCATCACATATTTATCTTCCTGTTCCGGCATGAAGCTGGTGCCGATGAGCGGTGTCAGGAAGCAGCTTGCAACGAGCAGGACCACGGCGAGTCCGAAAGTGATCAGCTTATGAGACAGCGACCAGTTCAGGATGCGTTGATAGCCGCGGGCCATTTTGCCGGGCTTGTCATGATCATGCTTTTTGGATGTTTTGATGCCTTTTTTGAACAGGGAATGCGCAAGCATCGGCACCAGGGTAATCGCAACCAGCAGCGATGCCAGCAGGGCGAAGACCATCGTAAGCGCAAACGGCATGAACAGTTCGCCAACCATGCCGCTGACGAAGGCAAGTGGCAGGAAGACGGCGATCGTAACAATCGTCGAAGACATGATCGGTACGAACATTTCACGGGTTGCTTCACGAACCAGCTCACGTCCACGCAGCTTCTCGCCGCCGCTGGTCATCCGACGGTATATATTCTCGATAACGACAATGGAGTCATCGACGACACGCCCTATGGCAACAGTCATCGCGCCCAGGGTCATCATGTTCAAAGTGATATCCATTCTCCACAATATCAGCAGAGCGATCAGCAGGGAGAGCGGAATGGACAGAATCGAGATGATGGTAGAGCGGATGTTTCTCAGGAAGATGAGAATAATGAGGACGGCGAACAAAGCGCCGAATACCGCTTTACTCATCATCGTGGATACCGCGTCTTCGATTGGTTTGCCTTGGTCAAGCAGAACGGTCAAGTTCATGCCTTTGAACTCGCCTTCAAGTTCCGTGGCTTTATCCTTCACGGCATTGACGACATCCACAGTGTTGGCATCATTATCTTTAACGATCTGCAGACCAATGGATGGCTTGCCGTTCGTACGGGAGACAGATTCTGCTTTGCCGATGACTTGAATATCAGCGATTTCGCTCAGCTTCACGGTTGGAATGCCGGCAGGAACGCCTTGAGCCGCATTGCCTTGTACGGCTGCTCCAGAACCTTGGGCAGCGCCACCGTTCGTACCTTGCGCTCCAGCAGGGGCTCCTTGGCCTTGGGCACCACCGGCGCCGGAGGCTGCTCCGCCTGAGCTAGGAATAACAGGAATCGTCAGGTTCTTCAGATCATCCAGTGAGATGATATTGCCATCCACAACGACGGCCTTCGAGGACTGATCCAGTGTGAACAGACCAAGAGGGACACGAATGGAAGAGCCTTGGACTATGCCCTTCACGGTATCTTCAGAAAGACCGAGCTGGGCCATTTTTTCTTTATTAAACTTCAGCTGCACTTCTTTGACATATTGCCCGGAAATGGAGATCGAGGCTACCCCGGGAATTTTCTCGAGTGCAGGCTCAACTTGATTCTCAATGTTCTTGGTCAGCTTCTCCAAGTCGTTGGAGTCGTCTGATGCACTAAGCGATACGACAGGGAAGGAGCTCATGCTGAATTTGGAAATGGTAGGCTTCTGAGCCCCTTCAGGCAAGGTCACCTCATTCAGTGCCTCACGGACAGCCGCGGTCGCCTGGTCCAGATCGGAACCATAATCAAACTCCATCGCAATGTTGGCGGCATTCTCCATCGAGGTGGAGGTGACGGTCTTCACGCCATCCACATTGCGCAGCCGCTGTTCGAGCGGCATGGTTACATCCTGTACGACACCTTCAGGGGCTGCCCCAGGATAAACCGCGGTGACACTTAGAAAAGGGATGTTAATGTTCGGTATCGTCTCTTGCTTCATCGACAAACCGCTGTAGAGTCCGGCTGCTGCCACGATGACGGTCAGTATCCAGACAGCAAATTTATTATTTAGTGAGAAATTAATAATTCCTTTCATTTCGCAGGTTTCTACTCCTCTCTATATACCTTTCAAATACGTTCATGAACGGTCAGTTCTTGAGTTTACATAAAGCAGGTAAATCTCCTTCAGTTCTTCACTCATCGGCGAGAGCTCCGGTATCTGTTCCAGATTGCTCATCATTCCGATCAGAATGGCCTTACGCGGCTCAATATCCAGTAGTTCCTTTTCAATAATCTGAATGGAATCGAGCGCGAATTCCCGCCTTGCCTCATCCATGTCGATCTCCTTCAGCTTATCTTTCATCTGCTTGGTTACCATCAGGGGATGACGCGGGCTGCCGGAAGCGTCCATATACTTCTCCATCCATTGTGACCAAATCTGCGTGGATATAAGTGGTTCCTTGCGCACGCGGAGCGTGCTGGCAACCACATCATCCAGAAGCGTGATCAGATGCTCTGCCATTCTGCGTACGTTCAGCGGTAACCCTGGAATCATCAGCATTCGGATATAACCGCTGAGCATCCCGCTGACGAACAGGGTAAGGTCCATGGTATACGGCTGTACATCCTGTCCGTAAATCAGGATCAGCTTGTTATGGAACCAATTCAGCGCATGCATATGCTTCTCGCGGAGGCATCCGTCCAGAGCGGGCTTCTTGCCGCCCATATGCTGGTCACGCATCTGCATCATGACGAATTCCCGCAGCTCAACCAGACGGTTCAAAAGAACTTCAACCTGCTTGTGAAGCTGTTCTTTGGGAGTCAGAAGATGCTCCTGCTCCACCTGCATGACACTGTCACGGATCATCCCCTCGCAGTACAGATAAATACTCTGCTCAAGCTCTTCCTTGGACTTAAAGTGCAAATAAAGGCTTCCTTTGGACATACCGCAGTACTCCGCGATTTCCTGCATAGAGGTAGATGATATCCCTTTGGTGGAAAACAGCTGCAGAGCGGTCTTCAGAATCTGCTTCTTTTTGTCCGCCAGTTTCTCAGACAAATGAACATTCACTCCTTTCTGAACACTTCGGTTCTCAATATGACCGTGTAGTCAAAATGATTATATTACAAAAGGCAGGGTAGATACAAATCTACGGTGTCGCTTCATGGTTTCCAGTTATTAGGCAAGCGTGGAGATAAAAAGAATAACGTCTTTTGACGTCCTCCGGCAGATTCGGTTAGAGCTATCAGCCGAGGTTGTGGGGGTGGTTTAGCAGAGTGGCTAAGGATTCTTCATATCCGTAACAAAAAACCGCCAGAATGGCGGCTCACATACAGGTATACGGATGAAATGAGGTTTGGATTCTTTTTTTTGAAATAAGCCAGTCATATGGGAAGGACTCATTATCCGGTTTCAAGAGATGATTCACTCAGATAAGTCTGCATATGCTTTAGCTTCTGCGGATTTTTGATCATATACAACTGCTGCACCTGGTCTCCGGACTCGCTGAATTGAAAGCATAACACCGATTTAACCTCTGTCTCACTTGTATAGACTAGATTGATCTCGCCGTTGATCTCAGCCACATGCACATTCCAGGTACGCATATCCCGGTAAGCTTTGGATGATGTAAAAAGCCTCAGGAGACGTTCACGGCTGACGATCGGCCGGATGGCTGCACGCGCTACGCCTCCGCCGTCGGAAATCAGAACCGCGTCTTCCGTCAGCAGACTGAGCAGCGTCTCGGGATCATAATGTAGAAAGGCATTGGCGAATCGCTCCACCATCGCTTTCCGCTGCCCCTGTGCAATCGGAGTGGAGGGGATTTCACTCCCTTTAAGCTGCTGCTTCGCCCTGCTGAAAATTTTGCGGCAGTTGGCCTCCGTCTTGCCCGTCATATCCGCGATCTGCCCATAGTCGTACTCAAACACCTCACGCAGCAGGAAGACCGCACGTTCCACCGGTCCGAGCCGCTCCAGCATCAGCAGGTAGGCATAGGACAGGGTGTCCTTTTGCTCCGCGGCAAGCTCAGGGAGCTCGGCTGTCCCGGTGACCGGTTCCGGCAGCCACTCTCCGATATACTCCTCCCGCTTTTTCTTTGCCGAGTGCAGCAGGTTCAAACAGCGGTTGGTCACGGACTTCGCGATATAGGCTTTCATGTTTTGAACATCAGCCATATTTTTAACCGCAAGTTCTGCAAAAAGATCCTGAATGATGTCCTCCGCATCGGTGAACGTACCCAGCATGCGGTAGGCAATGGACAGTCCGTAGGTGCGGTAAGTGCGGTAAAGCGATTCGATTTCTGTTTTCTCAGTCATCCGTAAGCCTCCTAGCTTCCGCCGACCAGATGCGGCCGTTGTTGTCTGTGTTTAACACCGATTTGCGAACGAATTCTATAATCATCATTATACTCGTACAGCCATGAGCATTTCATCATCATTACTCCGCAAACAGTAAGAAACCCTGCGCCTTATAAAAGGACAGGGTTTCTTGATATGCAAGGGAACCGGTTCCCCTGCTCCCATTAATCAGGCAAAGCATCCCGGGAACATGCCTGTTGATATCGCGTTCCGGTTCCAGCTGTTGATTGTATTGATGGCTAAGATGAGCTCCATGAATTCTTTTTCATCAAAATATTCCCGAGCGCGCTCATATACTGCGTCCGGTACGCCCTTTTCGGAAATCCGTGTTACAGCTTCAGCCAGCTCCAGAGCCGCCCGCTCAGCTTCTGTGTATATCGGAGCTTCCCGCCAAACGCTCAGCAGCAGGATGTGCTCCTGATAATCCCCGAGCTTCAGCAGATCCTTGGCGTGCATATCGAGGCAAAATGCGCATCCGTTGATTTGGGATACACGGATCTTAATCAGCTCATGCAGCACAGGATCGATCGCACTGCTCGAATCGGCTTTCTGCAAATTCATCATCGCCTGAAATACATGCGGACTTGCAGTCCGGTAATTTAATCTTACATTCATCTAAATTCTCCTCCCTTGTGCTTACTTAAAGAAGACAAAGGAGTAGTCCGGTTTGTGACATGAATTAAGAAATTAATTTAAGTCCCACGGCCGAACCGAGAATCATGGCAATAAACAGGATGCGCCGCCATTCCTTTGGCTCTCCGAATATAAACATGCCGACAATCGTGCTGCCCACCGTTCCAATTCCGGTCCATACCGCATAAGCCGTGCCCATCGGGAGCGTATTCATCGCGTAGGAGAGGAGCAGGAAGCTGCCGGCAAAGGAGGCAAACATGAGTGCATAAGAAGACCAGCCCTTCTTCTGCGTCACGCCCTTCATCCCAATAACCCCAAAAATTTCACATAATCCTGCAAGCACAATTGCTACCCAAGCCATCACACATCCGCTCCTTTCTTACTGCCTTCATCGCTGGTAATCATCTTCAATCCGACGACACCTGCCAGCAGCAAAAGAATAAGCAGCGTTTTCGACCAGCGGAACGGCTCACCGAAGACGAGCATTTCGGTCACGACCGTACCTGCCGTCCCAAGGCCTGTGAAGACTGCATAAACAGTACCCACAGGTAAATGCTTCGACGCTTCAACAATGAGAAAGAAGCTTATGATAATGGCGACTGCCGTCAAAATCCATTCCAGGATGCTGCTTGAATGCTTGAGGCCAGATACCCACAGCACCTCCACAACACCGCCTAAAATAACAAATAACCAATGCCGATTCATGATGTTACCTCCTTTATAATCCTTTCCGGGCATCAGATGCTTGAATGCCGGCCCAGTAGATAGGCCAGGATGCTTTCAGTCTTCGCTGCGCGCCCGGGAGCCCGCCATACACCATTTCTACAAGGATGCCGTCCGTCAGCGTCATATATGCAAGAGCCGCATCTTCGGATGGAACGATGTGCACCGTCCCGTCCCTTTTCGACTGCTCCATCAGCTGGACAACCCTTCTCTCCATGGAGTCAAGGAAAGGGTAAATGAGCTCCATAACCTCATCGTAGAGGGAAGACGGCGGAAAAAAGGCCATCCGCAGCACGAACTTGCTTTCGTTGCTGCGGGTATACTCCTCTTGCAGAAACTCCAGCAGCTCGGACAAGCGATTTTCCAGCGGCTGGTCTTTCCGGCTGATAAAGTAGCGGGTGATCCGCCGTTTTTCCTCCTTGAGCGCATTTTTCAGCGTACTAAGAAACAGATCATCTTTTCCCTTGAAGTGGGCGTATATGGAAGGCTTCTTGATCCCTACGTCTTCCGCTATTTTCTGCAGGGAAGCTCCTTCATAACCTTCCTGGGCAAAATGAGCAAGCGCGGTATCCAAAAGCATGCGTTTTGCATTCATAACAATACCTCCATTTCCAAACTACCTAACGATCGTTAGGCTTATCTTTTCACGAATATGATTTCCTGTCAAGGGTTCCTAATGAAACAAAAGCGGCTGCATTCCGTAAAAGTGCATCGAAAAGACTTTTTTATCCGTATCATATAGGAAGATGGGCCCGGTTCATGTAAAATATAGTTTACTGATTCTAAGTGAAACGTTATGTCAAAAGTGATTTATAAGTGAGGGAAGATATGAGAAGGGGAATACAGGCTGTCATTGTTGCCGCGTTATTATTTGCTTTTTATTATTTCGGGTTTGGTGTCTTCGGCAAGACGGCGGGTACCATCGTCAGTATTTTCTCCACCCTGACGGTCGTATCGCTCGGATTTATGATTTTTATGGAGAACAGGAATCCTTCCTCAACCATGGCTTGGATTCTGCTGCTTGCACTCGTGCCGGTCGTCGGACTGTTTTTTTATTTTTTGTTCGGTCAAAATTACTTCAAACGCCGCAAATTCAACAAGAAGGCTGAGCAGGACATGAAGACATATGAGAGACTGGAAGAGGGAAGCGTGCGCGTCCATCCCGATCTTTCGGGATTCAACCCGATGCAGCAGCAGCTGCTCCGTCTGTCGCAGAGGCTGGCACGGACTCCGATATCCTTTTCGAGCGAAACCAAGATTCTGACGAATGGAAAAGAAACCTTTTCCACCCTGCTGCAGGAGCTGCAGAAGGCCAAGCATCATATCCATATGGAGTACTACATTTACCGTGCCGATGATATTGGGACCCGGATTCAGCGGATATTGATTGAAAAGGCCATAGCGGGTGTTCATGTGCGCTTTATGTACGATGCCTGGGGCAGTATGCAGCTGCCGAAATCATTTCTGCGCGAGATGTCAGAGGCTGGGGTGCAGGTAGTGGCTTACGGAAGCTCGAAGGCGTTCTTCCTCTCGAGAGTGAATTACCGGAATCACCGCAAGATTGTTGTCGTTGACGGCAATGTCGGCTTTATCGGCGGCCTGAATGTGGGAGATGAATATTTGAGCCGCAGCTCCGCATACGGATTCTGGCGCGACACGCATATGTCCGTCAAAGGCGAGGCCGTGAGAACGCTGCAGATCATTTTCCTTCAGGACTGGCATTACATGACGGGCGAGCAGGTGCTTGAGGCGGAATACCTGTCACCGCTCCTGTCCGAGGAGAACAGCGGGGCCGTGCAAATTATACCAAGCGGGCCCGACAATGACCGTCGCGCGCTTAAAAATATTTTTTTCTCCATGATTACCTCCGCACAAAAATCAGTGTGGCTGGCTACGCCGTATTTCATACCGGATGATGATATTCTTACCTCCCTGCGGGTTGCGGCCATGTCGGGCCTGGATGTACGCATCCTGTTCCCGTCCAAACCGGATAAATGGCTGCCCTTTCTGGCGTCGCATTCTTATTTCCCGGCGCTGCTGGATGTCGGAGTCAAGATTTATGAATATGAAAAGGGCTTTCTGCATTCCAAGCTGCTGATCATCGACGGGGAAGTGGCTACGATCGGTACGGCGAACATGGACATGCGCAGCTTTCACCTGAATTTTGAGGTTAATGCGCTGCTGGTTCAGACGGAAAGCGTTCAGCGTATCGTGTCAGATTTTGAGCGAGATCTGAAATCGACCACGCAGATTGTTCCTGACACATTTATGAAAAAAAGAATCTACGAGCGCTTTCTGGAGTCACTCGCACGGCTGATGTCCCCGCTTTTGTAAAGGGGAAGAACTGAGTCCGGAGTTGACAGTGGCGCCCGGACATTTTATTATTGGTGATAATGATTATCATTTATTAGACATATACTTCACAGGATCACTGTGACGGATAACATATACTTAATGCTATCAACTGAAGAACAGAGAATGGGGAGGTAACCGGCGATGACCCTTTTGCAAACCGAGGCACTGACGCTCAGTTACGGAGATACGGAGATAATTAAGGACCTCAATCTTCATGTCCCAGAAGGCAAAGTGACCGTGCTGATCGGCAGCAACGGCTGCGGCAAATCAACCTTGCTGCGTTCGCTGGCGCGCCTGCTCAGACCCAAGAGCGGATCTGTGCTTCTGGACGGTAAAGAAATACACCGCACTTCAACCAAAGAGGTTGCACGCAGTATGGCCATTTTGCCGCAGGGTCCTACAGCGCCTGAGGGGCTGACAGTGCTCCAGCTGGTGAAGCAGGGGCGGTACCCTCATCAATCCTGGCTCAAGCAATGGAGCGCAGAGGATGAACGGCTGGTCCACGAAGCACTGGCGATGACAGGACTGTCCGATCTCGCGGAACGTACAGTGGATTCTCTTTCGGGCGGACAACGTCAGCGGGCATGGATTGCCATGACGCTTGCCCAGAATACGGATCTGATTTTGCTGGACGAACCGACGACCTATCTCGATCTCAGCCACCAGATTGAAGTTCTGGATCTCTTGTATGAACTGAATCGCGAGCAGGGACGTACCATTGTCATGGTACTGCATGATCTGAATCTGGCCTGCCGCTATGCGGATCATATGATTGCGGTCAAGGACCAGGGAGTGCACTGCGCCGGAGCTCCGGAAGATGTGCTGACTCCTCAGATGGTTAAGGAAGTATTCTGTATGGACTGCATGATCGCAGAGGATCCGATCTTTGGCACTCCGATGTGCGTTCCGCACGGTAAAGGCCGTATATGCGGAGAACGCTGTCAGTTGAAGGCCGTATGTGAGAAATAAACGCGAATACGATAGAAAAAGGCGTTCTGCACATGGCAGAACGCCTTTTTCTTTTTACATGGCTTGTTTACAGGATTTTCATGTTAGAAGGTCGTGAAACCAAGCGCTTTCTGAATGCGGAACAGGATGTCTTTGAACCAAGTGGATTTCTTCTGGTAGGCGCTTAAGTCCAAGCTGAAGGAGCCGCCCTTATTGTTCCATAAACGGTCGAAATAGCTCTCCATCTGAAGATCAAGTGCTGCTCCTGAAGGGACCGACACCCACAGGTCATTCTCGAGATTGTAGTTGTCGAGATTACGTGGAGTCATATTGGTGGAGCCACCCAGGATAATGGACTGCGCGTCCGGTTTATGGATATACATCATTTTCGTGTGGAACTGTTCCTGTGTTGTATGATACCACCGGATTGCGATGCGTTTTTTTGAGCGTTTTGTCAGCTCGGCAGCAACCGGCCGGTTAGGAATACCGATTTTCTCCTGTCCGAACGCATTTTCATTCGGATCCAGCAGCAGCTTTATCTCTACGCCGCGATCCGCTGCGGACAGCAGTGCATTCATCACCTTTTCATCGGCAATGTAGAACATGCCCATCCAGAGCGTATCGCCTTTTTTGGTAGCGTCAATCTCTTGGAGCACGTATTTATACACTTTTCCCTCAGTCAGATAGCGCACACCGATCGGGCCATCATTTGCTTTTATTTTAGCATTCTCTTGCGGAATGTACTGCGGAAGCTGACCGCCGTTGGACAGATCGGCCGCAGCTTGCTCGGAGGCCAGAATATCCTTGATAATCGGTCCCTGAACCTCAAAAGCGACATTGGAGTGATAGGCACTGGCGTCATGAACATTGCCGGAGGAGACCAGAGCCGTGTTCTCGCTGACGACGACCTTCCGGTGATTAGCCTTCACATTGACGAGCTTCAGGTAAGAGCGGACAGTCATCTTGGGTCCGTCGCTTGCCATCAGATTCGGGAGCCAGCCTTTGCCCGATTGGCCGAACCACTGGAAAAATGTGCGCCACACCGAGGAATAGATCGGATTGGAGTCACGGAGCGGATCCACATTCGTCACAATGACCCGGATTCCCGCGGACTTCATCTGCTCCAGCAGCAGATTGGGGGCCGAGCCGTAATTGGTGTTCACATCATCGGTAATAAAGACGATATCCATATCGGGATAGGTCTTTTTATGCTGAACCAGCTTGTCCGCCAGCCCTTGGCTGATCTTGGGGAACTCTTGCCCCTTGTGGGTGTAATTATTAAAAAGGAACAGGTCTATAACGAGAAATTTGCGTGAATTGTCCACGATTTCGTCGATTCTTTGGAGAATCTGCTGCTCATTGACGACCCTTCCGCTTGGGTCCGGGTAGGTTAAATCATGCAGAAAACGGACCTGTTTTACATGGTAGAGCGGACTTTCATAGGAAATACCCGGAGGAAGGGGCTTATGCGTCTGATAGACAATAACACCCGCCAGCCAGAGAACCAGCAGGGCCAGGACGCTGAATACCCAGCGGCGTTTGCGGCGCTTTCGTGGTTTGGGTTTGCTGACTGGGTCTGCTTCTGAAGCTGCTGCGGCTCTATAATATCCGCTCTGTTGATCCGTATCTTGTCCCATATGTATCCTCCTTTTAAGAAATCATGTTCAATATATATGAGTTTAAGTCAAGGTTGGTTGTCCCGAATCTGACCCTTGATTTCGTAAGATATTAACGTCGAAACACCCGGTTTGACGCAGAAGCTGCTTTATCAGCGGCTTTTGCAGGTGGGCAGGAAAGGGAAAAGCTGTACAGCCTTTTAGAAAAAGGTGCCGTACAGCAGATATATATTTAAAGCGGCGATGATGACCGCGACAATTCTGGCAAGCACACGAACCCATTGGGGAGCGATAAACGGTCCCATTTTAACCGGATCCGAAGTGAATTTAACAAGCGGGAAGACCGCAAAGGACAGCTGGAGGGAAAGGACGACCTGGCTGAAGATGAGCAGCTGGCCGGTGGAGCCTTCACCATACAATCCAATAACGATGACCGCGGGAATGATGGCAATCAGTCGTGTAATCAGCCGCCGAATCCATGGCTTCAATCGGAGATTGAGAAAGCCCTCCATCACGATTTGCCCGGCTAGCGTACCGGTTAGGGTGGAGTTTTGACCTGAAGCCAGCAGCGCAACGGCAAACAGGATACTGGCCATGCCCGTGCCGAGAAGCGGGGTCAGCAGATGGTATGCGTCCTGAATCTCTGCTACTTCAGTATGCCCCGTAGAATAAAAGGCAGATGCAGCCAAGATCAGAATAGCGGCATTTACGAACAGCGCGATGGTCAGAGCAACGGTCGAATCAATGGTGGCAAAGCGGATTGCGGATTTTTTGCCTGCTACGCTTTGATCGATTTTGCGGGTCTGGACGATCGAGGAATGCAGGTACAGATTATGCGGCATCACGGTTGCGCCGAGCATTGCGAGGGCAATATACAGCATCTCTGGATTGGTAACGATATCTGTCGTAGGTACGAAACCACCCATTACACCTGCCATATCCGGCTGGGACAAGAAGAGCTCTACGCCGAAACATAGGATGATAATCGCGATAAAAGAGATGACCATGACCTCGATATGCCGGAAGCCCTTATTCTGCAGCATAAGTACAAGAATGACATCAACGGATGTGATCAGTACACCATATAGCAGAGGAATGCCGAATAGAAGCTGGAGCGCGATGGCGGTTCCGATGACTTCCGCAAGATCGCAAGCGGCGATGGCGAGCTCGCACAACACCCACAGACCCATGCTGACGGGTTTGCTGTAATGGTCGCGGCAGGCTTGAGCGAGATCACGGCCGGTGGCGATGCCAAGGCGGGCAGATAGAGACTGCAGCAGAATGGCCATGAGGTTGGAAATCATGATAACGGATAAGAGTGAGTAATTGAACATGGCGCCCCCGGCCAGATCGGATGCCCAGTTCCCCGGATCCATGTAACCAACCGCAACCAGATAGCCGGGTCCGGCAAAGGCTAGTAGCTTACGGAAAAAGCCGGCCTTCAGCGGGACTTTCATGGATTGATGGACTTCCGGCAGGCTTGGAGTATCATTTCGCTTCCGCCAGCCGCGGCTGGTGGAAGCTAATCTGCTTTCTTCACTGGCATTCATGTGTAGCACTCACCTTCCTGTAGCAATGATATATTCACGGGACGAACCATAATTGACCAAAAAGACGGAGCGGTCTGGACTGGGCTCAAACTTGCTACCTCATCATATGGATGGAGCCCGGTAGAATTGCATGTACTTAAAACATTTTCCTGAGGGAAACATTAGGGATGGTTTTTCCTGGAGTGACATACTCCAGTGCATCATGTATAATCGGTGTATTAAATTTGTAGAATGTTAGATGAGTGTTCCCTTGCTCATGAACGTGATGATCGGATAAAAGTTAAAGAGAGTGTGAGCAGTGTGTATTCCATTAAACAGGTTTCCGAAATGCTGGAAATTCCGACAGTGACCCTGAGGGCGTGGGAAAACCGGTATGGGGCGGTTAATCCAACGCGTACGGAATCAGGGTACCGGGTATACAGCAGTGAGAATATTGAAGATCTGAAGTGGCTCAAGGAGCAGGTAGAAGACAAGCATATGAGCATTTCTCAAGCTGTTTTATTACTGAAGGAGTACAGGAAAGAGAAGCGGCAGGTTCATGCCTTCTCCGAGCCGCCTGTCGGCAGCTCCAAGGAAGCTTTTACGAAAATGTCGGATCAGATTTACCGTACGCTATATCAGTTCCAGGGCGAGCGGGCCAATGGATTGATTGACTTTGGCTTTTCGATGTACGGCTATGACTCGATGTTTTATCATGTGCTGGTTCCTGTGCTGATCCGTGTAGGGGACGCATGGGAATCAGGGAGAGCAACCGTGGCGCAGGAGCATTTTATGACGACGCTGATCTCGCAGCGGTTTTATCAGTTTTTCCACATGTTTCCGATCTACCCGAAGCTTCCAAAAGTGCTGTCATTTTGTCCGGAGGGAGAGCATCATCAGGTTGGTTTGATGTTGTTCTCGTTGTTTCTGCGCAAAAACGGCGTGGAGGTGTTGTACCTTGGAGCCAATACGCCGCTTGATGGGGTGCTGGATATGATCGGAGAGCAGCATGTCCAACTGATCTGCATTTCGACGATGAGCAGTGAGCTCGTTCCGGAGACGGATGCGTTTGTATCGCTGATTGCCAGACGGTATCCGGATGTGAATTTTATTCTTGGCGGTAAAGGTTATGAAAGCACGGCACAGCCGATGCACCCGGATTGGGTAATGAAGGAGCCTGCGGATAAGTGGCAGGATTGGTTTGAGAAAAGCCCGTATTTCCGTTGAGTATACTTCCGGGTGTGTCCGGGCCTTCTATGGTTGAGCTAGTAAAACGTAAAAGCCTGTCTGAACTTAAATGTTCAGCAGGCTTTTTTAATGCTCTGGATTTATCTGGTATCAAGCCGGTGTAGTAGGGTTTACAGAATTGTATAACATTTAGTTGATATTTGTATTGGATTTGTATAATGTTTATACTGGGAATAAAAGATGGATTTTCCATATAATCCGGACATCCAGTCATGGCTGCAGAGTTGCATCATCATATCTCCCTGAGAATTAGCGGAACGCGCACGAGCTCTGTAATGGCTGCCGCAAAAATATTTACGAGGCTGTCGCTTGCAGTGGGCTTCTCTTTGGGAATGTACTGCTTTTGTACACCTTTTATATTTGCTGCCGCCTATTACTGTTGGTATTATTTGGTTTATAGAGTATAACGATACGATCATTTGGGCGGGAGCAGCGGCCTTGATTGGCATGGCGGTTAAGGGATATCAGACAGAGACGGGAGCCAGGCTCCATGGCAGCGTTTGCTCCTGCCGGCGAGTATAGCCTGCTTGGCTGTCATCGCGATAAGTCCCTGGCAGACAGGAGTCACCGGGCGAGGCAACATAAGGAAAGGCAGGCGTTATGAATGACACATCAGGCTGTTATTATCGGAGCGGGCCTCGGCGGCTTATCCTGCGCAATCACACTCGCTTCCAAAGGCTGGAAGGTTACAGTGCTGGAACGCCAACATACACCAGGCGGGAAGCTGCAGCGTATCCAGCAGGGAGGATACACATTTGACCGCGGGCCGAGTACGATTACCATGCCCCATGTTTTTCGCGGCGTCTTTGAGCAGGGTGGCGCCAAAATGGAGGACTATGTCAGTCTTTACGAATTGGAGCCGCGCTCCAGAAGTATTTTTACAGACGGCTCGGTGGTGGATATGACCCGGGATGTAGAAAAGATGAAAGATCAAATATCAACATTCAGCCCTTCCGATGCCCTGCAATATGAGAATTTCCTTCGGGAATCGGCTGAGCTGTATCAACTTTCGGAAGAGCATTTCTTAAACCGTCTGCTGCTGAATTGGCGGGACAAGGCGAGCCCGTCCATGCTGCGCAGCCTATTGAGAGTGAGGCCGATGACCTCCCTGAAATCTCTGCTGTCTCGCTATTTTAGTCATCCGAACACGCTGGCGATGATAGGAAGATATTCGACCTATGTCGGATCATCCCCCCATCAGGCTCCATCCATATTTGCCATGCTTGGTCATGTGGAAGCGGAAATGGGCGTTTATGGCGTTCGCGGGGGAACGTACTCTATCGTGGAAGGTATGGTTAAGCTCGCTAAGGAGCTTGGCGTTGAGCTGGTTACCGATACGGAAGTGAAACACATCGTGGTCAAGGGCGGCAGAGCGGCTGGCGTGGAAACCAATAGCGGATATTATAATGCGAATACGGTGATTTCGAATGGAGATGTGCTCACGGTGAATCGGACACTGCTGGATGAAGATGACCGCCCCTCCATGCGTAATGAGAAAATCAGCAGCTATGAGCCGTCTCTTTCAGGCTTTGTCATGCTTGCAGGAGTACCGCGCCAGTATAACAGGCTGCTGCATCACACCGTCTTTTTTCCGGAACAATATGGTCGTGAATTCCAAGAGATTTTCATGGACAAGCAGCCTCCCGAGCATCCTGCATTGTATGTTTGCCATTCGGGATATTCTGAATCGGGTATGGCTCCGGATGGCTGCAGCAACCTGTTTATTTTAGCCAATGCACCTTACCTCAGCCCGCTGACGAACTGGAACCGAGAGACGGAAGCTTATGGCGAAAAGGTGCTTGCTGATCTGAAAAGCTACGGTCTGACCGACATCGATCAGAATCATGTGCTGCTTCACTATACGCCGCAGGATATTGCAAATGATACGCTGGCTTACAAGGGGGCCATTTACGGCATATCCGCGAATTCGATCAGGCAGACCTTTTTCCGCCCGGGCAACCGGAGCAAGGATGTTAAAGGGCTATGGTTTGTGGGGGGCGCGACGCATCCGGGCGGAGGAACACCGATCGTGTCGTTGTCTGGCAGACTTGTAGGTGAATATATCGACTCACATAAGGTATAATATATTTTTCGAGATTCTTGAACGGGGTAACGGGTATTCATTTCAATAAATAGACTCTTAGGAATCGTCAAACCAGCACAGCGCAGAAAGGAGCCCCACCATGAATGGAAAACCTGCAGATAACCGGTCGCTGCTGCCTGAAGTGCCAACGGGTGAACGGAAAATAGAACATGTACGGCTATGTCTGAACGAAGAGGTAGGGAGCGTAGGGGTTACATCTGGACTGGAAAAATACCGCTTCCGCCATAATGCGCTGCCTGAGACGGATTTTAACGAAATCTCTCTGGAAACATCTTTTTTGGGGATGCCGGTACGCACCCCTCTGCTGATCAGTTCGATGACTGGAGGCAGTAAAGCTACCGGGGCCATCAATGAACGGCTCGCAGCTGCGGCCGAAGAACGGGGCTGGGCAATCGGTGTCGGCTCGGTGCGGGCTGCCGTGGAAAAGGCGGAGCTTGCCCCGACGTTCCATGTGCGGAGACACGCTCCTACCGTGCCGGTCATTGCGAATTTGGGCGCGGTTCAGCTCAACTACGGCTTTGGTGCGGATGAATGCCGCCGTGCCGTTGATATTGCAGGTGCGGATCTGCTGGTGCTCCACTTGAATGGACTGCAGGAGCTGTTCCAGCCGGAAGGTAATACGAATTTCAGCGGCCTTTTATCCCGAATCGAACAAGTATGTCAGCAGGTACATGTCCCCGTTGGCGTCAAGGAGGTCGGTTGGGGAATCGATGGAGAGACAGCGGCGAGGCTGTTTAGCGCCGGCGTCGACTTTGTGGATGTGGCCGGTGCCGGGGGCACCTCATGGAGCCAGGTCGAAAAATTCCGCAGCAAAGACGCGGTTCGCCGCGCGGCAGCGGAGGCTTTTGCCGGCTGGGGTATTCCTACAGCCGAGTGTATCACCGAGGTGCGGAAGGTATCGCATAAAGCGGGACTCATCGGCAGCGGCGGTTTGACAAACGGGGTCGACGCCGCCAAAGTACTGGCGCTGGGAGCGGACCTGGCGGGATATGGCCGCAGTGTGCTCGGTCCTGCGGTGGAGTCGGAGGACTCGCTGCATGCGGCTCTCGCCCAGGTGGAATTTGAGCTTCGTACGGCAATGTTTGGAATCGGGGCAGGCGATATCGCTGCGCTTCGGGGAACGACAAGGCTGGTAAGGAGCATGTCATAGTGTCCATCAGAAAGCCTTTGGTCCGGCAGAAACGGGGACTGGAGGCTTTTTCATGTGAACGGAATCAACGGGCCTTTATCTTGATGACCCCAAGGTTCTAATATATAATGGGTAGGACTTGTGAGGCTATGCCTCTGGTTTGAAGAGATATGTTTATAAATACAGCTAGCCCAGGCTTTTAGCCCATTCTAATATGAAATAGGAGTGTCATATCCATGGCTTTGAAAGCAGGTATCGTGGGGCTGCCGAACGTTGGCAAATCCACGTTGTTTAATGCAATTACGCAGGCGGGGGTAGAATCCGCCAACTATCCATTTTGTACGATTGATCCGAATGTAGGTATCGTTGAGGTGCCGGATGAGCGTCTGGACAAGCTGACCGAACTGGTGAAGCCGAACAAAACCGTTCCAACGGCTTTTGAATTTGTGGACATTGCGGGTCTGGTACGCGGTGCAAGCAAAGGCGAAGGACTTGGCAACAAGTTTCTTGCCCATATCCGTGAAGTCGATGCCATCGTTCATGTCGTGAGATGCTTTGAAGACGAGAACATCACTCATGTTGACGGTAAGGTTGACCCTGTCAGCGACATCCAGACCATTAACCTGGAGCTGATTCTTGCCGATCTGGAGAGCGTAGACAAGCGTATCGATCGTTCCCGCAAGAACATGAAGGGCGGCAACAAGCAGTATGAGCAGGAAGTAGCTGTGCTCGAACGCGTGAAGGAAGCCCTTTATAACGATCAGCCTGCCCGCAGCATAGAACTGACAGATGACGAAAAGGCCATTGTCCGTGATCTGCATCTGCTGACCCTGAAGCCTGTTCTCTACGCGGCAAATGTCAGCGAAGATGAAGTTTCCGAAGCCGATAACAATCCGTATGTGCAGCAGGTCAGAGACTTCGCCGCGGCTGAAAATGCCGAAGTTGTGCCGATCAGCGCCAAGGTTGAGGCTGAAATCGCTGAGCTTGAAGGGGAAGACAAGGCCATGTTCCTGGAGGAGCTGGGTCTGGAAGAATCAGGTCTGAACCGTCTGATCAAAGCAGCATACCGCTTGCTGGGTCTGTACACATACTTTACAGCTGGTGTGCAGGAAGTCCGTGCATGGACCATCCGCAAAGGAATGAAGGCTCCACAGGCAGCAGGTGTCATTCATACGGACTTTGAGCGCGGCTTTATTCGTGCCGAGGTGGTTTCTTATGATGATCTGGTTGCAGCAGGTACCATGAATGTAGCCAAAGAGCGCGGCCAGCTCCGCCTTGAAGGTAAAGAATATGTCGTTGCTGACGGCGATGTCATGCATTTCCGTTTCAACGTGTAATCATGCTATAAAATCAATAAAAGCCTGCCGTCATGGCAGGCTTTTGTATTCAACTGCCGGATGTTCCGGCAGCTTTTTCTGTTTCTTCAAAAGGGGAAGCTATGCCCCGTAATTCACCTTAATGCTGCCATTGGTAGTCGACAGCTCGACCTTATGGGAGCCTTCACCAAGTGAGGCACTGGCCTTCTTATCGTCGCTTTCCTCGCTCCAGGGAATGTCACCCTTAATGGAGGAGTTGGTTGTTTTTGCCTTAATAACAGCATTGGTGTTTTGCGGAATGTCGAAGGCAATGCTGCCATTCGTGCTGCTGCAGATCCAATCTCCACCGATGGTTGAAGCACCTTTGATGGAGCCGTTCGTTGTCTTAGCCGTTAACGCGCCGGCGATCTGATCCAGCGTAATGGAGCCGTTGGTGGATTTGATTTGAGCCGCTCCTCCGATGTCAGTCACATGAACGGACCCGTTGGTCGTTGTTGCAGCAACGCTTCCCTTGATGTTTTCCATCGTGATCGACGAGTTGGTGGTGACGGCCGTGAATCCCGATTCCAATTGTTCTCCTTTAACCGAGTAATTCTTGGTATGCACCTCGACCTCGAGCGCTTTGGGAAGCTCAACATTCAAATATTCGTCATCAGGGGTGTATCCGATACTAAAGAATGAATCCGGGTTGTCTTCGAGCTGTAGAATGAGTGTGTCCCCCGAGGCATTGATTTTGAATTTTTCCTTCGCCTTGCTGTCTGCCGCCTCCTGACTGGAGACATCCCGGAAGCGGAATCTACCGTCATACGAAAGCTTGGCATCGTCCGTCCCGGTCACATTGATTTTTCCATGGTCGACCAGAATTTCAACGCGCTTGATGCTGCCGCCGACTTCCGTGGATCCTTGTACGGTACTTGCATATCCTTGGTTAAACAAGCTGCTCCAATTCGGCACGACGATCTGTGCGGCGCTGACAAGCAGCAGCAGAACCAGAATCGTAATGCTCCCTCCCCCAAGACGGACCCGCTTTTCGGAGTGAATGACATTGGCCAGTACAACCTCCAAGCCGAGGAGAATCAGCAGCACAGGCCACACATATTTTAGCGCCTCAAAAGAAAGCACATGGTTGAACTGCAGCAAAATCATGACGCCAATGCCGATTAAACCGATGGCTGTGGTCCACCTCCCTACTTTAACGGTGGGTGGAGCATTATTAACGGGGATGTTCATATGGTTTCGCTCCCTTTGCGTTCGGGTCTCTTAAATAATAGCCACAGACCGTATCCGATCAGTGCAACAGCCAGCAGTACGCCGGCTACGTTTTGCTGAAGCAGCCAGTGCCATAGACCAGGGAAAACGGTCATCAGCAGCACCATCCCGCCAACAAGGATGCAGCCTGCGCCGGTCCAGAGCGGATTCATGGAATTTTCCCGCTGGTATCCCCCAAGCGTCATCCAGTCCTGAGCGGTCCAAGGATAGCCGAAGGTCTCCTGACCCATCATCATCCGCTCATGTTCCGCGGAGGCGGCCTTCATCCAGGTAGCTTTTTGCAGTGCGTCAAACATTTGATAGAACCACAGGATCGCCAGCGCGAAAGAGAAGACCAGCGGAATGGATGGTATTAAAATAATACAGGCGCAGGTGGCGACCATAATCTGCAGTCCCTGTTTGGTAAAATTGAGGTACAAGTGGCCTAGACCGGGAATAACAGCAAGCAAAAACGTAAGCCATTTACTTTTCTTAATCATCGTTTACCCTCCTTCAAAATATGGTCCACGGAATTGGAGAATATCTCCGTTGCCTGCGTAATACCTGTTCCCAAATGCTCGAAAACGCCGAACTGGAACAGGCAGAAGGCTATGCATGCCGCCAGTCCGAAATGGGCGATCATGGCTCTCCGTGAATCCTTTGGCTTCATACGCGAAGCCTGGCGTTTATATAGCGGCGGCATCTGCCGGATTTCATTCATGATGTCAGCGGTCATATCGGGAATATCGGGAAGATCAAGCTCTAATTCAGGCTCCTGCCAGATGCGGGCCATCTCATGAACCTCCTCGAGCCAAGCCTGGCATGCAGGACAGGTACGAAGATGCTTTTCAATGTAAAGGGAGGATTCGGGCGGCAGTTCACCGGCGGAATAAGCCCCCAGCTGGTATTGTATAAATTCGCATTTCATCGTAATTCCTCTCCTCTCTTTCGCATCATAGCCCTTGCGCGGTACAGCTGGGATTCCACCGTTTTAGCTGTAATTCCACGTCTGTCGGCAATTTCCTGATAAGAGCATTGTTCAAAATAATACATCTGGACGGCTGACCGGTAAGGCTCAGCCAGCTCGTCGACAATCCTTCGGAGCTTGCTGCTCCGTTCCTCGGACAAAACGATCTGCTCAGGCGTTTCATTCGTTACCCAATCGTTCTCACTTACCTCTCCCGGACTCCGCCGTGCCTGCTCGCGCTGATGCGCGCGTTTCCAGTCGAGACATTTACGGACGGCAATCTGGTAGAGCCAGGTGGAGAAGGAGGAATCTTCACGGAAGGCGGGCAGCGCCGAGTAAGCCTTCATAAAAATGTCTTGCGATAAATCTTTGGCCGATACGTCATCGGCGGTTATTTTCAGGCACACGTGGTACACCATACTCTGATAACGCTGCACCAGAAACTTATAGGCTTCCGGATGGCCGGCCTTGACCGCCCGGACCCACTGTAACTCTTCCAGTCTTCTCCCCTCCTCCTGCATCAATTAGTTTGACGCCGCATCTTTTTATATCCCTGCAAAGTTTTTTAAAAAATTAATTAGGAAGACTATCCATTATTTCCCTACTGATTAAAAAAGACAAGAAAAATTTTGCGAAGCAGCTGTTTCAGGTTCCCTCACCATTTTACATCTGGCAAATATGTATATTCCATGGTATAATAAAAAGTCGTCTGTCCATGGTAGACTAACCGGAAGGATGAACGGCGCTTTTGCTTCTAAAAATATCGAAAGCACTTTGAAACAGGAGAGGTGAACTGCCTTGTTGGACAGATTACAAGCCTTGGCAGACCGCTATGAAAAGCTTAGCGAGCTGCTGTGTGATCCTGATGTTGTGAATGACAGCAAGCGACTTCGGGAATATTCCAAAGAACAATCCGACTTACAGCCCGCATTCGAGGCGTATACTGAATATAAAACTGTAACTGAAGAGCTGGATGCCGCGAAAGTCATGCAGGGAGAAAAGCTTGATGATGACATGCGTGAAATGGTGAAAATGGAAATCGATGAGCTGTCTGCCCGCCAGACGGAGCTCGATGAACGCATTCGCGTATTGCTGCTACCAAAGGATCCTAATGATGATAAGAACGTTATCGTCGAAATCCGTGGAGCAGCCGGCGGAGACGAAGCAGCGCTGTTTGCTTCCGACCTGTACCGTATGTACACACGTTATGCCGATAATCAGGGATGGCGCGTGGAGCTGATGGACGCGAACACGAGTGATCTCGGCGGTTTTAAAGAGGTTATCTTCATGATTAACGGACGCGGCGCGTACAGTAAAATGAAGTACGAAAGCGGCGCGCACCGCGTGCAGCGTATTCCGGCGACCGAATCGGGCGGACGGATCCATACGTCAACGTCAACGGTAGCGGTAATGCCTGAGGTTGAGGACTTTGATATTGAAATTCATGATAAGGATATCCGCGTGGACACGTTCTGCTCGAGCGGCGCAGGCGGACAGTCCGTTAATACGACCAAGTCAGCCGTGCGTGTAACGCATGTTCCGACGGGCATCGTGGCGACCTGTCAGGACGGCAAATCGCAGAACTCGAACAAGGAAAAAGCGCTGCAGGTGCTTCGTGCCCGGATCTTCGATATGAAGCGTCAGGAAGAAGAAGCGAAATATGCCGGCGAGCGTAAAAGCAAGGTCGGCACCGGTGACCGCAGTGAACGGATCCGCACCTATAACTTCCCGCAAAGCCGTGTGACAGATCATCGGATCGGACTTACACTGCATAAGCTGGATCAGGTGATGAACGGTGAGATCGAAGAAATCATTTCCGCGCTGAACATTGCTGAACAAGCGGATATTATGGAAAAAGGGGAATAACGCTTTGCATGAAACCACATTTGTGATGTCGACAAAGCAAACGATACGGGAAGCCTTCATAGAGGCTTCCTCTTTTTTAACAGTATGCGGAGTCACGGAGCCGCAGCGCAGCGCCCAGCTGCTGCTGGAGCATGTGCTGAAGCTTGAGGGGGCTGCCTATTTCATGGCGCTGCCCGAGCCGTTCCCGGCAGAACGCAGAGAGCCGTGGGAGCAGGCCGTTTCACGCCGCGGTTCAGGGGAGCCGGCGCAGTATATAACGGGAGAGCAGGAGTTCTACGGCCTCCCGTTTGAAGTGACGCCGGCCGTGCTTATTCCGCGGCCGGAGACGGAGCTGCTTGTGGAGGCTGTGCTGACGCAAGCGAAGCGGCTGTGGCCGCAGGGCGCCATGCCAAGCGGCGGCGCCAGCAGCGAAGACGGCGCACTGCGCCCGCTCGAGTGCGCCGACATCGGCACCGGCAGCGGCGCGATCGCCGTCACGCTGGCGCTGCAGGCCCCGCGCTGGCATGTCCGTGCCAGCGATATCTCGCAAGGCGCGCTGCAGGTCGCCGCGCGCAACGCCGCTGCCAACGGCGCTCAGGTTGCCTTCCTGGAAGGCAACCTGCTTGAGCCGTTTGCAGGCGGTTGGTTGGACATCCTCGTGTCCAACCCGCCTTACATCCCTGCGGCCGACATTGACGGCCTGCAGCGGGAGGTGCGCGACCATGAGCCGCGCACCGCACTTGATGGCGGTACAGACGGCCTTGGGCCGTACCGCCTCATGATGGAGCAGCTGCCGCTGCTCCAAGCCCCGCCCCGGCTCATCGGATTTGAGCTCGGGCAGGGCCAGGCGCAGGATGTCGCAGAGCTCCTGCGCGCCGCGGGCCACTGGGACGAGATCATCATCGTCCCGGATCTGGCAGGTATTGAGCGCCATGTACTCGGCGTCTCGACGAGATTGCGTTAATTTTCCTTTGCATCCAGTTTAAACTACAATAGAGATATTGAAGTTGGGATATCGCCAAATCCTTGAACATATTGGAGGATGCCGCATGCTGCAGAAATTCAAACGAATGGATATGTCCATCATCCTGATCCTGCTGGCACTTATGGCTTTCAGCCTGTTTTCCATTTACAGTGTTACCACGGGCAGGGCAAAGATCGGGCACTATACGGAACGCATGGCTATTTATTACGCTGTCGGATTCGTGGCCTTTTTGGGTTTCTCGCTGGTCAGCTATAAGCTGCTGATCAAGTATGCTTTATATATTTATCTCTTTGGCCTCATGCTGCTGGTGCTGGTGCTGTTCATCGGCAATGAGTATTACGGAGCCAAAGGATGGATGACGCTGCCGGGTGGCCTCAGTCTGCAGCCTGCGGAATTGTTCAAGCTGTTTCTCATTATTTTCTTATCGTATATGCTGCTGCGAAAGCGCAAAAACAAGCTTTCCTTCTGGCGTGATGTGGTGCCGCTTGGTATGTTGACGCTTGTACCATGGCTTCTGGTCATGGCGCAAAACGATCTGGGCAACGCGCTCAGCTACATGATGATCCTGGCCGGGCTGCTCTGGATTGGCAATATCAAATATACGCATGCGCTCATCGCGTTGGTCGTGGCCTTCGCTGCCATTTTCAGCGGCATTCAGGCATATATCCATTATCATGACCAGGCGGTCAAGCTGATTAGTGAGGATTTGGGCAAAAAGCACTGGATTGCGCGTTTTGATCCATGGCTTGTGCCGGACCAAGCTTCGCGGGATGTCAGTTGGCAGACCTATAATGCGAAGCTGGCCATCGGTTCGGGCGGCATCGAAGGCAAGGGCTACATGAAAGGCACCACGATTCAGTCCGAAAGGGTGCCGCTGGCCTACGCCGATTCCATATTCGTTCAAGTGGCCGAGGAATACGGGTTTATTGGTTCATCGGTTCTGCTGCTTTTATATTTTATCCTGATCCATCGTCTGGTTCTGATCGCAGCCGATTGCCGCGACCGGGCTGGGCCTTACCTGATTACGGGGATTATCACCATGTTCGTCTACCAGATTTTTGTGAACATCGGCGCCTTCATCGGCCTGATGCCGCTCACGGGCATTACGCTTCCTTTTATCAGCTACGGTGGAACCTCGCTTCTCATCAATATGATGAGTATCGGGATTGTCATGAGCATCCGCATCCATGGACAGGAAGAGGAGGATCCGTTTCCGCTGCCGGAAACACCGGTGGAGGGGGGCTGGATCAGCAGAACCTTTCAGCATATCCGCAATGGATTTATCAGGAATTGAATCTAGCATGGCTATTCCTTTACAATAGACAAGTGAGATTTGACACGCATCACGGCTAGAAGGGGCGGGAGAGCCCCGCACAGGAGGATAGCAAATGCTTCAAAAGCTGAAAAAAGTGGATTATGTCGTTGTGTTCATACTTTTTGTATTCATGGGCATCAGTCTGATGGCAATATACAGCGTCACGACAGGGACCAAGTTTGAAGGCTCCCATATTAAAATGCTTGAGTTTTACATTTTAGCCTTCATCGCCTTTTTTGGATTGATTTTTTTGGACTATAAGCTGCTTGTCAAATATGCGCTCTATATTTATTTATTCGGGATTCTGCTGCTGGTAGCGGTCAATTTTCTGGGATCGGACGTCAACGGAGCGCAGGGCTGGTTCAAAATCGGGGGCTTCAGCCTGCAGCCTGCCGAGCTGTTCAAGCTGCTTCTGATTATCTTTCTGACCTACTTGCTGATGAAAAGGCCAAAGGCCAAGCTCTCTTTATGGAGAGACGTGCTGCCGATTGGCGGCTTGACATTCATACCGTTCGCGCTTGTCATGCTTCAAAATGACCTGGGGAATGCACTCAGCTACGTGTTGATCCTGCTCGGTCTCCTATGGGTAGGGAATATTAAGTTCCTGCATGCGTTCCTCGCTCTAATAATCCTGGCGGCGGTCGCCGTAGGCGGTATATTCTCGTATATTCACTATCACGACAATATCGAGAAGTTTCTGAACAATATCGGCCGTAATCACTGGACCGAGCGGATTGACCCTTGGCTGGTTCCGGATAAGGCGACGGCCAAAGCTTCGTATCATACCAAAAATGCGAAGCTCGCGATCGCTTCCGGCGGCATGATGGGCGAAGGTTACATGCAGGGCAGCTCGGTGCAGTCCGGCCGCGTACCCTATACGTACTCAGATTCGATCTTTGTTGAGATTGCCGAGGAGTTCGGATTTGTTGGATCTTCTGTCGTGCTGCTTCTGTATTTTATATTGATTCACCGCCTGATTCTGATCTGTCTGGAATGCCGGGATCGTGCAGGTCCGCTGCTGATTGTCGGCGTCGTTTCGATGATGCTCTATCAAATTTTTGAAAATATCGGCGCCTTCATCGGGCTGATGCCGCTGACGGGTATTACGCTGCCGTTTATCAGCTACGGCGGTACCTCGCTGCTTATCAATATGGCCAGTATCGGGATTGTCATGAGCGTCCGGGTTCATGGTCATGAGGTAAGTGAGGATATCATCGTCCCGACGCCGAAGATATCTTCAACGAAGCATGCTTGATAGATTTGGGGATAAAAGACCGCTCGCCAGGCCCGTTAAGGGGATGGTGAAACGGTCTTTTTTTTATTAAATCATAGAGAATCAATTTCATAATACCTTAAGCCGCTTCAATCAAGGCTATATATAGATCCAAACGGTTTTATTGGTCTATATATAGATTCAATTTTATCGTTTTAGTGAGTTATGAAATTGATTCAGATTCATAGAATAGCAGGTTTAGACTCTATCAGATCCGGACATACTAGTCAGTATCATAGAAGGATTTGATAGAGGGGGCACGAACGGGATGCACAATGAACATGAAAAAGAGGACCGTCTCCGGTCATTGGTTAAGAATACTGCCATTATTTTTTGTATTATGTTTATGCTGGCCATGACTTGGGAAGCTCAGAAAACGGACGCGGCTGTGGCTGGCGGTCCTATTCCGCAGGAGTCCATACGTCTTCGCATTCTCGCTAATTCCGATAATCCGGATGATCAGCTGGTGAAACGCCAAATCCGCGATGTTGTGGTCGCTCAGATGGACAGCTGGGTCAAAGATCTGGAAAACCCGCAAAGTCTGGATGAGGCGCGTACAACGATCCGCCAGCATCTTCCCGAGCTGAATGATCTTGTAGGAAGAGAACTTGAGAAAAAGGGAATCGACTACGAATACAATGTTGAGCTAGGGGTCGTGCCGTTCCCGACGAAATTGTATGGTGGCACAGTCTATCCGGCAGGAAACTATGAAGCGCTGCGGATCACGCTCGGAACGGGCAAAGGCCAAAACTGGTGGTGCGTGCTGTTCCCGCCGCTTTGTTTCATCGACGCGGGCAGCGGTGATGCGGCAGCACAGCCTGCAGCAGCAAAAGCAGAGACAGGCAAAGATCAAGCCGCCAAAGTGAAGAAAACGGCGTATACCCCGGAGCAGGCCGCAGGACAAGCGGTGAACGCTGAAGCTGCACCGGTCAAAGCTTCAGAGCCGGAGGTTCGCTTTTTCCTCTGGGATCTGTTTGAAGGTATCGCGAACTGGTTAAAGTCATTGTTCTAAGTGAAAATGTCCGGGTCGGGGAGGAGATGCACGCTCCTCTTCGATCTGTGTTAATATATTAGAAAAACGAATGATAAAGTGCTTAAGTCCATTTGACGAAGGTTCGCGGTAAGCCGCAGCTCCAGTCAGCAGTCAGGACTCCGGCGCTTTTTTTACTGGATGATCTTTAAAGAGAAAGACGGGATAGAAATGGCACATACTGAAAAAAAAACAGGGACAGGCTTTATGCCTTCCACTCCATATTGGCTGATTGATTCGGAGACGACAGCCGAGCCCTCCGAGTTGCAGGAAAGTTTGAAGGAAGCGGCTGAACTGCTCCGTGGCGGGGGCGTGGTTGCTTTTCCGACAGAGACGGTCTACGGTCTTGGCGCGGACGCCCGCTTAACCTCTGCGGTGGAAGCGGTATTCGCGGCAAAGGGGAGACCGTCGGACAATCCCCTGATTGTCCATATATCCAAGAACGAACAGCTGGAGGGCCTGGTGAAGCAGGTGAGTCCTGCGGCACGGAAGCTGATGGATGCCTTTTGGCCTGGACCGCTGACGGTTGTGCTTCCGGTCAAGCCTGATGTGCTTTCGCCCCGCGTGACGGCAGGGCTGGATACGGTGGGCATCCGGATGCCGGATCATCCGGTAGCATTGGCCCTGATTGAGGAATCCGGCTGTCCGGTTGCTGCTCCAAGCGCGAACCGCTCCGGCCGTCCCAGCCCTACCCTCGCCAGCCACGTTCTAGAGGACCTCGGCGGTTTAATTGACGGGATTGTTGATGGCGGCGCGACAGGTGTAGGTGTGGAATCAACTGTCGTTCAGGTGCTGGAGGACGGCAGTGTTACCGTGCTTCGCCCCGGAGGCGTTACACTGGAGCAGCTGGCGCAGGCAGCCGGCGTGCCTGTCCATCTGGATCCTGCACTCCTGCCGGAATCGGGAAGCATGAGTGGGCAGGCACCAAGAGCGCCGGGGATGAAATATACTCACTACGCGCCCAAGGGAACGCTGCGCATTGTGACCGGAGAGCCGGCCGAAGTCTCGGAGTGGATCCGCCGCAGTCTGCAGGAAGCCGCAGAGCGTGGTGAACGGACGGGTATTCTGGCCTTCGATGAGCACATCGACAGTTACCGCGCCGATTGCACCGAGTCGCTTGGCAGTCTCTCTGATTTGGGTACGGCGGCGCATCGTTTATATGCCGCGCTGCGCCGCATGGATGAGGAGCAGATCAGCTTTATTGTATCCGAGGCTTGTCCGGAAGACGGGCTGGGAGCTGCTATTATGAACCGGCTCCGCAAGGCTGCCGGACAAACGGTGATCCATCTCGGAGGGAGAGCCCGCTAGCTTGCCTCATGTACAAGTTGTGATTGTCCCCATGTACAAGTCATGATTGTCCTCATGTCCGCATATGGTTGTACAAGAACCTAACGGACATGGGGGAGTTGGAATGTTTGAGACATCTGCCGGTTTAGGGCAGCTGATTACGATTCTGATTATGGCCGCCGCTTTGGGAATGGACGCCTTTTCCTTGGGAATCGGTATCGGTATGAAGGGGATTCGCCTGCTGCATGTGCTTAAAATCAGCGTGCTCATCGGATTTTTTCATATCCTGATGCCGCTTCTGGGCATATTCACCGGTCAATATGTAAGCTCTTTGCTCGGACAGGTAACCACTTATGCCGCGGGCGGGTTGCTAATTTTGCTTGGTGGTCATATGATATTTAACTCGTTGAAAAGCGGGGATACCCGGATGATTGATCACCGTTCACTGCTGGGTATGATCTTGTTTTCTTTGAGCGTGAGCGTGGATTCCTTTTCTGTCGGGGTTTCGCTCGGAATGTTCCGAAGCAATCTGATTCTTACCGTCTTGGCCTTTGGCATCTGCGGAGGTGCAATGTCGGTGATGGGACTCCTGCTGGGCAGGAGAGTAAGCCGCAATTTGGGAGATTTCGGGGAGGCGCTGGGAGGCGTGATCCTTTTGGCATTTGGCCTGGCCTTTATCTTTTGAAGATATCAGAAAGTATACCGGTAGACGTTTTTCGTATACAATAATTTAAACAATCCGGGAGGTGCGATAAACGTGAAACATATCTTGTTTGTATGTACAGGGAACACGTGCCGCAGCCCGATGGCGGAAGCTCTTCTCCGCAAAATGGCGAAGGACCGCGGTATCGGGGTTGAAGTTCGTTCAGCGGGTGTTGCCGCCATGGATGGAGTGTCGATGTCCCGTCATGCGGAGGCTGTTCTGCGCGACCATGATATTAATGATCGTTTGATGTCCAAATCACTTAAGCTCGATGCGGTGAATTGGTCTGATTTGATACTGACACTGACTCAAGGACATAAGCAGCATGTGATCCGGAGCTTTCCTCAGGCCGCTGACAAAGTGTATACACTCAAGGAGTACGCGGAGAATGACGCGGAAGTATTGAATGATCTGAACGAGCTGGACAGCCTTTATGCGACATGGGAGGTCAAACGCTCGCTTGGACAGGAATTGACGGATGAGGAGCGGGAGCGCCTGATTGAAATTCAGCAGCGGGTTCCAAGCTTCGATATTTCCGATCCGTTCGGCGGATCCCGTGAGGATTATGATATGGCAGCGGCGGAAATCCGCACTGCCATTGAGCGTTTGCTGGATAAGCTGGAGTCATTCCGCACTTCCTGAAGGAAGAATATTACTCGTTGCATTTCAGTCTTGAATGTTTTATGATGGTTGTGAAAAAACTCGGTTCCGGTGTAACTGGCGACAAATGTGGATGAAACCACGATGGAGCACCGGGATATACGGCCGGTCGCCTGGGCAAAAGAGCAATTCTGCGGTTATCCGCGGACTGCTCTTTTTTGTATTAAAAAAGTGAGTTTATATGCGGGATCCCTGCAAAGTATGGGTAAAAAACATCCAGAGCAGAGACTTCATTTTGTGGGGCGATTTTCATCTTACGGCCTGGAAATAGGGTATAATGGTACGAGAAGTCACAAAAGCACGAAATTTCAGGGAGGTTTTACAAGAGATGAAGATTGCTGTGGGAACAGATCACGCGGGAGTGCGTTTGAAAGAAGACATCATTGCCGTCATTCGGGAGATGGGACATGAGGTTGTGGATGTGGGATGCAGCTGTGCTGATTCCGTGGATTATCCTGACTATGCCCTGCCTGTATGCGAGCAGGTTACCTCGGGTGAGGCTGATCGCGGCATTCTGATTTGCGGAACAGGCATCGGCATGAGCATCGCCGCCAATAAGGTTCCCGGCATCCGCTGCGCGCTGGTGCATGATGTATTCTCTGCCCAAGCGACCCGAGAGCATAACGATTCCAACGTGCTGGCGATGGGTGAACGTGTTATCGGCCCCGGACTCGCGCAGGAAATCGCGAAAGTCTGGATCGGCACACCGTTCAGTGAAGGTGAACGGCATGTTGGCCGCGTAAACAAAATCAAGGCGATTGAGGACCGTTATCTGCAGCATTAGGGAGGTGTTCGAATGGAGGCCAATGAACAAGGAATTCCATCGGAAGTTTCACTAAAAGAGCAAGTGTCGGGTGTTTTACGCGAGCTGGCGGAGACGGCGGGACTTGGGCCCGGTAAGGTTGTTGTCATCGGGACCAGCACGAGCGAAGTGGCAGGCCGGCGGATCGGCACCTCGGGAGCCCTTGAGGTAGCGAACGAGCTTCTCGAGGGTATTGAGGAGATCAGAAGGGAATTCGGCTTTGACGTCGTATTCCAGTGCTGCGAGCATCTGAACCGTGCGCTGGTGATGGAGCGTTCTCTACTTACGGACATGCGCCTGACTGAAGTGGCAGCCGTGCCGGTTCCGAAGGCTGGAGGCTCCATGGCAAGCAGCGCCTACCGGTCCATGAAGAACCCGTGTCTGGCCGAAAGCATTGAGGCGGATGCCGGGATCGACATCGGGGAAACGCTGATCGGCATGCACTTACGGCGGGTGGCCGTTCCTTATCGTACACAGCTACGCTATGTGGGCAAGGCGCGTGTGAATACAGCCTTTACCCGGCCGAAGCTGATTGGCGGAGAGCGTGCGGTTTACCAGCTTGACGCTGAATCGGGAAACGCTCATCTTTGCGATTAAACAACAAAAAAGAGAGTTTATCTAAGGGAGGAACAAGGAATTATGGATCAATTGCGTAAGAAGGACCCGGCTGTATTGGATGCGATGAATTTGGAGCTGAAGCGTCAGCGCAGCAACATCGAGCTGATTGCCTCGGAGAATATTGTCAGTGAAGCCGTGATGGAAGCCATGGGCTCCGTCCTCACGAACAAATATGCGGAAGGTTATCCGGGCAAACGGTTTTACGGCGGCTGCGAGCGCGTCGATATCGTTGAGGATATCGCCCGTGACCGCGCCAAGGAATTGTTTGGTGCAGAGCATGTCAACGTTCAGCCGCATTCCGGAGCGCAAGCGAATATGGCTGTGTACCTTGCTGCGATTAACCCTGGCGATACCGTGCTCGGCATGAATCTTGCTCATGGCGGACACCTGACGCACGGCAGCCCTGTCAACGCATCGGGCCTCCTTTACAATTTCGTGGCCTACGGCGTTCAGGAAGACAGCTTCCTGATTGACTATGATGAAGTCCGCAAAGCGGCCTTCAAGCATCGTCCCCGTCTGATCGTTGCCGGCGCAAGCGCCTATCCGCGCACCATTGATTTTGAAGCCTTTGCTTCCATCGCGAATGATGTGGGTGCGCTGTTCATGGTTGATATGGCGCATATTGCCGGTCTGGTTGCCGCAGGCGTTCATCCGAGCCCTGTACCGCATGCCCATTTCGTAACGACGACCACGCATAAAACACTGCGCGGACCTCGCGGCGGCATGATTATGTGCAGAAAGCCATGGGCTCAGGCCATAGACAAGGCGGTATTCCCAGGATCCCAAGGCGGACCGTTGATGCATGTGATTGCTTCCAAAGCCGTGGCTTTTGGCGAAGCTCTGGATCCTTCTTTCAAAACCTATGCCCAAAATGTCGTGAAGAACGCCCACGTTCTGGCTGAAACCCTGGTCAGTGAAGGCCTCAACATCGTATCCGGCGGTACGGACAACCATCTGATGCTGGTGGATACACGCAGCGTGAACATCACGGGTAAAGAAGCGGAGAAGGTTCTGGATTCAGTTGGCATTACAGTCAACAAGAACGCCATTCCTTTTGACCCGACCAGCCCGTTTGTAACGAGCGGAATCCGGATCGGTACGCCTGCAGCTACCTCGCGTGGCATGGACGAAGCGGCTATGGTGAAGATCGGAGAGATCATTGCCATGACGCTGAAACAGCCTAAGGACGATACAGTTCTTACCAAGGCTGCTGCCATGGTGAAGGATCTGACGGATCAATATCCTCTTTACCCGGAACTGAACTACTAATTCTACCCTGAAGAATATATGAAAGGGCTGGAAGCTTGGCTTCCAGCCCTTTTTTTGAGGAGATTTTCAGGTGTGCAGCGGAGAAGTCCGGGAGTCGTCCCTCCCCGCGTTGACCCGCCCAAGACACCAAAGGTTTAATCTGCGGCATATTATGGCGAAAATAAACATGTCTTACGTAGGTGCAAATTCATTTAAGGGAATGATATAATAAACAAGATTTGTGTACCTGCACGTATTTGCACATGGCAAAACCGGCACTGGCAGCACTAAGACTTACAATTACCGGAGGGACAAAACAATGGGAAAACTGGTGATTTGTGATCACCCTTTGATTCAACACAAGCTGACATTTATCCGTGATGTGCGGACAAACACAAAGGATTTTCGTGAACTTGTTGATGAGGTTGCTTCTTTGATGGCTTATGAGATTACACGTGAGGTTCCGCTGGAAACGGTTAAGGTTCAGACGCCTGTAGCTGAGATGGACGGCAAGGTTCTTGCCGGACGCATGCTTGGGCTCATTCCGATTCTGCGCGCGGGTCTGGGTATGCTGGACGGCATGCTGAAGCTGATTCCTGCGGCGAAGGTAGGCCATGTCGGTCTGTTCCGCGATCCGGAAACGCTGCAGCCTGTAGAATACTACACCAAGCTGCCGACGGATGTGACCGAGCGCGAGCTGATCGTAATCGATCCGATGCTGGCGACGGGCGGATCCGCGATAGCGGCGATTGACGTTCTGAAGAAACGCGGCTGCACCCAGATCAAGATGATGAATCTGATTGCCGCACCGGAAGGCGTAAAGGCAGTACAGGAAGCCCATCCTGATGTGGACATCTATGTTGCTGCACTCGATGAGAAATTGGACGACCACGGATATATCGTGCCGGGTCTTGGAGATGCGGGAGACCGCCTTTACGGAACCAAGTGAATCGAAAAGAGGGTATAGCTCATGTCTAAAATAAAAGTTATGACCATCTTCGGAGTGCGTCCGGAGGCCATCAAGATGGCCCCGCTCATTCTGGAGCTGGAAAAGCATCCTGAGCATATCGAATCGGTGGTCTGCGTTACCGCGCAGCACCGCCAGATGCTTGATCAGGTGCTGGAGGTTTTTAAAATTACACCGGATTACGATCTGGACGTAATGAAGGACCGCCAGACGCTGAATGAAATTACCATCCGCGTGCTGGAAGGCCTGGAGCCTGTTTTGCGTGAAGCAAAGCCGGATATCGTTCTGGTACACGGAGACACACTGACGACCTTCCTGGCCAGCTACGCGTCGTTCCTGCAGCAGATTCAGGTGGGGCATGTGGAAGCAGGGCTGCGTACCTGGAACAAGCTCTCTCCTTATCCTGAGGAGATGAACCGCCAGCTGACAGGCGTTTTGGCCGATCTTCATTTTTCGCCGACCGATTGGTCTGCAGGCAATTTGAAAAAAGAGAACAAAAATGAATCAAGAATATATGTCACAGGCAACACCGTAACCGATGTGTTTCAATATACCGTACAGCCTGACTACAAGCATCCGGTGCTGGAATGGGCCGCCGGCAAAAAGCTCATTCTCATGACTGCCCATCGCCGTGAATCCCAAGGTGAGCCGCATATGAACATTTTCCGGGCTGTGAAACGGATTGCTGACGAGTTTGAGGATATTGCGATCGTATATCCGGTGCATCTAAGTCCAGCAGTCAAGGAACCGGCACATGCCGTTCTTGGCGGACATCCGAGAATCAAGCTGATTGAACCGCTGGATGTGGTGGATCTGCATAATTTCTATCCGCATACCCACCTGATTTTGACCGATTCCGGCGGAATTCAGGAAGAAGCTCCTTCATTCGGTGTACCTGTACTTGTGCTTCGCGATACGACCGAACGTCCGGAAGGAATTGATGCCGGCACGCTTGAGCTGGTTGGTACGGATGAAGAGACGGTTTATGAGCGTACCAAAAAATTGCTCACCGATCAGGCGCTGTATGATTCCATGAGCGAGGCGGCTAATCCATACGGAGACGGCAAGGCCTCAGAACGGATAGTTCAGGCGATTTTGCATCATTTTGGCATCAAAAAGGACCTTCCTGAACAATTTCACAGAAAGTTCACAAAGGAAAGTTAACCCATATTCTTAGGGCAAAGAGTACAGCATACAGTTAAACTGTACGGTTTACACGGTTTTGAAGCGTTTTGCTGTGATTATTTTCATAGTTTTAGCCTAAAAACATATCAATTCGCTCAATTGACAAACTCTTGTGACATTCAGTAAAATGAACTGGGATTATGAGGGTGGACTGAGAATGAGTAAACCTGAAAAGTCGCAAAAAACCAATAAAAGCAATGCGAGTCCTATGAAATATATGGGACTTGTAAGCGCAATCGGAATTGACCTGGCAGCATGTACTTTAGGGGGCTTCTATTTGGGGTCCTGGCTGGACAAGGTCTTGGGAGGACCGGGACTGTGGATCGCTTTCGGTGTTCTGCTCGGACTCTTTATCGGCGGCGTAAGCGTTTTTATGATCACCAAGGCAGTCATGGGGGAAAGTGATGAATGAATTATGGAAATACCGCAGGGTATTGACCAGAACCACACTTTATTTCCTGGCACTTTGCTTATTGGGTGCTGCTGTCTTTCCGCAATACCGGAGCATTGCGCTAGGTATGGTGCTTGGCTCCAGTGTAAGTCTGATAAACAGCTTTTATCTGGGGTACAAGGTGCAGAAAGTGTTGGATGCTGTCACCAGCGGAGAAGGTAAGAAGGTGAACATGGGATTTTTGACCCGCGCAGCCATTAGCGTGCTGGCCGTAGTAGTGGCTTATCAAAAGCCGGAAACGTTCAATCTGTATGCTGTTGCGGCGACCCTGATCTTGTCGCAGTTCCTTCTCTTATTCATAGGAATTCGATTATCTCGTAAACAAGGGTAGAATGCTCAACTGAGAAAGGGGTGAGAAAAACATGCATAAATCACCGATTATTGAATTGGGCGGCATTCCATTTGACCTTTCCATTATCCTGATGCTTATCGTGACATGTGTTGTCGTGTTTGTCATTGCCAAGCTGGCAACCCGAAATTTGTCGATTGACAATCCGGGCAAACTCCAGAATTTCATGGAATGGGCAGTTGAATTCGTTCAGAATTTGATTTCAAGCACGATGGACTGGAAAAAAGGAAAGCATTTCTTGTCTCTTGGCCTCACTTTCATCATGTTCATCTTCGTAGCGAACTTGCTGGGCTTGCCGTTCGGTATCGTTACCGATTATCATGATGCGGGTCATGCTCACATCTTCGGCAAGGAGATTGTCTCCGTAACCGAGGAGTTTGCCAAGCATCCGGAATCGGAGGAAGTTGGCGTAGCTTGGTGGAAATCGCCGACCGCTGATGCTTCTGTTACAATGGCTTTGGCGTTGATTGTCTTCCTGCTGTCGCATTTCCTCGGAATAACGAAGAATACGAAGGCTTATTTCAAACACTATTTTCAACCATATTGGTTCTTCTTCCCGATCAACGTCATCGAACAGTTCGCCAAACTGCTCACGCAGGGCATGCGTCTATTCGGTAATATTTTCGCGGGTGAGGTTCTGATTTCCGTATTGCTGAAATTGACCGCACTGGGCGCTGTAGGCTGGGTTGCTTCGGCACTTGGACTCGTGGTATGGCAGGGCTTCAGTATTTTCGTCGGCGCTATTCAGGCCTTCGTCTTTACGATCCTGACCATGGTGTACATTTCGCAAATGATTGAAACGCACGATGAACACGAGCATTAATGAACATTAGCTTCAAAGTTAAGCTTGGAGCATCGCTTCGTTCTTAACTAAACATAAATTCTAACAAATACACATCTCTAAGGAGGATTTACAAATGGGAGTTTGGGCATTTTTAGCAGCTGCTATCGCAGTAGGTTTGGGCGCACTTGGCGCAGGTATTGGTAACGGTTTGATCGTAAGTAAGACAGTAGAAGGTATCGCTCGTCAACCAGAAGCGAAATCCACTCTTCAAACAACAATGTTTATCGGTGTAGGTCTGGTCGAAGCCCTTCCAATCATCGGTGTAGTACTCGCGTTCTTGTTCTACGCAGGAGCATAATTTAATAACGAGCAAGGTTTGGCGGGGAAGGCCACGGCCATCCACGCCTTCTTTTTAGCCGTCAGATATGATTCTTTCGGAAGCAAGAGTGAACGGCAGTGTACGTGCACCGGAAAGGAGTGACTAGATTTGAGTATTAACTACGCGTCTTTTATTCTCGCGTTAATCGCATTTGTGATTTTGTATTGGCTCCTGAGCAAATACGCATTCGGACCGCTGTTCTCCATCATGGAAAAACGTCGTGAACTGGTGCTGCAGCAAATGGATGAAGCATCGCAAACCCGTGATCAGGCAGTCGCTTATGTAGAGGAGCAGAAGAAGGCCCTTGAAGCGGCGCGCAAGGAAGCTTATGAAATTATCGAACAGTCCAAACAAACGAGCAGCAAACAGGCTGACCAGTTGATGGTACAGGCGAAAGAGGAAGCAGTCCGCCTCAAGGAAGAAGCTGTCCGCGACATCGCCAGCGAAAAGAAAAAAGCGGTTCAGGAACTGCGCAACGAAGTGGGCGCCGTATCTGTGAAGATCGCTTCCAAGCTGCTTGAGAAAGAAGTTAGCAGCGACAGTGCACAGGAAGAGCTCGTGGACCAATACCTTAAAGAGGTAGGGGGCAGACCATGAGCCGGGAAACAATAGCAGCCAAGCGTTACGCAAAGGCGCTGTTTGAAGTGGCTGTACAGCAGCAGAAGACACTGGAAGTGGAGCAGGAACTGAAGGCTGTCGTTGAAGCTATTACGGCAAACGCCGATGTGCAGCAGTTTATCTCCACACCCAACATTTCCATATCCGTAAAACTGGATGTGCTGAAGAAAGCCCTTCAAGATAAAGTATCCCAGCCGGTCGTAAACACCATTGAACTGCTCATTGAGCGGGGCAGAGCTGATATCCTCTCGGATCTTCTGGATAGCTATATCCGGATCGAAGGCGAAAGCCTCGGAATTGCGGATGCTACAGTGTACTCCACTTATCCGCTGAGTGAGCAGGAACAGGCGTCTGTTGCTGCACAATTTGGAGCTTTGGCTAACAAGAAAATTCGCGTGAGTAACGTGGTTGATAAAAGCCTGCTCGGCGGCGTGAAAGTCATGATCGGCGATAAGCTGTATGACGGAACTCTGGCAGGGAAGCTGGAACGGCTTGAAAAGTCTTTTAATAGACAAGCACAGTAGATAGGGGTGAAGACACTTGAGTATCAGACCTGAAGAAATCAGTACGCTGATTAAAAGTCAAATTGAACAATATAAATCAGATATCGAAGTATCCGAAGTCGGTACCGTTATTCAAGTAAGCGACGGTATTGCCCGTGTTCACGGTATTGAAAATGTAATGTCCGGCGAACTCGTAGAATTCGCCAACGGTGTCTCCGGCCTTACGCTGAACCTTGAAGAAAGCAACGTAGGTGTCGTTATTCTCGGACCTTACAAGGAAATCAAAGAAGGCGACCAAGTAAAACGTACGGGCCGCATCATGCAGGTTCCTGTAGGCGAAGGTTTGCTCGGACGCGTTGTTAACCCTATGGGTGAACCACTTGACGGTAAAGGCCCGATTGAAGCGACTGAATACCGTCCGGTAGAAAACATGGCTCCAGGCGTTATTGACCGTAAATCGGTTCATGAGCCAATGCAAACGGGTATCAAATCCATTGACGCCATGGTGCCAATCGGCCGCGGACAACGCGAGCTGATCATCGGTGACCGTCAAACCGGTAAAACACAGATCGCAATCGATACGATCATTAACCAAAAGGGTAATGGCGTAAAATGTATCTATGTTGCCATCGGACAAAAGCAATCGACTGTAGCACAAGTGGTTGAATCTCTCCGTCGTCACGGCGCGCTTGATTACACCATCATCGTTACAGCTTCGGCTTCCGAGCCATCCCCACTCCTGTACATCGCTCCTTATGCGGGCTGTGCAATGGGTGAGTACTTTATGTACAAGGGCGAGCATGCGCTGATCATCTATGATGACTTGTCCAAACAAGCAGCGGCATACCGCGAACTTTCCTTGCTGCTCAAGCGTCCTCCAGGCCGTGAAGCATATCCTGGTGACGTATTCTATCTGCATTCCCGTTTGCTGGAACGTGCAGCGAAGCTGAGCGATGCTTTGGGTGGAGGTTCATTAACCGCTTTGCCATTCATTGAAACACAGGCTTCCGACGTATCTGCATACATTCCGACCAACGTAATCTCGATTACGGACGGTCAGATCTTCCTTGAATCCGAGTTGTTCTACGCAGGTCAGCGTCCGGCGATCAACGTGGGTATTTCCGTATCCCGTGTCGGCAGCTCCGCTCAGATCAAGGCGATGAAAAAAGTAGCCGGCGGTATGAAGCTCGACCTTGCTCAATACCGTGAGCTTCAAGCGTTCTCGCAGTTTGGTTCCGACTTGGATAAATCTACGCTTGCCCGCTTGAACCGTGGTGCAAGACTGATGGAAATTCTGAAGCAAGGTGTTAACCAGCCGCTCAAGGTTGAGCAGCAGGTTGCAAGCTTGTACACGGCAGTTAGAGGTCATCTGGATGATATTCCAGTGGGCGATATCCGTCGTTTCGAAAAAGAATTCCTGGCATTCCTGGATAGCAATCATCCGGAAATCCTGGCTTCCATTCGTGATACCAAAGATCTCGTAGCTGACAATGAAACGGCTCTGAAAGATGCTATCGCGAAATTTAAAAGAGGCTTTGCTGTTATGGCGTAAGTCATTAACATGAACCGGGCCGCAAGGCTCGGATTCATCTTTTTCAGATATAAGCGCTTTGACCTTCGGTCAAAGCTTAGGTTTATGCTTTCGAAGTAAACTTTGGCCCCGCCAAAGTTCTGCAAATGCTTACGAAGTCAGCTTTGACCTCCAGTCAAAGCTTAGGTTTATGCTTACGAAGTAAACTTTGGCCCCGCCAAAGTTCTGAGGTGGTGAAAACATGGCAAGAGGATTGCGTGAAATAAAACGTCAGATCAAGAGTATTCAAGGTACCAAGCAAATCACGAAAGCGATGGAAATGGTAGCTGCTTCCAAGCTCAGAAAAGCTCAGGAAATGGCACAGCATGCCCGTCCTTACTCGGATAAGCTGAAAGAAGTGGTGTCCAGTATCGCTTCCGGTACAAAAGGCATCAAGCATCCGATGTTTGAGAAACGCCCCGTGAAAAAGACCGGTTATCTGGTAATTACCTCAGATCGTGGTCTTGCCGGTGGATACAACGCCAACATTTTGAAAAAAGTGATGACTACGATCAAAGAGAAGCATAAGTCTACAGACGAATACGTGATTTTCGTCATCGGCCGTAAGGGCCGTGACTACTTCCGCCGCCGGGAAATGCCGGTTGTGCAGGAGGTAACGGACCTGTCTGATACGCCTTCCTTCGCGGATATCAAGTCGATCGCTTATGCGGCGGTCCATCAGTTCGAGGATTCTCAGATTGATGAACTGTTTATCTGTTACAACCGTTTCGTGAACGCACTGACTCAAATTCCTGAAGTGGATCAGCTTCTGCCTATGGACAACATGGAAGGTCAAACAACTGGTGTAACGGCAAGCTACGAGTACGAGCCATCTCCGGAAGGCGTGCTTGAAGTGCTTCTGCCAAGATATGCAGAAACCTTGATTTTCAGCGCATTGCTGGACGGCAAAGCGAGTGAGCTCGGAGCGAAGATGACAGCGATGGGATCTGCAACCAAGAATGCAACCAAGCTGATTGGCGATTTGACACTTACGTATAACCGTGCGCGTCAGGCAGCCATTACTCAGGAAATTTCCGAGATTGTGGCCGGTGCCAACGCTCAGGCTTAGAAACAATGTTTTTGTACGAATGACAAACCCCATGAACGGAATATGGCGTTAAGCTACTTGCAGCTTACGATGAAGGTTTGCATATAAGCAGACTTGTAGGAGGGAACAAAAAAGATGAACAAAGGACGCGTAATCAGCATTATGGGTGCGGTTGTCGACATCGAGTTTGAAAGAGGTCAACTACCTGAAATCTTCAATGCGATTAAAATTGAGGGTGCAGTCGCTGGCGGACGCCAGATCGACCTGACCCTGGAAGTTTCAAACCATCTGGGTGACAACATCGTGCGTTGTATCGCGATGTCTTCCACAGACGGACTGGTTCGCGGATTGGAAGCTGTCGATCAAGGCGCTCCAATTACAGTTCCAGTAGGTTCCGTAACACTCGGCCGTGTATTTAACGTACTGGGCCAACCGATTGACCAAGCAGGTGACGTGGTTGCTGAAGTGAGCAATCCGATCCACCGTGAAGCTCCTAAATATGATGAGCTGTCTACTCAAGCAGAAATGCTTGAAACAGGCATTAAAGTTATCGATTTGCTCGCTCCTTACCAAAAGGGCGGTAAAATCGGACTGTTCGGAGGCGCGGGTGTAGGTAAAACCGTTGCAATTCAGGAACTGATCAACAACATCGCGCAAGAACACGGTGGTATCTCCGTATTCGCAGGTGTTGGTGAACGTACTCGTGAAGGTAATGACTTGTACCATGAAATGAGTGACTCCGGCGTTATCAAGAAGACCGCGATGGTGTTCGGACAAATGAACGAACCACCGGGCGCACGTCTTCGCGTAGCATTGACAGGCCTGACGATGGCGGAATATTTCCGTGATCAAGAAGGTAAAGACGTGCTGCTCTTTATCGATAACATTTTCCGCTTTACCCAAGCCGGTTCCGAAGTATCCGCCTTGCTCGGCCGTATGCCGTCCGCAGTAGGTTACCAGCCAACGCTGGCAACTGAAATGGGTCAATTGCAAGAGCGTATTACGTCCACGAAAAAAGGTTCTGTAACGTCCATCCAGGCCATCTACGTGCCAGCGGATGACTATACTGACCCGGCTCCTGCAACAACATTTGCCCACTTGGATGCAACGACGAACCTGGAGCGTAAAATCTCCGAAATGGGTATCTACCCAGCGGTAGATCCACTGGCTTCGAGTTCCCGTATCCTGGCACCTGAAATTGTAGGCGAAGAGCATTACAATGTAGCTCAAGGCGTTAAGCAACTTCTTGCCCGCTATAATGAGCTTCAAGATATTATCGCGATCCTCGGTATGGATGAGCTGAGTGAAGACGACAAGCTGCTCGTTGCTCGTGCACGTAAAATCCAACGTTTCTTGTCCCAACCGTTCCACGTAGCTGAGGCATTTAACGGCATGCCGGGTACGTATGTACCTGTCAAAGAAACCATCCGCAGTTTCAAAGAAATCCTCGATGGTAAACACGATGATCTTCCTGAAGCAGCATTCCTCTTTGTAGGAACGATTGATGAAGCCGTAGAAAAAGCAAAAACACTGGAATAGTCCTGTAAGGGAGGCGTTTAGCCTCCAAAGCGAGCTGTTCAGGAGGGATGAACGTGAGTACCTTTTTATTGGAAATCGTGACGCCGGATCACTTGGCATATTCCGGAGAGGTAGAAAGCCTGACGGTTCGGGGTGTGGAAGGCGATCTCGGTATCTTGCCGGGACACATTCCTATGGTTACCCCGCTTCAGGTCGCTCCGCTTATCGTCAAAACTGGCAAGAGAACCAGCCAGATTGCGGTGAATGGCGGCTTTGTGGAGATCCGTAAGGACAAAGTGGTTGTGCTGGCAGAAAGTGCCGAGACAGCTGAAGAAATCGATTTGCAGCGTGCTGAGGCTGCCAAGGAACGCGCTGAGCGCCGACTTGCAGTCAGCGGCAAGCAGGATGAAATTGATTTCCGCCGTGCGGAATTGGCTCTGCAAAAAGCCGTTAACCGGATCAATGTCTTCGGCGGCAAAAAATAAATAAGCAGTCTGGCCCGTCTCTATCGTTTTGAGACGGGCTGTTTTTTTTGGAATTTTGTAATATTTAAATGCAAAAAGTTGAATGGTAAGTTAATATTGGGAATATTTCCGAGGAAATGACCTGATTTGTATGAAAGTAAAGGACACTTCATTAGGGATAATAACGGAGAAAGCGCTTTATTGAAAAAGAATTTAATAATTACGAATTTGAAGCTGGATTCTTTGTGCTTTGCCCAGTATTATATAATAGTCCTTTGAATGTATTAGGGTGGTTTAATCTTAAAGGATGGAGGTATCATCATGGATTCAAGCCTTGGAAACAGCCTGGTAGGCAGTATGGGTGTCAGCGGTCTGATCTCGATTATTGTCTCTCTGATCTGTATTGGTCTGTCTTGGTGGGCACTGCAGAATCTAAAGCTGGACCTGTTCATTCGCTTTCCCAAGAGTGCGCAAGGCAAGCTCCTTCATCTGCTGCTGGCCATTATTATGGGACACTTCGTTGCCAAGTTCCTGCTTGATTACTTAAGTTGGAGCCAAATGGTTAAGTATATGTTTTAACGCGACAGTCTTTGGTTATATCTCTGTTAGGTTGTTTTCGTACCGAATGTCGGATAGACGATGAATGTGTCGAATAATAACATTTTTTTATGTCAACAATGAGTACAACAGTATAAAATGTACTAAAGCTTATATTATATTTTTGGAATCCATGCTGTTATGACAGCGGAATGTTGTCTTTTCTTTGGTAAATACCCAATTGAGAACGGCTGCCCTGGTCTTACACAGCGGATTCAGCGTGCACAAAAACCTTTCTGATTCATTGACAGATCCGGCTGGGTTCAGGCATAGGCCTTCAGTCCCAGGATTATCCGTTTTTTGGGCTCATTCGCCAAAAAACGCTTGTATCCATGAAAAGGTCGGTGTTATGATGGAAGTTAGGGAATTAGCTATGTAATTTCTGAAAATATTGAATTGTGGAAAAAAATGGAACGCGGAGGGAATCATGATGAGCAAATTTATCGTCCGCGGTGGCAATAAACTGACCGGAAGCGTGAAAGTCAGCGGAGCAAAAAATTCAGTTCTTCCGATCATCGCTGCCTCTCTTCTTGGGGAAGAAGGAGTAAGTGTCATATATGACGCACCTCCTCTTGACGATGTAATTACAATCAGTAAAGTGTTGGAATCGATAGGTGCGGACATTACATACGATAATGATGTAATGAGGGTTGATGCCCAAGCTATTTCCTCTTGCGAAGCACCTTACGAATGGGTGCGAAAAATGCGTGCGTCTTTTCTGGTGATGGGTCCTTTGCTCGCTAGAATGGGGCATACGCGGATTTCATTGCCTGGAGGCTGTGCCATTGGAACAAGACCCATTGATCAGCATTTGAAGGGTTTTGAGGCTTTAGGTGCCGAGATCAGTCTTGGACAAGGTTATATTGAGGCGAAAATGAATGGCAGATTGCGCGGGGCTAAAATCTATCTGGATGTAGCCAGCGTAGGTGCTACTGAAAATATTATGATGGCCGCCACTCTTGCTGAAGGTGTGACCGTAATCGAGAATGCGGCGAAAGAGCCGGAAATTGTCGATTTGGCCAACTACCTGAACGGAATGGGCGCCAAGGTTCGCGGTGCGGGCACAGGCGTGATCCGGATCGAGGGCGTTGAAAAGATGCATGGCGCTGAACATACGGTCATTCCTGACCGGATTGAAGCAGGTACTTACATGGTGGCTGCAGCGATCACAGGCGGCGATGTGTATGTCGAAGGCGCGATTGCGGATCATTTGGGTCCAGTGATCGCCAAACTGGAAGAGATGGGCGTTTCCATTGAACCGGATGAGAATGGCGTGCGTGTCACAGCTAATCAACCGCTGAAGGCTGTTGACATCAAAACGCTTCCTTATCCTGGGTTCCCGACCGACATGCAGTCGCAAATGATGGCGCTGCTGCTGAAATCCGGAGGTACAAGTGTTGTAACCGAAACAGTCTTTGAGAACCGCTTTATGCATGTAGATGAATTCCAGCTCATGAATGCGGAGATCAAGGTAGAAGGGCGTACAGCTATTATCACGGGTGGCGCTGATCTGAAAGGTGCCAAGGTATGCGCAACGGATTTGCGTGCAGGCGCAGCGTTGATTCTGGCAGGACTTGTTTCCGAAGGAACAACGGAAGTGAGTGGCACGCATCATATCGACCGCGGTTACGTGGATCTGGCTGAGAAGCTGTCCGCGCTTGGCGCTGATATCTGGCGTATCTCCGTGGAAGAGCCTGTACTGGATCAACCAGTTCCGGTGAAGAAAAAGGTGGAGCTGGAAGAAGAGGTTCCTTTGTTCAACATCCAGCCAACTTGGGTATAACCGTTTCGGACTTTGTTAATGAAGAAACGAATAACATTGTACTGGAAAAAGGCAAGAACCTGGACTGTAAATGAATATGGAATCGTGAAGAAGATCGGACCTTAGGGTCCGGTCTTTTTTATGTTTTCCGTCCATTCATATGAATCTTTCTTATCTCTTAAAAAGGGTTCTATCATCTGTGCACGGCTCATAACTATACATATCGGGAGTAAGAGAGGCGAGAGATTGAGATAAGCGCATCGCTTAAAAGAGGAAGCCAAGCCCGACTGGATGGGGAGTCTACTATATAGAATGAACGGAAGATGAGGATATAAACTCTCTAACTACATTCTATATGAAGAGGCAAATGATTAAGGATCAATGGAGGTTGGAAGCATATGAACGACCCGCGGACACAAATTAAAGTATCGGTTGCACAGAAAAATGAAGCGGCGGAGCCGGACATTTCAATACATCAGCCGGATGCACAAGCTGCTGCAGGGGGCGGCCGGGAGCAGAGCCCGGCCGGAGGGCCAGCCCCGGGCATCAGGCCGAAGCCCGGGGCTGGCAGCAAGCCCCGGCAGCACCTGAGCGTGCTGCCGGGTGCCGGCGCGCAGCCGCCGCAGGCCGCTGCGCCTGAGGCGCCGGAGCCGAGCGAAGCGCTCCGGCCCGAAGAGCCGGGCGCGCCCGCAGGCGCCCGGCAAGCCCCCGGGCGGCGGCCATGGGCCCCGCCGCCCTCCCGCGGCCGCGGCAGCGCCAAGCGGCCGCATCGCCCGGGCAGCGCCCGCAGGCTGCACCCCGCCGTATGGGCGGGGGGGCTGCTCGCGCTGGCGCTGCTGATTCCCGTGCTGGTGGTGGCAACGCATCACCAGCCTGCACCCAAGCCGGCACCCATACCCGCGCCGGCCGCTCCAGTGACTGTGCCCCAAGCGGTAGCACAGCCGCAGGTGTCCGTCTATCTATCGAAGACGGACAAGGTCGAGATGCTGCCTCTCGAAGAGTACGTCGTCGGGGTCATCGCCGCAGAGATGCCGGCAGATTTTGACCTCGAGGCGCTCAAGGCTCAGGCCGTTGCTGCACGAACCTTTATCATGCGCAGGCTGGCAGCCGGAGATAAGAGCGGCGTACCTGGCTCGCAGGCGGATGTGACCGACACCGTGAGCCATCAGGCGTATATCTCCAAGGATCAGCTCGCAACACAGTGGAAGGGGAAAACAGAGCAGCTGGCCAAGCTGAAGAGAGCAGTGGAAGAATCCCGGAATACAATTATGACCTATCAAGGCAAACCTATTACCGCATCCTTCTTCTCTACCAGCAACGGTTATACCGAAAATTCGGAAGAATACTGGAATCAGAACATTCCTTATCTGCGCAGCGTGGCGAGTCCCTGGGACGAGCAGGCGCCGGGATATGAAGAGACCGTGAAGATGAGCCGCCAGGATTTCCTGACCAAGCTGGGATTGGCAGGAAAGTCGGTACCGGTAGTATCCACAGGAGAGCAGCAGCCTTTTATTCAAATTCTCTCATCTACGACCGGACACCGGATCAAGGAGATTTCGATAGGCGGGGTTAAGTTCAGCGGACGTGAAGTGAGAGAGAAGCTAGGCCTCCGCTCCAGTCAATTCAGCTGGAAGACTTCCGGCAAGGACGTAGTCATAACGACTTACGGTTACGGACATGGCGTCGGCATGAGCCAGTGGGGCGCAGAAGGAATGGCCAAGGAAGGCTATACCGCCACCCAGATCCTGAAACACTACTATACCGGCGTCCAATTTTCGAAAGCTTCGGATTTTATAAAAAAGTAGATTGAACAGCAGGCGGCTTTTAGGCTCTATTTTGATCCTCTATGCTTTTCAAAAAATAATTTGCGAGATACGTATAAAAGGTTTTGCCCCGGTAACAATGATTACTGAGGTGATAACCATATGAATGATCAAAACAAAAGTAATCAAAACCATGGAGAAACTCCTAAAAAAGCACAGGGAGAGCTGGTTAGCCAGCCGTCTGCATGGAAAAAGCTGTTGTCCAAACGGTGGGTATACCCGGCAGCATACGTGGCCGCAGCAGCAATTATACTAACCTTAGTTTGGGTCTACCAGGATGCCAGCCAGAAGAAACTCGCGCAAGACCCTGCTAAAGTATCGGAAAATGCTACTGCACCTGCCACGAATGAAGCTGGTAAGGACGCCAAGGATCCGAAAGCTGTTGAAGTCACTGCAACTGTTGTAGACATGGCATGGCCGGTAGCCGATGCCAAGGATGTTAAAGTCGTGAAGCCGTTCTTTGAAAAAGATGGAACTGCCGAGAACAACCAGGCAGCGATGGTGCAGTACAATGACATGTTTATCCCGAATATCGGTGTAGACCTGGGCCGCGAAGACGATAAGACGTTTGAAGTGAAGGCAGCGCTGGAAGGTAAGGTTAGCCGGGTGGAACTGAATCCGCCGTTGACGGGCACGATCATCGAAATTACACATGATAACGATGTGAAAACGGTGTACCAAGCTCTTTCCGACGCGAAAGTCAAAGTTGGCGATACCGTGAAGCAAGGCGATACGATCGGTACAGCCGGCCGCAGTGAGATTGAAAAGGATCTCGGCAACCACGTACACTTTGAAGTGTATGAAAAAGGTGAGCCGGTCAATCCGGAAGAACTGCTTCCAAAAAAATAAAAAGCATGAAGAAGGCAGGGGAAACCCCTGCCTTCTTTTTTGACATTATCGAATTTATAAATGAGCGGGGTCCCTGTAAAGTAACTGAATGGACTTCGAAGCAAGGCTCCACTTTGTGGGGTTATTTTGCGTGCTCCGGAAAATAAATGGGCCTTGCGTAGCTTGTCAGATCCTTAAAGCGCGAATATATAGGCACGCCTCTCATATAATGTACCAAACTATCCACAGTAGGGAGGCGGGAGCGTGCACGATTACATCAAGGAACGTACGATTAAAATTGGACGTTGTATCGTGGAGACGAAGCACACGGTCCGGACAATTGCCAAAGAATTTGGCGTATCAAAAAGCACAGTGCATAAGGACCTGACCGAACGTTTGCCTGAAATTAATCCTGATCTGGCAGACCAGGTTAAGCACATTCTCGAATATCACAAATCGATCCGTCATCTCCGGGGAGGGGAAGCCACGAAAATCAAATACAAAAAGACGAAAAAACGTGAAGCTGTGGCATCCGCCAAATCATAATCTCATGAAAGCGAAAGGTGCTTTAAACCATTGAATCCGTCCCCTGAAGTATGATATGTTAAAAGATGGTATAAGGTCGAAAATTGTGATCCCGGCTTCCCTATGTGCATAATCCTGCCGCATCTTGTCGAAAAGGGACTTTCAAAAGGCTCAGGGACTCTTTTACCATAAAATATGACTTTGGGGGCTCTTTTCATGATGTTTAGCAAGGATATTGGGATTGATCTGGGCACGGCGAACGTGCTCATACATGTCAAAGGGAAGGGGGTTGTTCTTGACGAACCTTCTGTCGTGACGATCGAAAGTGACACCAAAAGAGTCCTTGCCGTCGGTGAAGATGCCCGTAAAATGATAGGGCGTACTCCGGGCAATATTGTGACTATCCGTCCGCTTCGTGACGGCGTTATTGCGGATTTTGCCATTACGGAAGCGATGCTTAAATATTTCATTAACCGTGTGGGAGGACGCACTTGGAGCAGCCGTCCCCGCATTCTCATCTGCGCACCGACCAATATTACATCGGTTGAACAGAAGGCGATCCGAGAGGCAGCCGAACGCAGTGGGGCTAAAGATGTGTTTTTGGAAGAAGAGCCGAAAGCCGCAGCGATTGGTGCAGGAATGGATATATTCCAGCCGAGCGGCAACATGGTAGTTGATATTGGCGGCGGAACAACGGATGTTGCTGTGCTTTCTATGGGCGACATCGTGACCGCCTCTTCTATTAAAATGGCGGGGGACAAGTTCGATGAGTCCATCGTCAGATATATTAAGAATAAATATAAACTATTGATCGGTGAGCGTACCTCCGAGGATATCAAGATTAACATCGGAACCGTGCGTCCGGGCGGACGCCAGGACGAAATGGATATCCGTGGACGCGATATGGCGTCAGGCCTTCCGTTAACGATCACCATTTCTTCAAGTGAAATCCAGGAAGCGCTGTGGGAGCCGGTTTCCGCCATTGTGGCGGCAGCCAAGTCGGTGCTGGAGCGGACACCTCCGGAATTGTCGGCGGATATTATCGACCGCGGCGTCATTCTGACAGGTGGCGGAGCCATGTTGAATGGATTGGACGAGCTGCTGGCTGAAGAGCTGCGCGTTCCCGTGCTGATTGCGGAGGATCCGATGCACTGTGTTGTGAAGGGCACAGGCATTATGCTGGATAATTTGGATAAAGTGGTTAAGAAATCTTTCTAAGACGCCGATATATCTAATATCATTTATGGGTTTTAACAGCCCGTTCAATATAGAATTACTTCTTCTACTTGAATATACAGCACGACCATGAAAGGGGTGCCCCCACTCACATGATAAGAGGACTTTACACAGCTGCTGCCGGCATGCTGACCCAGGAGAACCGCCACGATACAGCGGTACAGAACTTAGCGAACGTGAATACACCGGGATACAAGCAGGTTAACAGCGTAGCCCGCTCTTTTCCGGAAATGCTGATTACGATGCTTGGCGGGAATAGCGATGCTCCGGTGTCAACAATCGGCAAGCTGAACACAGGTGTGTTCGCGGAAGAAGCTTTGTCGATGTATCAGCAGGGCGTCATTAAAGCCAGCAGCAAGCCGACGGATTTTGCGCTGGTATCCGATATGGAAATGACGGATCCGGCAACAGGGCAAAATATTACGTTTGACGGTTCAGGCAAGTTTGTCAGCGCTAACGGCGATGTTATTTATAAACCCGAGGCTTTCTTTACGATAGAAGATCAGGATGGTCAGACGCGTTATACGAAAGACGGGAATTTCAAGGTCAGCACGGACGGCAGATTGCTGACTTCAACCGGCTACCAGGTATTGGATGCCAATAACAAGCCGATTGTGTTGACAGGTCCGGTAGACAGCTTTAAAGTGGACGAGCAGGGGTATGTCCTAGATCCGGCAACTGGTGCGCGAGGGCAACAAATAGGTGTGTCCGTTGTGGGGCAGCCTTACCAGATGGTGCGTGACGGCGAAGGTGTATTCCGGGTTGATGATCCGCAAGGAGCCGGTGTACGTGCATTTGGCGGAGCCGACCGTGTGGAAGTACGTCAGAATAATATTGAGAGCTCGAATGTGAACGCATCCGAGGTCGTGGTCGATATGAATACGGCACTCCGGGCTTATGAAGCGAATCAGAAGGTCATTCAATTCTATGATAAGAGCCTGGATAAAGCCGTGAATGAAGTAGGAAGAGTATAAGGCCGGTCAGAATTTTCTCAGGAATGATAGAATTTATAAATTACCGGGGTCCCGCGAAGTACCTGAATAGACCTCGGAGCAAAGCCCCACTAATTTGGGGGTATTTAAGGGAGGTTTATGATGAATAACTCCATGATCAGTGCGATGGTGTCCATGAACAGCATTCAGCAGAAGCTGGATATCATCGCTGACAATATCGCGAATCTGGATACGGTGGGATACAAGCAGAAGGATACCTCATTTGAGGATACGCTGACTTCCGTGATGCAGCAGCCCAAGGATTTTAAGCAGCAGGGAAGACTCTCTCCGCTTGGGTATACTACCGGATACGGAGTCCGTACGGGCGATGTGACCCGTGATATGACGCAGGGACCGCTCGATCAGACGAATAATCCGCTGGACCTTGCTATCGAGGGAAACGGGATGTTTGCGGTTGAAGCGGGCGGCAAGCGCGCCTATACCCGGGAAGGGGGCTTTCATTTCGCTCCTGACCCAAGCGAACCGGGATCCATGGTACTCCAGAACAATCAAGGATATTTCGTGCTGAATGAAAATAATGAGCATATCAAGGTACCGGATAACGCGAAGGTAGCGATCGATTCCCATGGCAAAGTGCTGATGGACGAGGGCGGTATCATTACGGAAGCCGGTACACTCAAAGTGCTTAAGCCGCTCCGTGAGGATGCGCTGCAGCTGATGGACGGCAACCTGTTCGTGGTTCCGACCAGCTTGACAGAGGGCCAGGTATTTGAAGCACCGCCGGTTACCGGCGGTATTCCGGAGGATACATCCATCCGCTCGGGTTATCTGGAAAAATCCAATGTGGATTATATGGGCCAAATTACGGATATGATGCAGATGCAGCGTGCTTACCAGCTGGCAGCACGGGCGATTTCATCCAGTGACACGATGATGAACCTGGCCAACAATATGCGGGGTTAAGGTGGAAGCGGCTATGAGTGATAATAATAAGCCTGCTGATAAGCTGACAAGAGTCCAGAACCGTACAGACACGCCTGGAAAGGCTGGGGCAGACGGAAAAAATGATAACCAGAAGCCGGCCAGAAGAAAGACAGCCCGCTGGAGAATTGTCATCCGCTGGATGATTCCGCTGTTTCTGGTACTCGCTTTACTCGGAGGAATGATTGTCGGATATGTGGTCATCGGCAAGCAGAGCTTGTCTGAAGTGTTCGAGTGGAAGACATGGCAGCATGTCATCGACTTGGTCTTCGCTCCTTGATCCGGATGAACCTCATCAACCGATTGACAGTACTCCCCCGCTTGCCCGGGGGAGTTTTCTTTTTTTGCTCGGAAAATGTATAATGATGGGGGACTTGAAGACAACAAAAGGGCCCCATCCGCGCCACTTTCATTGAGACCGTGGCTGACGGGCAGAGCCCCTTATCTGAACCTTCACTTCTGCAGTTGGTGAAGGATAACTATAGTTTTTACGTATATCCGTGTTTTTATGCAAAATAGCAAGTAGAAAAGGTTGAAGGGAGATTTGATGTTATGCTAAATGTCAAAGAGATTCAGGAGATTATTCCGCATCGTCCTCCGTTTTTGCTGGTGGACCGGATTCTGGAGATGGAGGTTGGCAAGCGCGCGGTCGGCATTAAGAATGTGACCATCAACGAGCCGTTTTTTATTGGACATTTTCCGGAATATCCGGTAATGCCAGGCGTATTGATTACCGAAGCTTTGGCCCAAGTGGGAGCTGCCGCAATTTTACAGGAAGAGAGCAACAAGGGCAAGATTGGCTTTCTGGCAGGGCTTGACGGCTTCCGTTTCAGAGGACAGGTTGTACCCGGGGACACGCTCCGTTTGGAAGTGGAGATAACTCGGTTAAAGGGGAGTATAGGCAAGGGGCATGCGATTGCCAAGGTTGAGGACAAGATCGTTGCTGAAGGCGACATCATGTTCGCCCTGTCCGATCCAACCAAAGCCTAAATACGAATACCTAACCGTGAGTGGTGAAAGGGGAAGCAAGATGACACAATTAAGCAAATTGGCTGAAGAGAATGTACAGCGCTGGCTTTCGGATCCTTCGATCGACGAAGAGACCAAACAGGAGCTTCAGGGGCTGCAGGAGCAAACGCAGGAGCTGGAGGACCGTTTTTATAAAGATCTGGAATTCGGGACCGGTGGTCTTCGCGGCGTGATCGGCGCAGGAAGCAACCGGATGAACCGTTATACCGTCGGTAAAGCGACGCAGGGTTTTGCACGCTACATATTGGAGCAGCACGGTCAGGCGGAAGGTAAGCCATCGGTGGTGATTGCTCATGACTCCCGTCATTTTTCTCCGGAATTTGCACTTGAAGCTGCGCTGGTGCTAGCAGGCAACGGCATTACAGCTAAGCTCTTCCCGTCACTGCGTTCAACGCCTCAGCTGTCGTTCAGCGTGCGCCATTTAGGCGCTACGGGAGGCATTGTCGTCACAGCCAGCCATAATCCTCCGGAATACAACGGATACAAGGTCTATAACGCCGAAGGCGGTCAGCTTGTCCCGGATCAGGCAGAGAAGGTTATCGGCTATATCCAGGAAGTTGATTCCTTTGCCTCCGTGAAACGCCTTGAGCAGTCTGAAGCGGAAGCGAAGGGAATGCTGGTATGGCTCGGTGAGGCAGATGATGAGGCCTTTACAGATACCGTTGCCGGAACCAGTGTCAACCGGGAGCTGATCGCAAGCAAGCTTGGCAAGGATTTTAATATTGTATATACCCCGCTGCATGGAACAGGTAACATCCCTGTGCGCAGTGTGCTTCATAAAGTTGGCTTTACCCGTGTGCATGTGGTAGCTGAGCAGGAACATCCGGATGCGGAGTTTTCGACCGTGAAATCTCCTAACCCGGAGGAGCGGGAAGCTTTTACCCTTGCTATGAAGCTCGGTAAAGAAGTAGGAGCAGACATATTGGTCGGCACCGACCCGGACTGCGACCGCATGGGCGCAGTTGTGCTGAATGATGCAGGCGAATATGAAGTGCTCTCCGGTAACCAGTCCGGCGCCATTATGATTCATTATCTGCTGAGCCAGCTGAAGGAGCAGGGCAAGCTGCCTGACAATGGGGCGGTTATCAAGACCATCGTCACCAGCGAAATGGGAGCAGCCATTGCGCATCACTATGGGGCAGAGGTCTTCAATACGCTGACCGGCTTCAAATATATCGGCGAGAAAATGACCGAATTCGAACAAACCGGAAAATACACATACCTGTTCGGATATGAGGAAAGCTACGGATATCTCGCAGGCTCTTATGCCCGCGATAAAGATGCTGTACTTGCTTCTCTTCTGATCTGCGAGGCGGGTGCCTACTATAAGGCACAGGGCAAGACGCTGTATAATGTACTTCAGGAATTGTACGAACAGTTCGGATTTTTCCATGAAAAATTGGAATCCCGCACGCTCAAGGGCAAGGACGGTCTGGCCCAAATCCAGGCCAAAATGACCGATTGGCGCGAGAATCCGCCGCAGACGGTTGCTGGCGCATCCGTAACGGAGGTTCTCGATTACTCCAAAGGTCTGAACGGTCTGCCTAAGGAAAACGTGCTGAAATATATGCTGGATGACGGCTCATGGTTCTGCCTGCGTCCGTCTGGTACGGAGCCGAAGATTAAAGTTTACTTTGCGGTGCGCGGGTCATCGCTGAATGACGCCGAAGAGCGGATTCAGAAGCTTGCGGCTGAAGTCATGGCGCGGGTAGACGCCTAATAAATCAAAGATATGGATAGTCTGCAAGGCCGCTGCCTCATGCTGCGGCTTTGCGGAGTTATAACGAGGAGGTACTTTTGGTGCATCAAAAATGGCAGCACTTCAGCACGGCATCGCGCAAATGGCTGTGGATCCTGGTCGTAGTGGGCATACTTGCCGCACTGCCGGTTGCATATGACCGGTATCAAACGGAATCATCATCAAACAACGTGGAGCTGGTGTTCAATTACCGTGGTCTGGCAGAGGTTGCTGCCTATCAGGCACATCCGGAGCAGTTCATACAGAAGCAGCTCGATAAATTAAAAGCCGCGGGCATTACCAGTATGGCGATGTTTGAAAGCACGCTGGATGACTTCAAGAAAACCCGGCGGCTGATGGTGTACAGCGCCCAGGATATTGCCCAAATGACGCAAAGCGTTGTTCCAACGGATGAGAATTTCACGTACATTCTGTTTACCAATGAAGAGAATGCGGGCCGGTTAACGCCTCTCATTGAAGACACCTTCACAAGTCTCGGCATTAACGTGAAGCCTTGGGAGTTTCATAACCAGAAGGGCCTGATTGTGGAAACCTCGCCGGAGGATGCCGCGCTGAAACCGATGCAGCCAGACCCGATTGCATTTGAACTTCTTCACAGCAAGGGTTTCAATATCGTTCCGCGGATGTCCGATAGCCTTCCGTACGATCAGGACGCCATGGAGAAGCTGCTGGCTTATTATGAAGCCAACGGTGTGAAGCGGATCCTGTTCGAGGGTGATTCGGTCAAGGGCTTCACCGACAACCAGGATAAGCACAGCCTGCAGAGCTTTGCCAACCTGCTGAACCAGCATGGCATCGGCATTGCGGCGATCGAGAATACGAAGAAGCCGCAGGCAGGAATCGATAAGCTGTCGTATTACATTCATTATAATGTGGTCCGTCTGTATTCCTTGAGCGACAAGGATGCCCAGGCACTGGACGAGGATACGATTGCGGACCGGTTTGCTCTGGCAACCAAAGACCGGAATATCCGGATGCTCTATATTAATACGGCACCAAGCAAGAGCACGGCGAAGGCGATGATGACGGATTCCATCGACAACATCATCAAGAGTCTGAACAAGCCTGGTCAAGCCATCAAGCAGATGGAGAACAACGGCTTCAAGATGGGACGTGCAGAGGCCTTCCATATTACCGATTCATCGGCACAGCGTTATTTCAAATTGGTTGTTGTACTTGGCGCAGTTGCCTTTATAGCACTCATGATTTCATGCTTCCTGCCTCTGCTGACGCTGCCGGCATTTGTGCTTGGCATGATCGGCAGTGCAGGCTTGTATGTACTGAAGCCGACGCTGTTTGAGCAGGCATTAGCGCTGCTAGTTGCTATAAGTGCTCCGACCGTCGCGGTGGTACTGGCGATACGCAAGGTCAACGCGCTCAATGCGGCCAATGCCGAGCTTGCGCCCGGACGCCGTCTGACGCATTCGATCGTCCTGTTCATCAAGACATCTATTATTTCCATGGCGGCAATCCCATTCGTGATTGCACTGCTCAACAATATTACGTACAGCCTGGTGTTGAACCAGTTCCGGGGCGTGAGTCTGCTGCATGCGGCTCCGATTCTGCTGATTGCGATATTCGTGGTCTTATACCGCGGAGGCCGTCCGGTTCATCAAATCGGCAAGCTGTTCAGAACGCCAATCACACTGTTATGGGTTGTTGCAGCGGTATTAATCGGCGCCATCGGTTTCTATTATCTGAGCCGTACAGGCAATGGGGGCAAGGTCAGCGGTATCGAGATGGCGATTCGTCCGTTCCTGGAAAATACATTCCATGTGCGTCCGCGTAATAAGGAAATCATTGCGCATCCGCTCTTCCTGCTCGGTCTGTTCCTGTCGATCCGGTACCGGAATGCTATTTTCATCATGATATTCGCTGTCATTGGACAGCTGTCCATGGTCGATACCTTTGCCCATATCCATTCGCCGATGAAAATTTCGTTTGCCCGTGACCTGCTGGGTCTGGGAATTGGATTCATCATCGGACTGATCGCCATCGGCGTATGGCAAATCGCAGAAGGGTGTTGGAAAAAATGGTCACCTCTCCTCAAAAGACAATAGTCATCTCGGGTTATTACGGCTTTAAGAACAGCGGCGATGAGGCTGTGCTCCAGTCCATATTGACGGCTCTAGAAGAGAAGGGGAAGCAGGCAGGGGTTCAGATTAACCCTGTCGTGCTCTCCATCGATCCGGAATGGACCACCTCCACCTACGGTGTGCAGGCGGTTCACCGCATGAAATTGGGTGAAGTGAGACAAGCTCTTAAGAACAGCAGCGGTTTGATCAGCGGTGGCGGAAGTCTTTTGCAGGATGCGACCAGCCCGAAGACCATTCCTTACTATCTGGGTGTGATCAAGCTGGCCCAGTGGATGAACAAGCCTGTGTTTGTGTACTCCCAGGGTGTTGGTCCCGTGAACCGGAAGCTGTTTAATCCGTTGATCAAAAATGCCTTTAAAAAATGTGAATACATTTCGGTGCGTGATGTGCAGTCCGCAGAGCTGCTGCAAAGCATGGGGCTGCAGAGCAGCCGCATCCAGGTGGTACCCGATCCCGTCATGGGGCTGACCCCTGAATCGGAGAACGCTGCTTCCATAGCTCCTGATGCGGATCAACAGCTGCCTGTTATCGGTATTTCCGTCCGTTACTGGGACCCGGAGCGCAGAGAATTACAAGGGATTGCGGAAGGTCTTCGCGCATTCTGCGAGAAGCAGCCGGCGCATCTCCGATTTCTGCCTTTTCACTTTCCTGGCGACGAGAAAGCCTCCCAGGAAATCATTGGGCAGCTCGGTGATATTGCTTCCGGTGGAAGCAAGGTGTCGGTATGCAGGGAGGCTGTCCTTCCCCGGCAGATGCTGGCGGAGGTGGGGCAATGCGATCTCGTGATTGGGATGAGACTCCACAGTCTGATCTATGCCGCCAACCAGCTTGTCCCGCTGATCGGCGTTTCCTATGATCCGAAGATCGATCACTTTTTGAAAAGACTGGATATAACGCCTGTTGGAACAAGCAGCTCGCTTGACCCCGGGAAGCTGACGGCAGAAATTTCCCGTCTCCTGACCGGCGCAGAGGCTTGGAAGGAAGCGGGTAAGCCGCGTATCGACAAGCTGAAGCAGGAAGCCCAGGCGCCTGCGCAGCATATCATTGATTTTTTATTTAAAATGAACTAAAGCTTTACGCTTCATCTTTTCTTTAGTTCATTTTATATAGCAGCAAAGGATAAGGTGATAGAAGCGTGAATTCATTAGAACAAGTGCCTACGGTTTCCATGTACGGTCTGCAGGTAAGCAGATTGGGCATGGAGGACACAGTAAAGTATATAACCCGTGTTATACAATCCGAAGAACGCAGACCTTTTCAGGTCATTACGGCGAACCCGATCATGGTGATGAAGGCTCTGGAGGAGCCGGAGTACATGAAGATCATGCGGGAAGCAGAGCTTCTGGTACCAGATGGTACCGGAGTGGTATGGGCAGCAGCAAGAACAGAAACGCCTGTTGCGGAGCGCGTTGCCGGATTTGACCTTCTGCATGAGTTAATGAGGGCCGGAGAAGACTACCACTGGAAAGTATATTTGCTCGGTTCTACGCCGGAAGTGATTCAAGCGACGGCAGAAAGGTTACATTTGCAGTATCCGGGTGTCGAAATCTCGGGATTTCGTGATGGCTATTTTAAGCCAGATCAGGATGCGGAAGTGATCGCCGACATTCGCAAGGCGGCTCCGGATATTCTGTTCGTTGCACGTGCGGCGGATACGCAGGAACCTTGGATTGCTCGCTATAAGGAACAGCTGGGTGTTCCCCTGATGATGGGCGTCGGCGGAAGCTTTGATGTCATATCGGGCAAGTCCAAGCGGGCACCGAAATTATTTCAAAAACTTCGTGCCGAATGGCTGTACCGTCTTCTGAAGGAGCCAACAAGGGCTGGAAGAATGCTTGCGCTGCCGAAATTCGTACTTAAAGTGGTGCGTGATAAAGAAAACATGACAAAACCCAGATAAAATGACTGAAATGAGACGCAAAAACCCGATATTTTGCTGAATAACAGGATTGGTTTTATTTTTTGATGAGAGTATAATTCAATCCGGTAAAGAAAATGGGGGTTGAACGAAACATGTTAATGATAGCCATCATCGGATGTATTGTGTCATTAGCCTTGGCACTGCTGCTAACGCCGCTGGTGAAAAAATTTGCGATTAAGATCGGCGCCGTCGATGTCCCGAACGCCCGAAAAGTGCATACGAGAATCATGCCCCGGCTTGGTGGATTGGCGATATATCTGGCATTTATGCTGTCCATGTTTGCCATCCTACCATTTGTCGCGGATCATTTTTCCATTCGGGATACGAACTTTATTAAAGCCTTTTTGATTGGCGGCTCGCTGATCGTCTTGACCGGCGCCCTGGATGACCGTTTTGAACTGTCTGCCAAGGTGAAGTTGCTCGGTCAGATCATCGCCGCATCCGTCGTCGTATTCGGATTTGACATCAAAGTTGATTTTGTGAATATACCTTTTAATGATACGTATTCGTCTCTGGAGAACTGGATTGCGATTCCGCTCACCATCTTCTGGATTGTCGGCGTGACGAACGCCATCAACCTGATCGATGGGCTGGACGGTCTGGCCGCCGGCGTATCCGGCATCGCGATTGGCACGATCCTCGTGATGTCGCTCCTGATGGGCAACCTGACGGTAGCGCTGGTATGTCTCTTGCTCCTTGGAGCGATTCTTGGATTCCTGTTCTTTAACTTTCATCCGGCACAGATATTCATGGGCGACACAGGCTCGCTGTTCCTGGGCTTCTGCCTGGCGATGCTGTCCATGCTCGGATTTAAGCAGATTGCGATTGTATCCTTTATTACTCCGCTGATTATTATCGGCGTACCCCTCTCGGACACGTTCTTTGCGATCGTGCGCCGCTGGATTCAGAAGAAACCGATCTTCGCTCCGGACAAGGGCCACCTGCATCACTGCCTGCGGGAAATTGGCTTCAGCCACCGCCAGTCTGTTCTCATCGTGTACGGCATCGCCGCTTTCTTCGGTGTCCTGGCAGTCATTCAGTCCTCCGCCGCGATGTATGAAGCGAATTGGGTCACCTTCGTTGTGATCTGCGTGATGATGTTCTTCCTGCAGATCGGCGCGGAAGTGATCGGCCTTGTCGGCAAGACGAAGCGTCCGATTCTGGATTTGATTGCAAGGCTGCGAATGAAGGTTGGCGAGGAACGCAGTTCCAAGCTTTAGAGATTTATAATGCAAGACGGAACTTATAAGAATTTCATAAAATATAAATTTTACAAACCCATCCATTTATTGGACGGGTTTTTTTATGGTTTTTTCTAAAAAAATGGGTGGTTGGGGCCGATAAAAGGGATATGTGAATAAGTTCAGACTTGAATAGGAGGTAAAGAATTGAAATTCTCTGGAAAACGTAAGGGGGAAGCTTTTGTGTCTAGCCGACTTAGAGCCATATTTAGCATAATGCTGACAGCGGTACTGATTGTGTCGTTCTTTCCGCCAGGACTTGTAAAGGCAGCTTCCGATCCGGTTGCAGGCCAATACTTTCAATTTAAGAAATTCAGTACGGATCAATCCTCTCCAACGATGGTTAACAGCGAAACCGTGGATCTGGAAGGCAGCTTTAACGGGGTATCCGCTGACAGCATTTCATTCCAAGTGGATTCATTGATCGGTGATAAAGTCATTCCCGGGATGAACGGTGCAGATGTGAAGCCGATCGTCGAGAATGAGAAGAACTTTACTTTCCCGGGAATTAAGCTTTCCCAAGGGCTTAATCGTATCACGGTATCCGGTATGACCGGGAACGGAAGCAAGGCGAGCGGAGCTGCTTACGTTAACTTCTCGAACGTTCCGGCCATCTATGACATCAAGCTTCCGGATGGAACGCCATTAACGGAAGACAAGCAGACGATTGTCCATAATGCCAACCTGACCCTCATGCTGCAAGCGCCTAACGCTGTGGAGGTTATGGTCAATAACACGAAAATGTACAATGGGGGAAGCGCTACATTCATTTTAAATGACATTAAGCTGAACCCGGGATTGAACAAGCTGAATTTTGTAGCCATCACGGACATGGGCACTCATACATACAGCGTGAGCCGTGAAGTGATCTATGCTCCAGAAGAAATAGGGACCCCGTATAATACGGTCATTGGCTCGACTAAGGTCGATGACGGCGTAATATTAAGCGGGACTGTCGAAGGGAAACTTAGCGGTTCAATCATATTTAATAATCCCTCGAATCCGACGACACCACCTGTTGATCCTAAAGACTTTGACGTATCAATCAGCACAGGTGCGACTACAGGAATAGAGTTCACCTCAAAAGCGAATATTACGAATAAAACCGTTTTGGGTTCTTCGGTCGTATTTGATTACGTAACAGTTAACAATGTTAAACTTACCCAAAGTGGAGACTACTCGATTTTTTATAACAATATTTCTTATGGAACGATGGACGTTCTTCCTTTGAAATTTACCTATCATAAGGACGCGACTGCTTATATCACAGGTATTGAACAGCTATACAGCGTTACAGCCTCCGGTAATAAAGTGTCCTATACTTCAAGCGCGCAATTTACGGAGGGGAACCTGTTTGAACTGCCCGTGTGGATCAAGGTGAAAACGAATGATGCTTCTGCAGCGAAGGATGTAAGTATTTCATCGCTTCAAAAGGGTGCCGAGTCCGGGTCCCTGACGAAAGAAGAATTTACAGATCAGTCCGGTTATAAAGTGTACAAAATTACTGGACTGCCTGCGGGAGAGCAAATCCTGAAATTTTCGGTGAAAAATTCCGATGGCTATGAGGAAGATCATAAGCAGTTTGCCATTAACTATATTTCAGCTCCATTTATCGAATTGACAAACATTTATAACAACCAGGTGTTCACAAACGTCAATCAATTCACGGAGATCAAAGGCCGGTTAGTCAACTTTACAACGGCCGACAAGGATAAACTTCAATTATCGATTAACGGGAATACCCAAACCCTTACAGTAGACACGGACTTTAAATTTAATATTGGGGTTACGGGCGACAGCATGAAGCTGGTTGGCGGTCCGAACAAAATCAGCATTTCGGGCACAGCCAATGGAATTCCGGTATCCACGAATATTACGGTATATCTGTTCCCTGACAATCTTCCGGCCGTAGACGGGCTTAAGCCGCTTCCGGTTGGTCAGACTAAGGATACAGATCAATTATTTAAGCCGACAGCGAATCTTCAGTACTCTACCTATGAGACAAATGCAGATATTCAATTCGTTGTCACAAACACCGAAGAAGTGGTTGTGATGGTGGACGGCAAGCAGTTAGTCGTTTCCAATCGAGTAGGCAGCACCGATGAATGGAAGAGCAAAGATGCCGACGGTAATGATTATGGAGCATTGCATGCGGTAAAAATAGGGTTAACCGGTTATCAGTTTACGCTCGACAATATTGCGCTTCCGAAGACCGGGCTTAAATCCATTGTCGTTCAGGCAAGACTGGGAGCGGCATCCGTCTCTCAAACTTTGCAAATTACGCGGGAGCTTTCGCCTTACGTGATTCTGTCGCCTAAGCTGCCGAACGAGAGCGTAATCAAACAGAACTTTATGGATGTCAGTATCAAAGCCGATGGAGCCGACCAGGTTCTGCTTGGCAAAACCCCGATGGTCAAAGGCGAGCAGGACATCTTCCGCCTTGAACTGGATGGATTGAAAAAAGGCAAGAATACCATTAAGTTTACGGTAGTTCAGGGAACGCAAAAAATTAATGGATCTTTTGATGTGACGTATTCCGATGAAGTCATTCAAGGAGCCCAATTTAAGACGAAGCTGACAACCTCAGGCAAATTGACCGCCTTTAAAGGGGATGTAACGATTCAATTCCCGAAAGGCACGATGCTTCGTGACGCAACGCCGTCACCAGGTTCTTCGAATACACCAACGATCAATTTGTTTGACAGTCAGAATATTCTGCTCGGCATCGCCGATCCTCAGGATGGACGTACGGTGAAGCTGTATAATCCGGTGGGTGAAAAAGAAGGAAATGTGTATCAGGATGGCAAGCTTGTTCGAATTGATGCCAACAGCTATGCAGCAACGTTACTTATTCCGAAGCAGCATTTTGGATATGCCTCCAACATGTACTGGATCGATCCGGGGTACTTTAAGCAGCCGCTATTGACGACAGATTTTGAAACCGTGGTAGCGACTCACCCATACAAGAAGAATAATGAATTCTTCGGCAACCATCTGGGAAAATGGTTAGAGCCTACTCAGCAAGGCACCATTACCTTGTCGTATGATTCGAATCTCACGAATGCAGCATCCGAAGGGATCTCGATCTGGAAGAATGACGGCACTTCATGGGTAAATATGGGCGGTAAAGTGAACACGGGTAAAAAGACCATAACCTCAACCTTTGATGGATTTGGTTATTATGCCGTTATGAGTCTTCGTTACAGCTACGATGACATTGTGGCGCATCCGACAGCCCGTCCGGATCTGGAGCTCATGCTTGCGAAAGGAATTATGAACCCGAAGGATTCCAACCAGTTTAACGTGTATGGTGAACTAAGCCGCGGCGAATTCGCTACCATGCTCGTGAAGATGCTGGATATTCCTTTGGACTATGATCCGAATAACCTGACCTTTGGAGATGTTCCGAAATACGGCGATTACAGATGGGATTACCGTTATATTGAAACGGCCGTTAAAAAAGGTATCATTCGCGGTATCGCACCAAGAGTCTTCTCACCGAATGCGGCATTATCGCGCGAAGAAGCAGCGAATATGGTGGCAAGAGCCATGAACCTGAAGCTCGGACAGCAGGATAAGGATCTGGCTGCGCTGCAAAAATCCTTTACAGACGCTAACACGATCAGTTCCCCTTATTCGATTACATCGATTCTTGCCGTAACTAAAGCGGGTATTATTACGGGCATCCCGAATAAGCTGCTGCAAGGACAGAAGAAGGTAACCTACCGCTTTGATCCGAATGCCAAGCTCAACAGAGCAGATGGTGCGGTCATTGCCAAGCGTGTTATGACGAAGATGAAGAAGCTGTAGACGTTCTATTATAGAAGGAAACCGAAAAGCTTTATTGTGATCCCTACTGTCGCAGTGCTTGCGACAGTAGGGATCTATTTATTTACAGAATATTCTATTTTATTATGAATTTAGCGATTTCCATTTACATGTCTTTGTAATTTGTCAGAGTTTAGGATACAATGTCGTAGTACGACAATTTATATTTAAAGGGTGAAGGCTATCTTATGAAACCGATCTATTCCAAGGCTCAGTTGGACTATATGAGAGCAAAAACCAAATTTGAGAATAAGGCCAGCACATTGGAGAAAAAGATTGAGATGACTCGCAAGACCAGAGAGATTACTCAAGAAGTTATGGAAGGCCTTGTACTGGAGACGGGCTTTCATGATGCCTATAACGAACTGATGTTATCCGAAAATGAACTTATTGAATGGTCCCATACAACCATTAAGCATGAGAAGACCTATCGTGAGAACAAAATGCCGATCGAGCATATGTATCAAAATTTGAACGGCAGCCCAGAGATGCGTGCACAAATCATCGAACTGGCTATGAAAATTCGTTAATATTTTGTAACCTTTACATCAGACTTCTTACTATTAAAGAACGCCAAACGGCGTTCTTTTTTTATGTTCCTGTTTAACTTCCAGTTCCCGCGGGTATTTGATTACCAGATATTTCTTGTACAAACGGCTATGTTTCGTTATAATTTTAATGCCAGGTAACAATTTTGAAATTATTTTAAAAAAGGTGCAACTTTTTAAAACCTGGCGCGTCTAAGATGTAGAGTCAATTACAGTGGGTGTATCCAACAATGTCCTGTATAAGAAATTTGTCTATATTTTAGAAAAATGTTCTTTACGCCATTGGGGACCCAATGTATAATACTTAGGTAGGATTAGGAATCTACTCTTTTTTTGCTGATTTCCAAGTTTACCAGTTTCTGTGATTTCGTCACAGACATCATTTATATGAAACTCTGCTCAAACTCTGGAAAGGGGGTGCATTGACTATGAGTAACAAGAGCTACCCAATTAAAGAAAACTCTAATGTGATGAAAGTTCAAGGAGGAGAACAAAAGGTTATGAAGAAAATTTTAACAGTAGCATTATCTACAGCTATGGCATTCTCTATGTTTGCATCTGTAGCATTCGGTGATTCCGCAACGGCGGTATCTGCACAAGACAAATTTGATTCCCTGAAAGCTAAAGGAATCTTCAACGGTTACCCAGATCAGCAAGCTCATCTGGAGAAAGACATGACTCGCGCTGAATTCGCGAAAGTCATCACTAAGCTTCTTGGACTGAAAGAAGTAACTGGCACATTGTCTTACAAAGACAAAGGCTATGACGCTAAGAACTGGGCTGTTCCTTACATCGAAGCAGTAACAGCTGCTGGTATCATGGACGGTCAAGATCCAGTTAAGAAAATCTTCAACTACAACGGTAAAGTAACTGTTCAAGAAATGGCTACTGTACTGACTCGTGCGTTGAAACTTGAAGTTCCAACTACCACTGACAACAGTGCGACTGAATGGGCTAAAGGTTATGTGCAAGCAGCAATCGACAAAGGTCTGCTTTCTAAAGATCTGAACTTCCAAGCGAACGCTTCCCGCGAATTGCTGGTTAACACTGCTTACACAATTGACGAGTTGAAAAACGTTTCTGTAAAATCCTACGAAGTTTCTGACGCTGGTAAAACTGTTACCTTCACACTGAACACTGGTGAAGTGGTAAAAGTGACTTTGGATAAAGCTCTTGAAGCTAACAAAGAAACTGAAGTTAAATACACAGCTAAAGACGGCGTAGAGCGCGTTGCTAAAGTAACTTATGTAGTAACTACTGCTACTAAAGTTGACAAAGTATCTGCAACTAACCTTAAAGAAGTAACTGTAGCATTCGACGGTACTGTTGATGAAGATACTGCTACAGACGTAACTAACTATTCTTTGAAGTCCGGTAAAGCAATTGATAGTGCTAAATTATCTGATGATAAGAAAACAGTTACGCTTGAACTAGTAGGTACTCTTAACAACAATAAAACTGATGCTGTAACTGTATCTAACATTAAAGCTGGTTCCGCAACAGTTAGTGGTTCGAATATTGAATTCTCAATCATTGACAATACACTTCCTGAAGTATCTTCCGTAAAATCTTTAGGAACTAAATCTGTTAAGGTTGTATTCAGTGAGCCAGTACAATTGCCAGCACAATCGAACTTCCAACTTGATGGCAAAGCGTACTTCGGTAAAGTTGCTCAAGTAACTAACAACACTGTTATCTTGACTCCTTACAATGCAGCTCTTACTGTAGGAGATCACAAGCTTGCAGTGAGTGGAGTTAAAGATTGGGCTGGATTCGTGGCTTTGACATCTTCTCATGATATTACTGTAGTTGAAGACAAAGATGCTCCGACAGTTACATCTGCAACAGCAACCTTGGAAAGTGTAACACTTACATTCTCTGAAGAAGTTGATGCGGAAACAATTGACGCTAGCAATGTATACTGGATGTCTGGTACAACTAAGTATAAAGCTTCTTCTGTTAAAGCTTTAAGTGACAACAAATATAAATTTACATTCAGCAAAACTAATGCTTTGCCAACGGGCGCAGTATTGGTATATGTTGAAGGCGTAAAAGACTACTCTGGCAATAAAATTGCTGATAAAACTACAGTGACGGTTAATGCTGAAATTGACCAAACTCGTCCAGAAGTGAGAAAGGTAGAAGCAATTGATTCTAAAACAATCCAAATTACTGCTTCGAAAACTCTTGACCAAACTTCTGTAGAAGATGAAAGAAACTACACTGTTACTAACAAAGACGGAGATGTGGTTTCGGTTAAAGAAGCTACACTAGTTGGTAAAGATAAAAACATCATCAACCTCACATTGTATACTGCTTTGTCCGCTGGTGAAAACACAGTAACAGTTAAAAACATTAAAGATAACACAAGACTTGGGAATACAATGCTTGATTATAGTGGTAAAGTAACTTTGGGTGATACTACAAATCCTAAGTTGGATTCTACACTTGTTAACACTAAAACTAACACTGTAGTTATCGGATTTGATGAGAAAATGGATGCAGCTACACTAGCTGACTATTCCAACTATCATGTAGTAATCAATGGTACAAGAACTACTTTGACCCCTGAGCTTGCTGATATTACTGTATTGAATGACAGCAAAGCAGTTCAAATTAAGTTTGCTGAGACTTTCAAAGGTCAAAAGGTTGTGTTCTCTCCTGATAAAACTGGAGCAGTGAAAAATATCAATTCATTGTATGTTCTTGGCGTTAAAGACGTTGCAGGCAACTTGTTGTCGCAATTCGCTAATAGCACATCTTCAACAGCAAATAAAATTGATTTGGATAAAGATATTGATCTTGGATTCGGTACGTATGATGGGGATTATGCAGGTTTCCCAGCTGCGTTAACAGCACAAGATACTGTCGAAGTTAAACTTAATGCTAGTGTAGTTTCAGCTCCTGAAAGTGCATTTAATGTTAAGTATGATGGAAAATCAGTAGAAATTAAAGATGTTGTGCTTAATGGAACATCTGTTGTTAAATTAGTACTTGAAGATAATCTTCCTGTTACATCTTCTAATAAGTTAGAAGTTACAGTTAATTTCAACGCTGTTGATACATTGGCTGGTAATTTCACTGCAAAGGGTAACGTTTCTACTACTAATGTATTAGATAAAGTAGCTCCAACTGCTATTGCTAATACATCCAGCTATAAAAACTTGACACAAACAGCTGCTGATGAAATCACAGTTGAATTCACAGAAGGCGTTAAGTTGCTTGGTGGGCTTAAGGAATCGCTAGCCAAAGACTTCACAGTTGTTCGTGATTCAGACAACAAAACTTTGACAGCTAATAAAGATTTTGTGATTAAAACTGTTGTTGCAAACACAGTTGTGATTCAGCTTCTTGATCAACCAGGTAGAGCTGATGAAACTTACTACAATGTAAGCTTTGCAGGTTCTAAATATCTTACAGATGCAAGCACAAACGTAGTAAATGATGCTGCTAAATTCAGTGTTACACAAACTGCGAAAAAGTATGCTGCAACTGCATCTGATGTTAAACTTGCAGCTGCTCAAAAAGCTCTAGATGATGCTAAAGCTGCTCAAGTTATCGCTGATAAAGCAGCAAGTGATGCAGCAACAGCTAAAACTGCAGCTGATAAAGCAGCAAGTGATGCAGCAGTAGCTAAAACTGCAGCTGATAAAGCAGCAAGTGATGCAGTAATAGCTCAAGCTGCAGCTAATAAAGCAGTAGCAGAAGATGATGGAACTGATCCAGTCGCTCTTGCAGCTCTTAAAGCAGAAAAGGCTAAAGCTGATAAAGCAGTAACTGATACAGCAGCAGAAAAAGTTATCACTGATAAAGCAGCTACTGATACAGCAGCAGAAAAAGTTAAGGCTGATAAAGCAGCTACTGATACAGCAGCAGAAAAAGTTAAAGCTGATAAAGCAGTAACTGATGCACAAGCAGCACTTGACGAATTGACGAAGAAGAACTAATTTTAAATATCTTAATAAAGACTCCGTAGAATGCAAATTCTACGGAGTCTTTATATATTACAACTAGCTTTATATGTCTATAGAGGTGACCAAGGAATGAATCTTATTTCCACTTGGAGAATTATTGAGATAATGTTTTGGTGAATTTAGAGTGGATTTTAAAACCTGAATAATTAATCATAATGAGTTGTTTTCAATAAAAGGTCTCATGGTGAAAAATGAATAAATAATATAATCTTGATTCCACATACATAGGCCCTATAGCCACGCTTAAATACGAATTCAAGTGGTAAGAGAAGAAGAAAGTAAGTTATAATGGCAATCAGTTGAACCTGCAAGAGATAGAGTTTTTTTGATTCAAGTATCTTTCCATCGATTAGGTATGGTGTAGCGATTTCCGGTTTCTATTGGAGTCATGTATTTATCATTTGAGGATAAAAAGGACGGAAGATTCATATAATCAGATCCATTCATGTAGAATACGTTTGAAACGTAAGGAAGTCGATGGTTGCAGGTAATTAATTTAAATTAATTCATCGGATTATTCCTTAAGCATACCATCGTAGATTAAACGGCTGATCAAAGGCTACAATTGAAGGAGTCAACCATACATAATTATGGTTGACTCTTTCTCTATATTTAGACATTTAGAATCACAATACTCATTATCACCTATAATTTATTACTGTTCATTATTAAAGTGAAGAATTTATAAGTTTAGATTACTATTGCCATCAGTAAAAATCATTTATACATAGTAATTTTATCGATTAATATTAGATGATATGGAGTTTCCTTGTATAGCCAAACAAAATGATCTATCATGAATTAATAAACTAATATGTATGGAGGAAAAATATGAAAAAAACATATAAGTTTTCACTAGTTATCGCAATGCTCGGTGGTGGCCTCGCCCTAGGCTCAATCTTCAACATCACAGCCCAAGGCGCAGGTGCCACAAACCAAGCAGGCACAACCGATGACCCTGTTGTAACCAAAAGCTATGTAGATCAACAAATCCAAAAAGCACTAGGTGGTGGTGTAAGTACAACACCAACAACACCTACAGCGCCTACGACTCCAACCATACCACCAGTAACAACGCAGCCATCAGACGGTAAAGAAACCACAGTAGTGGAGAACACGGTAACTGTCGTGACCCTGAAGCCAGGTGAAAAACTCATTGCTAAAGCTGGAGCGGAATTTATTATTCGCAGCGGTAAAGGCGTCATCTATAGTGGAGATGCTAACGGTGTTGCAGATCTCACTGACGGTAAGGATATTGCCAATGGACAAGCAGCCGGGAATAACCATCTGCTCTCTTTTCCAAGAGATGGACGGGGTATCATGGTGCAAGAAGGCAATACATATAGTTTGATTGTTATGGTGCGCGGTGGATATTCGATCCAATAATCATTTCATTAAATACATCTATAAGCTTATTTTTGCCATAAGTAACAATCATTTATACGTCTAGAGCGAACAAAATAACAAATAATACTCTTGCAGTACCAATATGCAGGAGGTGTTTGTAAAATGGCTAGAAACAGTAATCGTACAGTGGTTCCGGAATCCCGCAATATGCTCAATCAAATGAAGTATGAAATTGCTTCCGAATTTGGTCTTGGCTCGTCTTATGGCTCAGGCCATGGCAGCGCAGACACCGAGTTTGCCGGGGAATTGGGCGAGGCAGGTGGCTCGTTCGCAGGTGGTGGATCTTACGGCGGTCATCTGACTTCTCGTGAGAACGGATCTGTTGGTGGGGAAATGACCAAGCGGCTGATCCGTCAGGCTCAGCAAAGCTTGTTGTAACGGTTATCATTGGTCTCCTTTCATTGACACGGGTTGACAAATACGTTAATATGTCCATTGAGGATTGTCATGCAGCCTTTTCCTATACAGGGAAAGGTTCATTTTTTGTTTAGGACTACCTTACGCCGTTGTTTATTATCCTTATAGGAGGTTGATACTATGTCTGTAAAAGGACGTCATCTGTTTACATCAGAGTCCGTTACGGAAGGACATCCGGACAAGATTTGCGACCAAATCTCCGATGCGGTGCTTGATGCTTTTCTGGAAAATGATCCGAATGCCCGTGTAGCTTGCGAAGTTTCAGTTGCGACTGGACTTGTGCTTGTCATTGGTGAAATCAGTACCAAATCCGAGTATGTTGATATCCCGTCTATTGTTAGAAATACGGTAAAGGAAATTGGGTATACTCGCGCCAAGTATGGCTTTGATTATAATACATGTGCGGTTTTGACATCCTTGAACGAACAGTCTGCTGACATCGCGCAGGGCGTAAACGCCGCGTTGGAAAACCGCGACCCTGCCCAAATGGACAAGGAAACGGAAAATATCGGTGCAGGCGACCAAGGCTTGATGTTTGGTTTTGCTACCAATGAAACTCCTGAGCTTATGCCGCTTCCGATTGCACTTTCTCATCGGATTGCACGTCGTTTGTCTGAGGTCCGTAAGGACGGTACGCTTGAGTACCTTCGTCCGGACGGCAAAACCCAGGTTACGATTGAATATATCGATGACAAACCGGTACGCGTGGATACGATCGTTGTATCTACACAGCATTCCGAAGATACCTCTTTGGAACAAATCCAGGCTGATATCAAGGAAAAGGTTATTCTTCCTGTGGTTCCTGAAGAACTGCTGGATGAGAACACCAAGTACTATATCAACCCAACGGGACGTTTTGTTATCGGCGGACCTCAAGGTGACGCTGGTTTGACAGGACGCAAAATTATCGTAGATACTTATGGCGGTTACGCTCGTCATGGCGGCGGCGCATTCTCCGGTAAGGATCCTACGAAAGTGGACCGTTCCGCAGCTTATGCAGCTCGTTATGTGGCGAAGAACCTCGTAGCAGCTGGTCTGGCTGACAAATGCGAAATCCAATTGGCTTACGCGATCGGTGTAGCTACTCCGGTATCAATCAACGTGGATACGTACGGCACAGGTAAAGTCGAAGATGAGACGCTCGTTGAGCTGATCCGCAGCAACTTTGACCTTCGTCCTGCCGGTATCATCCGCATGCTGGATCTGCGTCGTCCGATTTACAAGCAAACTGCAGCTTATGGTCACTTTGGCCGTACGGATGTGGATCTGCCTTGGGAACGCGTGGACAAAGCCGAAGAGCTTAAGGCTCAAGCGGGTCTGTAAGAGCTTACGCATTTATATACCATCAACCTCAGCTTTGGCATGATGCCGGGCTGAGGTTTTTTTATGTGATTCTACGAGTCTCAAGTCCCGGATTTGCTAAACTTCCCCCGTCTTTTGACCGACATAGAAGTATATGTCGTGTTTTGTGATGGGCTCACGAAACATATCAGGAGAACAAAGGCCCGGGAAAGGATGAATCGAATGAGAAAATGGCTATCCATATTGTTGGCCTTCATCATGACGATCGAATTATTATGGGGGAGCTTGGGAGCAGGCAGGGCTGCTGCGGATGCGGCAACAGGTCTGGCTCCTGTGATTTCCGTTACTAAGAATTTATGCAAGGATGGAAGCGTAGGACGGACACCAGTCATTACTTTAACATTCGATCAGTCCGTTAGGCTGGTGGATGGAAGCGGCAGTGCGGTCATTAAGCTGCTGGATCAGACGGATTCCAAACATAGTATAAGTAATCTTGCTATACCTGTGGATGTGGATACAAGTAACCCGGGGAAAAGAATCTACGAGATTCCAGTTGATGTGAAGAAGCCGCTGGAATACAACCATCTCTATAAAGTGGTGGTAGATGAAGGAATATTTGAAGCAGAAGCAGATAGCTCTATTCAAAACTCGTTAAAAGAACTTAATTTTCAAACGATCGAGCAGGGAGTTCAAACCTATGATCCGGCTGTTAAAACCACATCGGTCAGCCAGAATCTGAAGCAGCTAAAGATCACGTTTAACGAAAAAATGAAGGCTGGCACAGGGGATGTAAAGCTAGTTTTGCAATCGAATATCAATACGGTGCTAGAAACGATTCCTGCCAGCAGAATCACGGTCAATAATTGTGATGCAATGATACCAATGACCAAGTCGCTTGCGTTGGGTACAACCTATGCGGTAACTATAGACTCCAAAGCGTTTGTAACTGAAACGGGAGCAGACTATGCAGGAATTCAGAATACATCAGAGTGGTATTTTACGACGAATCGGAACACATCGATGAATACAACATATCCATCCAATAATGGTATCCTGACAGGCGGTCAGATCATATTGGAATATAACCAGCCCGTTATTGCGGGTTCCGGCACAATTGAGCTTTATCGTTCAAACGGCACCAATGTAACGAAGCTGAATGCGACCAGCAGCTTGGTCAAAGGAAGCGGAACGGCGAGAATTACCGTTGATTTAAGCGCTTATCTGCAGACTAATACCGATTATTATGTTCTTGTTAGTGCGAATGCTTTTCAAGATCAATGGAAAAACAATGTACCTGGAATTACGTCATCGAATGATTTTCGCTTTTACACGGCAGTGGACAATTCATCCGGATTGACGATTACCAACCTGGATCCTGCAGACCGAAAAACGGGAGTGGCAGTCGACAGCGATCTATACATAACCTTTAACCGTGTGGTAGAGCGGGGAAGCGGAGAGGTAACGGTTCGCAAATCCGGCAGCAGTTATAATGTGCCTATCACAGTTTCGGCAAGCGGCAGGGATGCACGGATTCGGCTGGATTCTGGATATACGTATGATTATGATTCCACCTATTATGTAACGGTAGGCCGGAATGCTTTTTATGACGCGCAGAATTACAATATCCAATATGCGGGGATGTCAGGAAGCTGGTCGTTCCAGACACCGGTGACTGACAAGCAGCCGCCTGTTCTGCAAAACAGCGAAATGTACAATAATACGACGATCCGGCTGGGCTACAACAAGCAGCTCTATTCGGATTCATGGCTCCAGACGAGCAGCTTCAGTGTGACGGTTAACGATGAAGTGCGCAGAATCAGCAACATATATACGTCAGGGGACAGCGTGTACGTCACTTTGGAGACGGGAGTGGCTGTAGGCCAGAATGTGAAGATCAGCTACAGCGGGGGCACCAGACCGATCCAGGACGTATACCGAAACCAGGCGGCAACCTTTTCACTGCGTGATGTCCTGAACGGAATCGACACCGCTCTTCCCAAACCAAGCAGCGGTACGGTATCATCCAGCAATGTCACCTTGTATTACAATCAATCCTTAAAGCCCGTATCATCCAATGCTTATGAACAATTCACGGTGAAGGCTGACGGTACAACCTTTGGTATCAAATCGATCAGTCAAAGCGGGCAGACGATTTATTTGACGCTGAGCAGTCCTGTTTCCGATGGCCAGGTTGTGAAAATAAGCTATAAGCCGGGAAAAGAAGCCATTCAGGATAGCAGGGGCCCAAATATCAGTGCCTTTACCGACTTTATCGTCCGTAATCTTCAAGATACCAAGCCACCGGTATTTCAGGCAGCTGCAGGCACAGGCAGTAAAGTTACCCTGACTTACAATGAGCTACTTAGTACAAGCAATATTCCGATGAAGAGCCAGTTCTCGGTTCTGGTCAACGGCGTACCAAACTATGTAAACACCGTGGAAGTCAAAGATAATCAGGTTATTTTAACATTGGAAACCGCCTTGAATACTAACGCTAACGCAAAAGTCACCGTATCGTATGTTCCGGGAACGATTCGTCTGACCGATCTGAACGGAAACGCTGCAGGGTATATCAATTTGGAGCCTGTAAAGATCGCGGAAGGCAATGTGAACAGCGAGATCAAATCGATTACCATTCAAGGGGATACTCTTCAAATTACTTACAATAAAACGCTGACATCACAGTCTTATATTTCTACCGAACAATTTCAAGTGTATGTGGATGGAGTACAGCGTGGAGTGCTGCAGGCGTTCATTGGTGGCGATACCGTAACGCTGAAGCTAAGCGGCTCGGTCACCAGCGGCCAGAAGGTAGAAGTGACTTATTTACCTGGCGTCTACGGTATTAGTGACAGCACGGGGAAAACGATGACGTACTTTAACAGGCTTACGGCAAGCGAAGTGACAGCTGACAGGAAGGATCTTAATCTTCCGGAGTACTTAACGTTGACTGACTTGAAGGATTTTGAAGTCTCGACCTTTGTGCTGAACGACAAGGCAGTTGAAACTTCTGCGACTGTCAATTCCCGCAATAATCAGATGATGAAACAGCTGTTCATCAATCCGGACAAGCTTAAGGAAGCTTTTGATTATATTGGGAAGGCCAAAGAAACAACGCATACGCTTTTGATCAACACGCCAACGGGTTACGGCTCTGTGATGGTAAGTATTCCATTAAGCGCTTTGGAAAACGCCAAGGACAGAGAAGCGGCGATTGCGGTACGGGCAGGAGAGGCGATGCTTGTGCTTCAGCTCAGCCAGATCAACGTTGCAGATATCTCCAGAACACTGCAGACAGGATCTTCTAACATTACGTTAAATCTGGCAGTAGACAAGCTGTCAACAGAATCTGCTATGTTCCTCAACGACAAACTGAGTGCAGCCGCGATTCAAAAGCTTACGGAACCGTTTGACTTTTACGTGATGGCGGTGGACAACAATGCTTCTTCACACACAGCGGAAATGCAATTCAATAATCAGTATTTGATTCTGAATAATTCAACGATGTCCGTCGATAAGATGGGTGTGTACCAGTGGGACGCTGGTGCCGATAAAATGACCTTTGTCCCTGCTACAGTTCAAAGTGGTGGCGCAAGCCAGATTTTCCGGGCCAAGGTCAAGGGAAATCACCTGGTGATAGGCGGCATGGCTTATAAATACTATAATGATATGAACAATCACTGGGCAAAGGATTCGATTATTGATTTGGCCAGCAAGTTTATTATTGACGGACGTACTGCCAATACCTTTGCACCGAACAAAAATATCACCCGTGCGGAGTTTGCGGAATATGTGGCAAGAGGGCTCGGCCTCTCAGGAGATGTGCAGACCTCCCAGCGTTTTTATGATGTAACCAACACCAAGGAAAATGCATTTATTGGTGCAGCCGTGAAAGCGGGAATTATTGCCGGCAACACCGACGGCTCCTTTAAACCGGATAGTCCGATTACAAGAGAACAAATGGCGATCATTATGGCCCGGGCTATGAATTATACCGGCTTCCGGACGGAATTGACCTATTCACCCGCAACGTATCTGAAAAAGTTCAAGGATTACAAGCAGATTCAATCACCGGAATCGGTTGCGAGGCTGCTGAAAGAAGGAATCATTCAGGGCGTCAGTCCAACAGCCTTCCAGCCCAAAGGGAATGCGACCCGGGCGCAGGCGGCTGTCATGTTGGAACGTCTATTGAAAAAAGTAGGTTATCTATAAAAACCGGTTCAATGAATCGGTAAAAGTAAGCCTTCTCTCATTTCGTTATGAGGGAGGGCTTTTTTTCGTTAATTCTATGAAATTCGCTAAAAAATGCAGGTTCTTCCGTAACTTTTCAGGTTTAAAACAGTCTATTAAATGTATGGAAGTTACAAGATAGTAACCTCTTTAGAAGATTGTGAGAGAGTTATAGGCGTTTTTGCGTCTAATCAGAGGAACATTTTTACATTGAATAACGTCAGTAGATTCGTAGGTTCATTTAACAAATGGGGATAGTACGTGTGTTAATAAGATGGGAGAGTAGCGTTTCATGAAATGGAATAAAAGGCTGAATGAGAATAAAAGCGGGATGACTTCAGGGAAAAAGTGGATGGTCGTATCCCTGGCAGGATTGCTCTTTGTTGCGCCGGTGGTAGGCAGCGGGATTCCGCTGAACGGGCATTCGATTTCGTCGGTCGCCAGTGCGGCGGCATCGTCGGTTACGAAGCTGGGGGAGAATCCGGTAACATCGGGTGCGATTTTGACGAAATACAGATTTACGACAACGCGTTCCGGGAAACAGGCCATTGCGCTGGCGGATGTGATCCGGATTGATCTGCAGAATCCGTATGTGAAGATGGATGTCATGAACGGCAAGGATGGCCAGTTCACGACCAAGCAGAGCACAGGCGGCATGGCGAAGGAAAGCGGCGCGGTGGCTGCGGTGAACGGGGATTATTTTAATACAAGTGCAGACGGGGCTCCCATTGGCGGACAGGTGACGAATGGACAGCTTCTGTCGACGCCTTCGGATATTAAAGGGATGTATTCCTTTGCGGTGACGACGGACGGCAAGCCGATTATTGATGAGTTTTCTTTTGACGGCTCCGTTACAGCGGAGGACGGTTCCAGCTTCCCGCTCGCGGGGATCAACAAAACCTCCTACAACCCGGAGAGCAGCAGCTCTACATACAGTCATGTGAATGCGATGTACATTTATACCAGCGCATGGAAGTCCACTACGCGTCCTAAAAATAGTGCAACCACACCGATTGAGGTATTGGTGCAAAACAATGTCATCACGCAAATTTCGGATCAGGGCGGATTTGCCGATATGGCGGTGCCGCAGGACGGATATATTTTGCGGACACATGGCACGGCTGCCGATTTTGTAAAAGCCCATCTGGTCGTAGGCCAGAAGCTGAATACCAATTACATGCTGAAGTCCAAAACAATGGGACAATCCGTGGACCCTGCGAATTTGCAGACGATGATCGGCGGCCATACGATTCTGGTGAATAACGGCAAAGCGACGGCTTATTCCCGGGATGTCTCCAGCATCGGCGGATACCGGGCAAGAACATCTCTTGGTTATTCGAAGGACCAGCGTTATGCCTATATCATTGCCGTAGAGAAGAATGATAGCAGCGCCGGCATGTCGCTTGGCGAATTGCAATCCTTCATGGTGGATATCGGGGTATGGAAAGGCCTCAATCTCGACGGCGGGGGTTCCACGACGATGGTCAGCCGTCCGCTGGCAGAAGATGATGCGGTATTGACCTTCAACACGGAATACGGCAAGGAGCAGCGCAGTGTCGTTAACGCTGTGGGCGTATATACAAATGCTCCCAAAGGCGAGCTGAAGGGTCTGAAAATCAGCGGAAGCTCCGCGATTCTGATTGGCCAGCAGGCTTCGTTCAAGCTCAAAGGCTATGATACCTATTACAATCCGGTTGACACTTCCGGTCTTACACCTACCTGGAAGTCCAGCAACGGTAATATCAAAGTCAGCGGTCAGACGGTAACGGGTGTGACGCCAGGCGTCTCCAAAATCACAGCAGTCAGCGGACAAGCCAGCACAAGCATGGACGTGAAGGTACTGGGCGCCGATGATCTGAGTTCACTCAGTGTAGGCTCAGCAACCGCGCCGCTTCAGGCGGGCAGTACGGTATCTGTACCGGTGAAGGCAACGACGAAGGACGGCCAACAGGTGGATGTGCCTGATAGCGCTCTGAAGTGGGAGTTCATCGGATTCAAGGGCAGCGTACAGAATGGCAAGCTGACGGTAACGTCTGTGGATGCAAACGCCAAGGTGGGTTATGCCATTGCCCGTTACAACGGCTTCAGTACAGCCGTCGTGCTATCGGCAGCCGGCGAAGACATGTGGGAGAATTTCGAGAATGCCAGCTATCCGGTGCAGTTTACGAGCAACAGCGCTCAAGTGAGCGGTACGGCAGCCATAACGCAGGGTAGCGGGGATCACGCTAACTCCAAAGTACTTCAGTTGACATATGACATGACCGCAGGAACTGGAAAAATGTATGCTTACGCTGAACTTAACGGCTCTACTGGCAAGACGATTGCAGCTCCGGCAACCTCGATGAAGATTGATGTCATGGGCGATCACAGCCTGAACTGGGCGCGTGCAGAGCTCAAGGACAACAATGGCAATACGGTTTATGTAGACCTGGCCAAAACGATTGATTGGGATGGCTGGAAGACGCTTGATATCGATCTCAGCGATAAAGGAATCGCCTTCCCGGCGCAGCTGAAGCGGGTATATGTTGTGAATGTGGAAGAGGGTCAGGATGAGCGCGCGAAGACGGGTACGGTTGCTTTTGATAACATCAAGTTCACCATGCCATCCCTGTCCAGTGAAGCGGGATTGCCAACCGGTAAAGTCGAGATGACGATCGGCCAGAAGGCCTTCACAACCAATGGACAGAAGAAAACGATGGAAGCCGCTCCGGTGATGAAAGACAGCAGCACATATATTCCAATTAAATACGTTCTCGATACGTTTGGAGGCAAGGCAACCTGGGATCCGGCCAATCAGAGAATTACGATCACCCGCGGCGGAAAAGTCATGGATCTGAAAGTCGGAAATAAGGATTTTATCCTCAACGGCAAACGTAAAGGGGCGGAAGTCGCACCTTACATCAGTCAAGGTCGTACTTTAGTCCCACTTCGGCTCGTATCCGAGCAATTAGGATTAAATGTAAAATGGGAACAGAAAACGAAGACCGTCACCATCGAATCGTGATATGGTATGATATGTATAGAAATGAACTAGAAAACATGCATGTCAGCTCATTCTGTATAGAACTGTAGAGGTAAGAAATGGAGTAGAAATACGTGGATTTTCAAGCCGATGCGATAGACCGCGTCATTAAGAACGCCATCCAGGTGGTGGAGAACAGCAAATATCAGATGTTTGAGATTCTTGAGGCGGCCCGTGACGAACTTGCCTCTTTGAATCAGGAACTGCAGTTTGTGATGAAGGAAACGATCGAAACGCTGCAAAAGGTGGATCAGCTGGAGCTGAACTACCGGCGTTCGCGCGTCCGGCTGACGGAAGTCAGCCGGGACTTCGTCCGTTACAAGGAGGACGACATCAGGCAGGCCTATGAAAAGGCTACGCAGCTTCAGCTTGATGTTATGATTTATCGCGAAAAGGAAATGTATCTGAAGGCCAGACGCGATGAATTGCAAAAGAGAGTCCGAAACGTCGAGAACTCTGTTGAACGTGCTGAATCCATCGGATCACAAATGGGTGTGGTAATGGAGTACTTATCAGGCGAACTGGGACAGGTGACACGGATTATCGAAACGGCCAAGAACCGCCAGCTAATCGGTCTGAAAATCATACTGGCTCAGGAAGAGGAAAGAAAACGCATTGCCCGTGAAATTCATGACGGCCCTGCACAGCTGCTTGCCAATCTGGTTCTCCGCACAGAAATTGTGGAAAGAATGATGGTGAAGCAGGAATTTAAGATGGTACAGGACGAAATATTAGATTTGAAGGGACAAGTGCGCTCCAGCCTTGAGGAAATGCGGAAGGTGATATTCAATCTTCGCCCGATGGCTCTCGATGATTTGGGACTGATTCCTACGATGCGGAAATTCGTGCATGATTTTGAGGAGAAAACGAAAATCCGAACCATTTTTGAAACGCGGGGCAAAGAGCACCGCCTCTCTTCCGCTATGGAAGCAGCCATATACCGTTTGGTACAGGAAGCGCTCAGCAATGCGGCCAAGCATGCCTACCCGACCTATGTATTAGTAGAAATTACATACCAGGCGCAACTGGTGAAAATTGTTGTTCAGGACAATGGACTAGGCTTTAAAGTTGAGCTTCTGGAACAGAAATCGAAGGAACATTTCGGGTTGATCGGCATGCGTGAGAGAGTGGAGCTGCTTGAAGGAAGAATGGAACTGGAATCCGAAGAGAACCAGGGTACAAAGATCGTAATCCATATCCCGACGAACGTGGAGAAGGGGAAGGAGTAACAAGATGGAAAACAAGGATTCTGGCAAAACAAACATTAAAGTCCTCTTGGCTGACGATCATCAATTGTTTCGCGAGGGTCTGAAGCGCATTTTGAATATGGAGGATGACATCGAAGTCATCGGCGAATGCGGGGACGGCATTCAAGTATTGGAATTTTGTAATGAAATCAAGCCTGACATTGTACTCATGGACATCAATATGCCTGTGGAGAACGGCGTCGAGGCAACCGAGAAACTGCGCGAGCTCTTCCCGGATGTGAAGGTTATTATTCTATCTATTCATGATGACGAAAGCTATGTATTCGAAACGCTGCGCAAAGGCGCGAACGGTTACCTGCTGAAGGATATGGAGGCCGAGTCGCTTATCAATGCGATCCGCTCGGTACAAGAGGGATATGCCTTTATTCATCCGAAAGTAACGGGTAAATTGATTCAGCAGCTGCGCCGCATGACCTTCCTCAACGAGACGGGTGCCATGACGGAGAGCGGCGTGCGTGAAGCAGGCGTTAAATTCGTTGCGGGCGAGAACAATCCGTTGACCCGCCGCGAAGCGGAAGTGCTGCGTTTGATGGCGGAAGGCAAGAGCAACAAGATGATTGGCGAGTTTCTCTTTATCAGTGAGAAAACGGTCAAAAACCATGTCAGCAGTATTTTGCAGAAGATGGAGGTTGACGATCGCACCCAAGCGGTTATCAACTCAATTAAATACGGATGGGTGACCCTTTAATTCCATGTAAATGGAATTAAAGGCTTTGATTGTCAACGATTGTGAAAATTACCACTGGATATAGGCGGCAGCCGTGACTTCTGAAAAGGGTGCGGGCTGATGATGCGCTTACATTCACCGACCTGACCATACCGGCATATAGTGTTGGTATACAGGGAGGTGAGTCTGCATGTTAACCCCGCTATTATGGATTCTGACGGTGTATGCTTTAGCGGTTGCCGCGGTTCATGTCTATCATGCCTGGCAAAAGCGCAAAAATACACGCCGGATTCACTATATTCTGGTGACTTCCAATCATGAGCGTCAAATTGAATGGTATATCCGGGCACTTGGCTTGTATGCTTTGATGACAGGCAAAAGACTTCGGATAACGGTGCTTGATGTAAATTCGGATGATCACACACTGGGCATTATCGATCGCCTTGAGGGAATCGCTGGCGTTGAAATGTCTGTATCGACGGATTTTTCAGTCCTGAGCCATGTCACAGACCCGGATGTAAAGTTGGTCGATTTACGAAATCCGCATGAAGCGGGGCATATTCCTTATGTATAGGAAAAAGCCCGCGGCTCTAAGCGGTATATGGGGAAATAAAATGTGAAGCACACTTCTGTACGGGTAACCGTGGTGGTGTGCTTTTTTGCTGTTTGGAGGAAGAAGCTCGGAGAGACAGGGGCGATGATGAGGAGAGAAGGTAGGCGAAATTCTCTGGGGAATGAATTGGAATAGACTGACGGGGAAGTTGAGCGAGGTTCTATCGTTCTTTCCTGTGGATTAAAAAATCGTTTAGGGCCATGGATGATGGCGCAGAAAGGATTACCCACAGGCAGATATCGCTAAAAATTTAAAAAACGTACCGAAAATGCGTAATTTGCACCGCAGCCTGTGAATGATGGGGATGAATTTGTGAATTTGTGGATGAGTTTTTTGAATATCGGCCAGAAAAGCAGCTTGAGGAGTTTATATCTGTGCATAAGTGCGAAAGGAAATGATGCAGGCCACGCATACCCATTGAAGCATAAGAGTTTTTGAGCATAAATGGGTGAAAAGTGGACTCTTACTTACATGGCGAACGATTCACAATCAATATAGCAAAATAGATTAAAAGAATAGGCTGCTGATTTTTTAAGAAAGTCCGTCTGGTAGAGGAAGGAGGATAAACGGATGCGGATTGCGGTTTATGCCATATGGAATGGGGAAGTCTGGACGATTCAACGGTCACTGGATATGAGAGTGGATGTGCTGTGGTGGACGCAGACCGCAGATCGCCTTGGCAGCCCTGGCAGGGTGGTGTTTCTGGCCGAATCGATGGCATTAAGTCTTGCGGTGAAGCTGGAGCAGGGCTTTGGGGAGCAGCCGGGAATGAAGAGCTGGGATCTTGGGAATTGGAACCGGATGATCTGTGAACTGCTTGGGGATGAAGGAAGCGAGAACTGGAAGAGGGGAGCCGCGATTAGTGGGCATGCGGGTATTTCTGGTGGAAGTGCATGGGAAACACGAAGCGGCTTTACATTTGGGTGTGATTCCAGCCAGAGACAGTGGATTTGGGATATTCATGAGGCGGCTCCGGAAGCTGTACACTTGCTTCTGGCTGAGCAGGCGGGGGCAGGCCGGATGGACGCGGCAATACATACGGCAAGCGCTGCGGAGGAGCTCGGCAGACAAGCAGCATTGCTAAGTGAGCTTCTGCAGGGCAGATCACTTCTTGCCGCGGAGGTGGATGCGCTGCTGCAGGAATCGGCGCCCATGCTTGCGGGCGCTTGGTACAGTGCCGCGCAGCTGGCCAGCCTGCAGGGCCGGCTTGCGCTTCACGCGGGCGTGGCGGCGGATGCCCGCCCGCGATGGGGACGCGGCCCGCTGAGCATGGGCCGCGCCAGGCATCCCCGCTGCCGGCGGTGCGGCAGCGAAGCCATTAGCCGCACGGCATGCGCCGCGTGCGGCCGCGCGGACTGCGCCTACTGCGAGGCCTGCCTCGCTCTAGGGCGCAGCCGCGCCTGTTCGCTGCTGCTCCGCTCAGCAGCGGGAGGGTCCCCGGCCGTGCGCGGAGCGGCCGGGCAGTCCACCGCCGCGGTGCGCGGGCGGTGGGGGCTTAGCGCGGCGCAGGGCGATGCCGCCTGCGCTGCGCTGGGTTTCCTGGCGGAGCCGCCCCGCAGGGGCTCCGCCGTGAAGAGCGGCCACGGGTGGTGGCCGCTCATGCCCTACCGCGCCGGGCGGGCTCAGCCCGGCGCAAAGAGTGCACCCTCTGTTAAGGGTGCACCAAGCGCTGTGAGTTACGCTCAGGAAGAAACTGCGCCCTCCCGTTTCCTCCTATGGGCCGTGACGGGCGCGGGCAAAACCGAGATGATCTTCCCGCTGCTCAGCTCGATCCTCGAACAGGGCGGCCGCGTGCTGGTGGCCACACCCCGCCGGGATGTGGTATTGGAGCTGGCCCCGCGGCTTGCCAAAGCATTCGGTGATACGCGAATTGTCACGCTGTACGGAGGCAGTACCGAGCGGTGGCAGGCAGGCGAGCTTACGCTGGCGACAACCCACCAGCTCATGCGATTTTATCAAGCGTTTGACCTGGTCATTATCGATGAGCTGGATGCTTTTCCGTACCACAATGATCCGATGCTGGCTTTTGCGGCTCAGAATGCCTGCAAGCCGGACGGGAAATTCGTTTATCTCTCTGCCACACCTCCAAGGCCGCTGCAAAAGGAAGCTGCACGCGGCACGTTGATCCATGCCAAGGTGCCGGTGCGCTTTCACGGCCATCCTCTGCCGGTACCGAAGCGGATTACGCTAAAGAGCATCGAGCAATGCCTGAGGCAGTTGCTGCTGTTGAAGCCTCTGACAGAAGCCCTAAGGCAATCGTTGGAACGGGATGCCCAGGTCTTCCTGTTTGTTTCGCGCATCCGTCATATTGACCCGCTCGTTACCATCCTCCGCCGTATTTTCAGCGACTACTGTGTAGAAGGCACATCCTCTGAAGGTCCGCTTCGCGCAGTGAAAGTAACCAGCTTCCGCCAGCGCGAGATCCGGCTGCTGGTGACCACGACGATTTTGGAGCGGGGTGTAACGGTTCCGCGAAGCGATGTCTTTATCGCAGATGCGGACAGCGGGCTTTTTGACGAAGCCTCACTCGTGCAGATGGCTGGACGAGCAGGACGATCTTCCGAGGATCCGGCGGGAAGGGTCATTTTTGCTTCACCGGAATGGACGATTTCGCAGAAGAGGGCCGTTAAGCAGATTGCGGGCATGAACCGGATTGCACGGAAGAATGGCTATCTGAAAGACTCATAGCATTAGGCAAACTTATGTTAAATAGCGTGGGGGCATGAGTGTTTCCTACTTAAAACTTATCTATGGGTAGAGAAGATGACTTGATATAGATTTATTGCTAAGCCAGCCATCAAGGAGGTTTTTTTATGAGCGCATTATCCTCTGCTTTTACTCACTTCATCCGTAACTTGCTGGCCCCGCCCGGAAATATCTGCCTTACATGCGGAGGCAAAAGCAGACTGGTACGGGATTGGCCGGGAATTTGCCAACGCTGTGCGGGTGGGATTCCTTGGATTAACAGACCGCGCTGTCTTTACTGCGGCAGGGCTTTTGGCTGTCCGGACTGTCTGCGAATGGAGGTAAGGCATCGTGCGTTCATATTGAATCGCAGTGCTGTGCAGTACAGTGACGTGATGAGGGAATGGCTTGCCCAATACAAATACAGGGGACATGAGCGGTATGCACAGCTGCTGATTCGCATGATGAGTCATGCTTTGGTACAGATGGAACGGGAGATAAGCGCCTTGCATTCAGGAGCCGGACAGCCAGTCTCCAAGATGCGTTGGAAACCCGATATGATCACATTTGTTCCGGTCAGTACAACCCGATTGATGGAGCGCGGATTTAATCAGGCGCAGGTGCTGGCAGAAGGGCTCGGACAACTCCATCGTCTCACGGTCTCTCCGCTGCTTGTACGAAGCGCGCATACCGGCAAGCAGAGCTTTAAAACAAGGCAGGAACGAATCGAGTCGATGAGAAACGTGTTTGCATGGAACCCGGAGGGGCTCTCTTTTCAAGACTTCCGCGGACTTAATATGTGCATTGATTCAAGTCAGCCTTTACAAAGGGTTATGCGAATTCTGCTAATTGACGATATATATACGACGGGCAGCACGATTAACGCTTGTGCAGAGGTGCTGCAGCAGGCTTTTATACAGCAGTTCAGCATGCAAGTGGAAGTCTACAGCTTGACGTGGGCCCGCTCATAAGAGATTATTTGCCATAAAAATGATAAAATAGAATCGAAGTTTAGCAAAAATGAATTCAGGGATGGACGAAGCAATGGCAGATAAGGTAATCTATTACCATATCAACAGGTTGTTTTGGACAATGAACAGGAGGCGTAAATAGTGAATCTAGCAAATTGTCCTCGCTGCGGCAGATTGTTTGCGGCTAACTTTAGAGACATGTGCCCAAACTGCATCAAGGATATTGAACATGAATATGAGATCTGTGTTCAATATTTGCGTGAGGAGAAGGGTGCAACGATTCAGGAGCTTTCTGAGGCCACCGAAGTCTCGATCAAGCAGATTACCCGGTTTATCCGCGAGGGCCGTATTTCCGTAATGAATGCTCCTAATTTGATGTATCCCTGTGAGGTATGCGGGACATTGATCCGTGAGGGCCATATGTGTGACTCTTGCCGTGCACGCTTGACGAAAGAGCTTACCCAGGCGGCGCAGGACGACACAAATAAGGAACAGGGAACTAGAAGACAGGGCGAAGGTGCCTATCGCGCCATCGATAAATTTCACAATTAACAGACTAGCGGACTAAAAACATATAAATCTATTCATAATGTTTCATTCATGACCGATAAACTTAGTAAAGATTATCGGTTTTTTCGTTTTCCAAGTTACGAAAGTAGCCGCTCAAACTTGGGAAGAGCGCAGCAGAATGAGCGTCTCTTAAATTATTGGAAGAAGGTGTAGATATGAAAATTAATGATACCGGAAGAATTGGTGGAGTTAACCCTTACAAGCGGAATATCGAAACCCAGCGGCAAGAAGCGCAGAAGCAGGCTCGCCGCAAGGACGAGGTTTCAATTTCCTCGGAGGCGATGGAAATGCTGGAGGCCAAGGAGCGCAGCTCTGATCCAGACAGAGTCAAGAAGATTCAAGATTTGAAGCAGCAGGTATCAACCGGTACTTACCATGTGGATGCCGGAGAAATTGCCGAGAAACTCATGCCTTATTTTAAAAAGTTTCCGGGGAATTAGGTGAATAGAAATGTCAGTTCAACCATTAATTAATCTTCTGGAGCAGCTGGACCAAGTGCATGAGAATATGCTGGATCTTGCTCATCAGAAGAAGAAAGCCATCGTGGATAACAATGTGGATTCGCTCATTCAACTGATGAATCAGGAGACAAAGGGCATGAAGCAGATCGAACAGCTGGAGCAGCAGCGAATGAATGCAGCGCATCAGTTTTTGCAGGAAAGCGGCATTAAATCACAGTTGAATTTGAACCTTACGGAATTGTCGCGGCTTGTTTTCGACATCGAGGACAGGAAAAAGCTGCTCCATATACAGAAGCAATTGTCGGACACATTGGCAAGGCTGAAAGAAGCGAACGACTTAAATCAGAAGCTGATAGAGCAATCTCTTTCATTTATAGATTTTTCATTAGACATTATGGTAGGAAGACCGAATCAGGATGTTACCTATCAACACCCGTCCGAACGAAGCAGCGTTATGGGCCGGCCGGGTCTTTTCGATTCACGGGCCTGAGTATTCATGCCATGCTGGCAAGCGCGGGTTGCGCCATGCAGAACTCTGAGGGGGATAATCAATGACATCAACTTTTCATTCTATAGAAACAGCGAAACGGAGTCTGTTCACCCAGACAGCCGCTCTAAATACGACAGGACATAACATTTCGAATGCCAACACAGAGGGTTACTCCCGGCAAACGGTGAAAATGCAGGCCTCCCGTCCGATTGAAGCATACGGAATGAACCGCTCCAACGCTCCCGGCCAGCTTGGGACGGGTGTGGAATACCAATCCGTTGAGCGTATCCGGGAAAGCTTCCTGGATACCCAGTACCGCAGTGAGACGAATGCTAATGGCAGCTGGTCTATCAAGTCCGACACGCTCGATAAGCTGCAAGGGATTTTTAACGAGCCTTCGGATACAGGGATTAGCAAGGTGCTGAATAACTTCTGGAACTCCTGGTCCAACCTCAGTAAGGATCCCGAAAGTGCGTCCGCCCGCAAAGTGGTGAAAGAAAATGCGGTTGCCCTGACAGATGCCATGAACTATATGAGCGGTCAGCTGGATAAAATGAGCCAGGATTTGACGACCAATGTTGGTGTGAAGGCCAGCGAAGTCCAGAATTACCTGACCCAGATTAAAGATTTGAATCAATCCATCACCCGCATTGAGGGACTTGGAGATCATGCGAATGATTTAAGAGACCAAAGGGATTTGCTCACGGACAAGCTTTCCCAGATCATCAATGTCAATGTTGTCGACACCGATCAAGGCTATACGATCAGCATGAATGGTCAGAATCTCGTTGAAGGGTCTGAGCTGCTGGTAGATGTGGACGGAACGGATGCGACTGATAGAGGAAACTTCCTGGAGGAAGCTTTTACTTCCGGGAATCTTACAGGCGGCCAAGTCTATGGCATGATTGCATCCCGTGAAAGCTATGTCAAAGATTACAAGAAGCAACTCGATGATCTGGCGAATACGCTTGCCAATGGAGATATGCAAATTACACTTCCGAAAGGCACCATACTTCCGGATGGAGTAACGGTCAATGGAGTAACAGGTCGTACGGTTACTGAGGATACGGTAGTTACGGTGAAAGGGTTGAACGGCCTTCATCAGCTGGGCTATACCATGGATGGAACCACGAAGGGTGGACTGCCGTTCTTTGAATCCTCCCAGGATGGGCAACCGATCACAGCCGGCAACATTCGTTTGAACTCCAAAATCGCTGAAGATCCGAACCTGATCGCATCCTCAATGCGTACAGAAGGAACGGGCACCGACGAGAAAGTCATCAAAGGAAATAACACCATGGCATTGCTGATGGCTAACATGAAGCTGACGAATATTGCTTCTGCGGACGGTAAGCGGAATACAACGATTGATGGTTATTACAACACGATGGTAGGCCAGCTTGGCGTGCAAGCGCAGGAAGCCAGCCGGCAGACGCAGAATTCGGACATACTGGTTGAGCAGGTCGAATCCCAGCGTCAATCTGTCAGCGGTGTTTCCCTGGATGAGGAAATGTCCAATCTGATCAAATATCAGCATGCTTACGGCGCATCGGCCCGTTTTATGACGACATTTGATCAGCTTCTTGATAAATTAATCAACTCTACAGGAACTGTAGGAAGATAAGGATAAAGGTGGTGTGAATCATGCTTAGAGTGACATCCAACATGATGAGTTCGCAGCTGATGCTGAACCTCAATCGTAACGCCCTGCAAATGAACAATACGCAGAACATGCTGTCGACCGGTCGTAAGCTTAACAAACCATCCGATGATCCGGTGGGAATTACTTACTCCTTGCGTTACCGTGGAGAGCTGGCATCGAATGAACAATACACGAAGAATGTGGATAGTGCGTTGTCATGGCTCGACTTTAATGATACCGTGCTGGGTCAGACGGGTGACGTGATTCAGAAGCTCCGTGAACTTACCGTGCAGGCTGCAACGGGCAGCAATCCGCAATCTGCGCTGGACAGCATCAAGCAAGAGGTTGGCCAGCTTAAAGAACAGCTGATTGATATCGCGAACAGCAAGCTGAACGGGAAATACATTTTTAATGGCGAATCTTTTGATGCTAAACCCTATGATTTTCTGAAGAACGAGGATGGAACATCAAACACTACTGGTATGGTAAATGGTCAGCTTGTAGGATCGAGTATTGATACCTTGGTAACAGACAAAGGTCTCATTAACTTCAGTGTGGGGGATAGTGTGCAGCTGCCGATTAACATTACCGGTACGGATGTATTTGGTAAAGGCGATGATGAGGATAACATCTTCAAAATCATTGACAGCCTGACCGCGAGTTTGGAAAAGGGTGATACTAAAGGCATATCCGCCCAACTTGATAAAATGGATAGTCGCATGGAAACGGTCTTGACCACCCGTGCTGAACTCGGCGCGAAGACGAACCGGATCGAATTGATGCAGGGCAGACTTTCGGATCTGAATATCAACTTAACGGATTTACAGTCTAAGACGGAAGATGCCGATTATTCGGAGCTGATCATGCAATCCAAGATTCAGGAAAACATCTATAATGCTTCGCTGTCTGCGGGTTCCAAAATCATTCAGCCTACCCTGGTTGATTTTCTGAGATAGATAGAGTGAGGGAGGCAGTCTGAATGCAGCCTATTCTTCAAATTCGGCAAACACCTGCCTTGATTGGAATCGATGCAGATCTGGGCCAATATTCGATTAGGCAGCCTAAAGCCGATGTATCGATGACAACAACACCACCTGAACTCGAAATACACCAGTATCAGCCTGAGTTGACTGTGGATCAGACCATGGCCAGATCTGCCTTTACCGGCGGTAATTTTATTGATATGAATGCCAGAATTTATTCCGGGATTCAGGATCTTTATCTGCAGGGAATCGCAAGGCGGGTTGAGGAGGGAAATCGGGCGGCAGCGATCCACATACCAGGGAATACGATTGCCGATATTTATGGGGAGGACTGGCAGCCAGTACCTTTTCCTGAATTCCGGACACCGGCATCCATGGACAATGTCGATATCCGAATTGATACGCGCCCTCCGGATATCCAGTTTCACAAGGCGACAAGGGATATGCAGGTAGAGGTTCGCAGACCTGAGATTGAGTATACACGCGGTAAATTGGATATTTATATGAAGCAGTATGCTTCGGTGCAGTATATCCCTCCGGAGCTGGATACGAGGCGTTAAATACGTACCAGGACTATAGATGCGTCTTGCAGAGACATCTATAGTCTTCTTTATTTCAACAACTTAAACAGGGAGTGAGTATTTGTGATCATTAAAACATCCTCTTGGGGAGACCTGGAGATTGCCGAGGACCAAGTCTATCATTTTCCCAAAGGAATTCCGGCCTTCGAGGAAGAGACGGAGTTTGCTGTGATTTCGCTGGAAGAAGGTCGGTTCCATTATTTGCAGTCAACGAAAGAGCAGGAGCTCGCCTTCTTGCTGGCGAACCCGTTTGACTATTATCCACAATACGAATTTGAACTGCCCCCGGCCGATACCGAGGAACTGCAGATTGATAAACAGGTGAATGTCCGCTGCGTGATTTCTTTAAAAGAAAAACTGGAGCTCTCGACCATTAACCTGCTGGCTCCTGTCATTTTAAATCCGGATAAGCGGCTTGGCAAACAGATTGTTCTGCATAACTCTCATTATCAGACCCGGCATCCTCTCTGGTCGGAGAGTGGTACGGAGTTTTCAGTAAAGGCGGGTGAATAGACATGCTGGTACTTTCTCGTAAAAAGGGAGAATCTATCGTCATCCAGGATCACATTGAGCTGACCATTCTGAGTGTAGAAGGAGATACGGTTAAAGTGGGTATTTCTGCCCCGCCTCATATCGATATCTTCCGCAAGGAAGTGTATCTATCTATTCAGGAAAGTAACCGTGAATCTGCTGCGCCAACACCGGCAAATCTGGAGGCGCTAATCCAGCGCTTACGCGGTCCCTCATAAGAAAATATAAAAAATAAAAAAAATACTTAAAAACACTAAAATGTGCTGCTAAGCATGTCGATATATAATTTAGACGCTGCTTCGGCAGGGCGGCCGACCTTAATGAGGTAGCGTTTACCACATGGATGTGGAACTAATTATATTTCAGGGAGGAAATACCCAATGATTATCAATCACAATATCGCGGCGCTGAACACTCACCGCCAACTGTCCATCAACACAACTAACACTAACAAAAATATCGAGAAACTGTCTTCCGGTCTTCGCATCAACCGTGCTGGTGATGACGCTGCTGGTCTGGCAATCTCCGAAAAAATGCGCGGCCAAATCCGCGGTTTGGACCAAGCTTCCCGTAACGCTCAAGACGGCATCTCTTTGATCCAAACAGCTGAAGGTGCATTGAACGAAACTCACAGCATTCTGCAACGTATGCGTGAAATCTCCAACCAATCCGCTAACGGCACTAACACTGATACTGACCGTGGCGCACTGCAAGACGAAATGAACCAATTGACTTCCGAAATCAACCGTATCGGCAACACAACTGAGTTCAATACTCAGAAATTGCTGAATGGTGGTAATGCCTCTGGAGACGGTACCAAGCTTACACAAGCTAAAAGTGCTACTATAACTCTTGGAACAGTGGCAGCTGCTACGACCGCTGCTGGAACTACGATTAAGGTAGATGGTCAAACTTTTGATATTTCTGGCGTTAAAGTTGCTAGTGCGGATGAGGCGGGTGCAAAAGCTGCAGCTGCTGATCTGGGATCAAAAACTTCTGGTGGGACAAAACTGTCCGATCTGGTTGATATTACAACAGACGGATCTGGAAAACTTGTATTTACTGCTAAATCGAAAGGTACAGACAGTAGTATTGAATTTAGTCAAGGTGCTTCTACAGCGTTGGGGCTTTCCGCAAGCACTGCGGCCGTAAAAGGAACACCAACTACAGTTGAACGCGCTGGACTTGAAGCAGGGGCAACTTTAGGGAATTCTTCAGTTGCAGGTGGAACTGCAACTTACGATTTTGCTACTACTAATGCTACAATTACTATCAACGGTAAAGACATTACTTTAGATGGCGATTATACCGACGCTGACGGATTGCTGACGGCGCTTCAAACTAAAATTGACGCAGACGCTGACCTTAAAGGGAAAGTTATAGTTGGTAAAAATTCAGGTGATGATGGAATTACTTTAACTGGTGTCGGTAGTGATATTGCTCTTACAGAAACTACTACTGGTGACTTAGCTAAAGTAGGCCTAGCAGTCGGTACTACAAAATCTGCTGGTTCAGAAATCGCTGCTGGAGATACTCTTAAAATTACCGTTGGATCTGACAGTGCTGTTGAAGTTAAATTGAACACTGGGACAGATCCAAAGAAATATGATGTTACTAATGCTGACCCTAACAAAGCAAAAGCCGCTATGGATAGTCTTGTAAAAGATCTGAATGCTGCTCTTCAAGAAGCTGGCTTGGACGGTAAAGTAACAGCATCCCTTTCTAAGGATAATAAAATTCAGTTAATCTCAGAAACGGGTAAAGATATTTCTGTTGCCAATGGTTCGGGAACTCCACTAACTACACTTGGCAGTGGATTGAACACTGTTAAGAACGTAGATCAGGTAGTAGGCGCAGGCGCTCAAGGAACAGGATTCTCAACTAAGTTCCAAATCGGTGCTAACACAGGTCAATCGATGTCTCTTTCTATCGATGACATGCGGGCATCTGCACTTGGCATCACTGGTAATGCTGGTCAAGCTGGATTCACTAAAGACAACTCCGTTACTAACGGAACAAACGATGTGAAATCCGAAGCTGCTCTGAACATCTCCACTAAAGAAGATGCTTCTAAAGCAATCGCAGTTCTGGATAAAGCTACTTCCACAGTTTCCAGCGCTCGTTCTAAACTTGGTGCTGTTCAAAACCGTCTGGAGCACACAATCAACAACTTGGGAACAGCTTCTGAGAACCTGACAGCTGCTGAATCCCGTATCCGTGACGTTGATATGGCGAAAGAAATGATGGAACAAACCAAGAACAACATCCTTGCTCAAGCTGCACAAGCTATGTTGGCTCAAGCGAACCAACAGCCGCAAGGCGTTCTGCAATTGCTTCGTTAATTCTCAGTATATTAAAAAAGTCTTGGGGTTTTCCCCAAGGCTTTTTTTTGTTTTTTTGAATCTATCATTTTCATGTTTTCCCTAAATACAGATACCCTATTTGCCGATATAAAGAATATATCTATTTCTGTCGGAGGTTATTAGGATGAATGTACAATTCTCGATAACAGCAAGTACGTCATCTCAGAGCAAGCCGGATACATCTGCGTCTGCAGAGTTAGCAGCAGCTTCAGCTTATAACACATCATATATTAGAAACGGAAAAGATTTAGCTATTAAAGAACATCAAGGTATGTCTATCCCCATAGGTGAAGAGCAGCTGATCCGAAATATTGACCGGGCTGTAAAATCACTCCAAGGACCAGAGACAACACTCGATATCAGTATTCATGATAAGACACATCAAATTATGGTCAAAGTACTTAACAAAGAGACCAAAGAAGTCATCCGTGAAGTTCCACCTGAGAAGACACTGGACTTGGTAGCCAAGATGATGGAATTGGCTGGAATTATTATAGACGCGAAGGTTTAAGGAGGTTTTAAACAGTGCCACTAAGAATTAATGGATTTTCGGGTATGGACATAGACAGCATGGTCAAGCAGTTAATGACGGCCAAGCGGGTACCCCTCGACAAATTAAATCAGCAGAAGACCTATCTTTCTTGGCAGCGTGATAGCTATAGGGAAATGAATAGCAAGGTATTTGCTTTTAAGACCAAATTGTCGGCAACAGATCTATTTGGTAAAACCAGCAATATGACTGCTCAAACTGCAGTCGTAAGCGGGAATACTGATGCCCTTAAAGCGGATGCATCTGCAAATGCTTCGACTGTGCCGATGAGTGTAACGATAAAGTCATTGGCTAGCAAAACCAATGTTCAATCCGGTGAGGTAGTTATTAAACCGGCCTCTGATTCGACGCCGAGTACAAAGGCCAGCCTCACTACCACAATTGGAGAATTAAACGGCTACAAGCCCACATCAGACCCGGCGCCTACTGATGATAAACCAGAAACCTTTCAAATCAAGGTGAATGATGAGAATTTCAGCTTTTCAACCAAAGATACAATCTCTAATGTCCTTAGTAAAATAAACAATTCAAACGCAAATGTATTGGCTTCGTTTGATGAGGTAAGTGGAAGGATATCGATTACAGCTAAAGAGTTTGGTAGTAACAAAACGGTAACGATTAGTGAAAGTAAGTACGAATCAAATATTGACCCTAATAGTGGAGATTCTACTAAACCTTCAACCTTACTTGGCTTACTTAATATGACTAATGCCAAAGTTAATGAAGGCAAAGATGGAGAAGTTGAGATCAGTACTCTTGATCCAAGTGGTAAAGTCATTGGCAGTAATTTATTTGCTACCAAGGATAATACGTTAAAGGTCAATGGTATAACTTTAACTTTGATGAAGGTAACGGGGGATAACCCTTCCACGGTAACAACTACTGTTGATACAACCAAAGCTATTGACACAATTAAGTCTTTCATAAAAGATTATAATGATTTGATTAATACCATGAACTCCAAGGTTGACGAGGAAAAGTATCGTGATTATACGCCTTTGACGGATGAGCAGAAGTCAGCCATGAAGGAAAACGATATTACTGCTTGGGAAGCAAAGGCCAAGAGTGGTCTTCTCAAAAATGATGATATTCTCAAAGATACCATAAATTCGATGCGCTTAATCATCAACAATAATATGGGACAATTAAGCTCAATGGGGATTACTACCGGGCAGTACTATGAAGGTGGTAAGCTCACTCTTGATGAGGCTAAGCTAACAGAGGCTCTTAAGAGCAATCCTCAGCAACTCTCGGATATCTTCCAAGGTACTAACGGAATAGTTAACAAATTATCTACTACAATGACCAGTACATTGCAGAAGTTCTCCGACCGCGCGGGCACAAACCGCTTCAGCGGTGATTTAAACAGCACGTTCAAGGAAGAAAGCGTCATGGGCAAGCGGATGAAGGATTACACTAGCCAAATCACTGCTATGTTAAAACGTCTTGATGATGCCGAAGATCGTTACTATAAGCAATTCACCGCGATGGAAACAGCGATGAGTAAACTCCAGTCACAGTCGTCCAGTCTCTTTGGAAATTCGTCTCAATAATAATTTAATGAATAAAGGGTGAAGACAAATGATAACATCGCCTTATGAAAAATATCGTCAGTCATCCGTTCAAACGTCTACTCCGGGGCAGTTGCTCCTTATGTTGTTTGATGGGGCTATCCGATTCGTGCGCGCGGGAATCGATGGTTTGCACAAACATGATATGCAGCAGGCTAATATGAATCTGGGGAAAGGCCAAAGCATTGTCAACGAACTGATTTCCTCTTTGGACAGATCCTACGAGATGTCCGAAGGCCTGGCGTCCCTTTATGAATATATCAATCACCTTCTGATTGAGTCGAATGTAAAGAAGAGCGTGCAGCCTGCGGAGGAAGCTCTAGGCTATTTGACGGATCTTCGAGAAACATTTGCTCAAGCGTCTAAACTAGCAGTTGGAGGCCAAAGCCAGGAGATTGTGAATGAATAGTATCATCGCTCGTCTTGAGGAATTAACAGAGTCCGTCGCAGCCCAGCTACAATTTATATCCTCCGATGATCTGTTAGCCTTTGTAGAGGAACGCCAACAAATGATTGATGAAATCAATCTTTTAAAGCAGCAGACTCCGTTTACTCCGGTTCAAATGGAACGGCTACAGAAGATCGTTGAGTTTGACACCGTACTTCTTAGCAAAATGACTTCTCTGAAGAGCGAAGCTGCTGACTGGCTTCAATATCGTGGACAAGCAAAAGTACAGCGTAACGCCTACGAGGCTGCTTACACCCCAGACAGCTTTCTAATGGATAAGAGAAACTAAAAACAATTTAATTTATTTAGTAACATATTAAAGACTATGAATTTATTTTCATAGTCTTTTTTGCGTTATTCAAATGATAAACTAGCAAGGAAAAAGGTATAAAAGTATAGTTAATTGTTTGTTTTTTATGGATATTCTCCTGTGTATCTATTAGTTCTAAAATCATATATTTTTCTATTTAAAGAGAAAATAGTAGGAATACGGGACGACAAAAGCAAAAATGGGGATAAGCAAAAATTAATTTTTTTAATGTGGTTTCATAAATCTATAATTAGGGTAAAAATATGTTGTGTTTTATAAGTTAACTTGGAATCCCATTCCTAATTCAACAAAATTATTGTTAAATTATTGAATAAAATCATTTTCCTTTCCAATTGACAATGGACAAGTTTGGGTGGTATATTCAGGAATGTGGACGCAAGTCACACTTTATTTGATGACGAAGGGAATGTTACTGCATGCAAGGTAAAGTTAAATGGTTCAACGCAGAAAAAGGTTACGGTTTCATCGAGACTTCTGAAGGTGGAGACGTATTCGTACACTTCTCCGCAATTCAAACTGACGGCTTCAAGACTTTGGAAGAAGGTCAAGACGTAGAATTCGACATCGTCGAAGGCGCACGCGGACCGCAAGCAGCTAACGTAACTAAATTATAATCATCCGGCAAGGCCGACCTACATATACGGTTAGATGGTTTAGTAATTGAAGAACGATAGCGTAGAACCCTGGAGAAATCCGGGGTTTTTTTAATGCTCTTAATTAATAACCCAACTTATCCCATATCCTCATATCCTGTTTCAATTCCTCCATATCGGTTAAAAATTCATACCTCCCCTTAAGCGGGAAGCGATAAAAGTAAAGGCTTTCATTATTTATACAGTACACAGAAATGCCTTTTTACTTAGCGTTAACAATTGTGATATAATGGAACTGCAAAGGAGGAGTGCCCTATGAATTTTAGTATTCGAGGTCAACAAATCGATGTGACTGATGCTTTGAAAGACTATGTTGACAAGAAACTCAGCAGACTTGAAAAGTATTTTGATGCACCCCCTACCTCAGAAGGCTTTGTAACACTTAGTGTCGTTCGAGGTTTGCACACCGTGGAGGTGACGATTCCACTCCCAGGCGTTATGCTTCGGGCAGAGGACCGCAGCGACGATATGTACGCATCGATAGATGCCGTTGTGGACAAGTTGGAACGCCAGATCCGCAAGCACAAGACGAAATTAAACCGCAAGTTCCGTCAGGAAGGCAGTCTGAAGACGCTCTTCACGGATGAAGCCGCAGTAGGCTTAATGACATCCGAGCCACAGACGGAAGAAGATCATGATGATCTGGAAGTGGTCCGCAACAAGCGCTTCACATTCAAACCGATGGATGTGGAAGAGGCCATTTTGCAGATGAACATGGTAGGACATAATTTCTTCGTCTTTTCCAACATTGATACTCAAGAAGTGAGCGTTGTTTACAAGCGTAATGACGGCAAGTACGGTTTGATCGAGCAAACGGAATCAGATTCGTATTAAGCAGATTTCACATTCTGAAGGTACAATTTTCATGATTATGTAAAAATTAATGGCTAATATGAATGAAAAAAGAGCTCATATCCTGCAACGGATTGGGCTCTTCTTACGTATATAGATAATAGAGCCAAAAACCGCGTGTTCATTGTCATCCGCACTGTTGCGGCTTGACTTACAAACTGTTACAATTTATGCAAAAGCCATTTTCAAGAATTTAATATGTATATTGTTACAAATTAACTTCAACCCATAACAGTCTGTCTGGATGGAGTCGAGTCTTTATCCGGATCCATTTCATTCAGCAGATCACCCACATTTCTGTATGAATCGGTTCCTCGTGAATCCTATCATCCAGCACATGTCTGTGAGGTTGGATAGGTCGGGGATCGAATTCCATTTGAACATAACCCTTGATATCTTGAAGTTAAATTAAACATTTGTTTTGCGTGAAAGGGGTTAACCATGCTAGGACTAGTTAAAAAGATCTTTGGCGACGTGAATGATCGTGATATCAAACGTCTCATGAAGACGGTTGATCAAATTAACAAAATAGAACCGGATTTCACAAAGCTCACTGAAGAGCAGCTGAAAGCCAAAACGGAAGAATTCCGTGCTCGTTTGGAAAAAGGCGAGACGCTCGACGATTTGCTTCCTGAAGCATTTGCGACCGTACGTGAGGCGTCCAAGCGTGTTCTCGGTAAAAGACACTATGATGTACAGCTGGTCGGCGGTATGGCGCTCCATGAGGGCCGTATTGCAGAGATGAAGACCGGTGAAGGTAAAACTCTCGTTGGTACCCTTCCGGTATACCTGAATGCTCTATTGGGCAAAGGCGTGCATGTGGTTACGGTCAATGATTATCTTGCGCAGCGCGATAGTCAGGAAATGGGCCAAATTTATGAATATTTGGGCATGACGGTCGGGGTTAACCTGAGCGGCATGGACCATGCGGATAAACAAGTAGCTTATGCCTGTGATATTACCTATGGTACGAACAATGAGTTCGGCTTTGACTACCTGCGTGATAACATGGTGCTTTATAAAGAACAGATGGTTCAGCGTCCGCTGTACTTCTGTACGATTGACGAAGTGGACTCCATCCTGGTCGATGAAGCCCGTACACCGCTGATCATTTCCGGACAAGCTCAGAAATCGACGCAGCTGTACTACGTGGCTGACCGCTTTGTGAAGCAGCTGCAGGCGGAAGAAGACTACACCGTTGATATTAAGGTTAAGTCCGTTGCACTCACTGAAAAGGGTGTAGCCAAAGCGGAACGCGCTTTTGGTATCGAGAACCTGTACGACCACGCGAATGTTACACTTAATCACCATATTGTTCAGGCACTGAAAGCCAACGTCATTATGCGCCTGGATGTGGATTACGTCGTAACGGAAGACGAGGTTGTGATCGTCGATGAATTTACGGGTCGTCTGATGGCCGGCCGCCGTTATAGCGATGGCTTGCACCAAGCGATCGAAGCGAAGGAAGGCATCGAGGTTCAGAACGAGAGTATGACGCTCGCTACCATTACGTTCCAGAACTACTTCCGGATGTACCGCAAGCTTGCGGGCATGACCGGTACGGCCAAGACCGAGGAAGAAGAATTCAAGAAAATTTATGGACTGGAAGTTCTCCAGGTTCCTACGAATAAACCGAATCAGCGCGAAGACATGCCTGACGTCGTCTATAAGAGCGAGAATGGCAAGTTCAAAGCGGTAGTTGAGGAAATTGTGGAACGTCACAAAAAGAACCAGCCGGTTCTGGTTGGTACGGTATCCATTGAAAACTCTGAGCTGATCTCGGATATGCTGAAGCGTAAAGGTGTCAAACACCAAGTGCTGAACGCCAAATACCATGCCGAAGAGGCTGAAATTATCTCCCGCGCCGGTCAACCGGGTACGGTAACCATCGCCACCAACATGGCGGGCCGCGGTACGGATATTTTGCTGGGTGAAGGCGTGTCTGATTTGGGCGGCTTGCATATCATGGGTACAGAACGTCATGAATCGCGCCGGATCGATAACCAGCTTCGCGGACGTGCGGGACGCCAGGGCGACCCGGGCTCCACGCAATTCTATCTGTCCCTTGGCGATGAGTTGATGAAGCGTTTCGGTGCAGATAACGTACTGAACATGATGGACCGTCTCGGTTTTGAAGAAGACCAGCCCATCGAAAGTAAAATGATTACCCGTGCGATTGAATCCGCGCAAAAACGTGTCGAAGGCAATAACTTCGATCTGCGTAAAATTGTACTCCAATATGATGATGTGATGAATCAGCAGCGTGAGATTATCTACAAGCAGCGCCGCGAAATTCTGGAATCCGAGAATATCAAGGACATCGTCATGGAAATGATCAAACCGGTTATCGACCGTGTTGTCGAAGCGCATTGTTCTGACGATATTCCAGAGAACTGGGAACTTCAAGAGGTTGCTGATTATGTGAACAGCAAGCTGCTGGATGAAGGCACTGTGACGCGTGATGACCTCTGGGGCAAAGAAATACCGGATATGGAAGAATTCATTTTCAACAAAGTTACAACCAAATACGATGAACGCGAAGAAAGAATCGGCTCCGAACTCGTACGCGAGTTTGAGAAGGTTATCGTGCTTCGTTCCGTAGACAGCAAGTGGATGGACCACATCGACGCGATGGACCAACTTCGCCAAGGTATCCATCTTCGTGCATACGGCGGTACGGATCCGCTTCGTGAATACCAGTTTGAAGGCTTTGAAATGTTCAACGCCATGACGGCCAGCATTCAGGAAGAAGTAGCGACATACGTCATGAAGGCGCATATCGAAGCGAACCAGGAACGCCAGTCGGTGATTGAAGAAAGCAAGGTTTCAACAAACGGCGAACCTACGGAGAAGAAACCTGTGCACACAGGCGACCAAATTGGACGCAACGATCCTTGTCCTTGCGGCAGCGGCAAAAAATACAAGCACTGCCACGGTCAAGAATAGTTGTAGCTGTATAATATAGCATGCGGCTGATTGCAGCCGGCAGCTGTAAGGATATAAGCCGCGCCCCATCGGGGTGCGGAACAGAACTCCCTTGAATCAAAGGCCTTCGGCAGCGATACAGGCATCACGCGCCAAGTCTCCTTTGTTTAAGGGAGTTTATGTCGATAAAGAGGTGAGGAAATATCATGATCGATCCATCCATCAAGCATGATTTGCGAGAAATTGCGACCAAACTAACCAATCTTAGGGGGTCTCTTTGACTTAGACCTCAAGCAGGAAATGATCGCCAACTTTGAAGAGAAGATGTCCGCGCCGGATTTCTGGGATGACAACGAGAAAGCGCAGGGCGTCATTGCAGAAATGAACGCGGTAAAGTCCTCCGTAGATCAATATGAAAAGCTGCAGCAGGAGTATGATGATGCGTCTATGATGGCTGAGCTGGCAGATGAAGAAGGCGACGAATCACTTTTTGGTGAAATTGCCGAATCGGTCAAGAGCATTAAGAAGAGACTAGAGGATTTCGAGCTCGATCTGCTTCTGAATCAGCCTTATGATAAAATGAATGCCATTCTGGAGCTTCATCCGGGAGCGGGCGGAACCGAGTCGCAAGACTGGGGACAGATGCTGCTGCGGATGTACACCCGGTGGGCGGAGAAGAGAGGCTTCAAGGTAGAAGTTCTCGATTACCTGCCTGGTGATGAAGCGGGAATCAAGAGCGTGACGCTCCTGATCAAGGGCTTCAATGCCTATGGGTATTTGAAAACCGAGAAGGGAGTGCACCGTTTGGTGCGGATTTCACCTTTTGACTCTTCGGGACGGCGGCATACTTCGTTCGTATCCTGCGATGTGGTTCCGGAAATTACAGAGGATACAGATGTTGAAATCCGGACAGAGGATCTGAAGATTGATACCTACCGGGCGAGTGGCGCGGGTGGACAGCATATCAATACGACGGACTCGGCCGTACGGATTACCCACTTGCCGTCGGGCATTGTGGTTACCTGCCAGAATGAACGTTCACAGATCAAGAACCGCGAACAAGCGATGACAATGCTGCGTTCCAAGCTGTATGAACGTAAAATAGAAGAACAGCAAAAAGAACTGGATGAAATCCGAGGGGAACAGTCGGATATTGCATGGGGCAGCCAGATTCGCTCCTATGTGTTCCATCCCTATAGTATGGTAAAGGACCACCGCACCTCAGTGGAAACCGGCAATGTCGGCGCTGTGATGGACGGGGATCTGGATCCTTTCATCGACGGCTATTTGCGAAGCCAGATTAAAGTAGATACCGAATAAAACCCATGAAATTCCTACACTCTATATAGATTGAACGAAAGCTTGCCTTTTGTTTAGTCTATATCGTTGGGTAGGAATTTTTGGCGTCCAGGTGTATTAGGAGGGGACCTCTGCATCCTCAGCCAGGAGAATATATTTCAAGGAGAGAAAAACGAGTATGTCTCAAGTTGCAGCTTCAAGCCGGAGAAAGGCTCCACTTATTCCCCCAACAGGCCCTCTGCGCCATATGGTGGATACGGTCCTTATCATTATTGGTTCCTTAATCATTGCCCTTGGATTCAATCTGTTCTTCCTGCCGAATGGCATCGCGTCCGGCGGCGTATCCGGAATATCGGTGCTGGGAGAAGCCTGGTTAGGCCTGGAGCCTGCATTTACCCAGTGGGCCCTTAATATACCTCTCTTTTTCTTAGGAGTATGGCTGCTCGGCAAAAATTACGGGATTCGCTCACTGCTGGGCAGTGTTATTTTGCCGCTGTTCGTATACCTCACCAAGGACTGGCCCCTTCCTACGGGCAATCCGCTGCTGGCTTCGATTTACGGAGGAATTGCGGTGGGACTCGGAATCGGGATTGTCTATCGCGGCAGAGGATCAACCGGAGGCCTGACGACACTCGCCCAAATCATTCAAAAATTCAGCGGGCTCAGCTTCTCGCTGTGTGTTGTTCTTCTGGACGGGAGCGTCATTATTTTGGCAGCATGCACCTTGTCTCTGGAAAAGGCACTTTATGCATTGGTCGGTCTCTATGTAACGGGAAAAGTGATTGATGCGGTTGAGCTTGGATTCAACTATTCCAAAGTAGCCTATATTATTTCAAATCATACGGAGAAAATAACCGAAGCCGTTCTCCATGATCTGGACCGAGGCCTGACGAAGCTGAACGCCCAAGGCGGATATACGGGCGATAACCGCACCGTATTGATGGTGGTCATTGGTCAAAGCGAGACAACACGGCTGAAGACGCTGGTGAGAACCGTAGACCCCGAGGCTTTTGTGATTATCAGCAACACCCATGAAGTGCTGGGTGAAGGATTTAAATTGGAATCATAGAACTTAGAAAAAGGAAAAAATAAGAGAGGCAGCGAAGATTTCTTCGCTGCCTCTTCAGCAAGTTATAGACGAATTATTTAAGCGGAATTAGTTTAAGTTTACATCAATCCAGCTGTTTTTAAGCTTGCTTTGCTGAGTACAAGAGAACCATTTATTTTTGTGAAATAAATGATGGTACCATTTGTCGTGGCAGATCCTCTTTCTTCACCTTCCCCTAAATTTTGTGTATCTAATGAGAGGATGACTTGATCTTTACCACGGATCACGTTATATACATCTTTTTTATTTGAGTTTAATTCGACTTTTAGATTAGCGCTCCCAGCGAATTCTCCTAAGGTAATCCACTTTTCCTTAACTGTATCTTTCGTATCGAAGTGAATTGTTTTAGTGGAACCAACATATGTAGCGTTATAACCGAAGAGCGTGCCTGCTTCACGCAGTTGAATGTATGTATTTCCGTTATACGATAGCTGATTCGCTGATACCACTTTATTCTGCCCATTGATCATTATGCGGTACTTAACAAGAGTTGCTTTTACAGTACTAGATGTCGCAGCCATAGCGACTGTAGAAGAGCCAATCAGCATGCCAATAGTAAGACCAATAATCATTTTCTTCATGAAATCATCTCCCTGTTTAAGTTCATTACAACATGTTTATTACCCAGCAAGTTAGCATTTGACTATATTTTCTAAAAATTTTTTTATATTTGGATGCATGCATAAAATCTATACATGCAATCTTCTCCAAGTTAGAGTTGTCTCATTGCGAAAAAAAACTAAAACTCCTTATAGGACAAGGCGGATTTCACTCGAAAGTGTTGTATTTATATTAATACAGTCGTATAATAATACATATTTATTAGAGGGATGCAAGTCAGGGGATAGAGAGGGGAAACTCGGGATGCCAGGAGAACATGGGGAAACCAGTAAGATCAGAATTGCGATTGTCGGCTCGACAGGCTACGGCGGGGTAGAATTGATCCGCCTGCTGCAGGCGCATCCGCTTGCGGAGATTACGTCGGTTATTTCATCATCAAGTGCAGGAACACCGATATCGGAAGGTTTTCCGCATTTAACGGATATTATCGTCCAGAACCTAGATGGCGTTAATGCCGCGGAAATCGCGGAAAAGGCCGATGTTGTCTTCACGGCAACGCCATCAGGAGTAAGCTCGAAGCTGGTGCCGGGATTGCTGGAGGCGGGGCTGAAAGTCATTGACCTGTCAGGCGATTTCCGGATCAAGGACGGCGGAACTTACGAGAAGTGGTATAAGCATCCGGCACCGGAGCAGAGCTATCTGGAAAAAGCCGTATACGGCTTATGCGAGATTTTCGGAGAGGAAGCCGCGGCTGTAGATTTCATTTCGAATCCGGGCTGCTATCCGACAGCAACACTGCTTGGTTTAATTCCAGCTATCAGTTCCGGTTGGATCGACCCGAAAAGCATCATTATTGATGCCAAATCCGGTGTATCCGGCTCGGGCCGGGGCACAAGCCTGACTTCGCATTATGCGGAAATTAACGAAAACTTTAAAGCTTATAAAGTGAATAAGCATCAGCATATCCCGGAAATCGAGCAGGTGCTTGGCCAGGTAACCGGAGAGCCAGTAACCGTGACCTTTACAACCCAACTCGTTCCGATGACGCGCGGCATTATGAGCACCATGTACGCCCAGATGAATGGCGTATATAACGATGAGGATTTCGTGGATCTGTACCGGCAGTATTACAAAGACCGCCCGTTCGTGCGTGTGCGGGATAAAGGAATCTGGCCGGCAACCAAAGAAGTGTATGGATCAAACTACTGTGACATCGGATTTGCGGCAGATGCCCGGACAGGACGGGTGACGATCATTTCGGTCATCGACAATATTGTCAAAGGTGCGGCAGGCCAAGCGATACAGAACATGAATCTGATGATGGGATGGGAGGAGAATCTCGGACTGGGCTACACACCGGTGTATCCATAAAGCGCGGGATGAACAACATTATGGGACAAGAAAAATATACCGCGGTACAAGGCGGTTCCATTATAACACCTAAGGGTTTTTCCGCAGGCGGATTGCACTGCGGTTTGAAGAAAACAGATCGCCATGATCTCGGCGCGATTCTGTGTGAGGTACCCGCCGTGGCTGCGGCTGTGTACACCACGAATGTGTTTCAGGCGGCACCGCTGAAGGTGACGCGTGAGAGCCTGCAGGGCGGCAGACTGCAGGCCGTTGTCGTTAACAGCGGCAATGCCAATGCCTGCACCGGGCAGCAAGGTGAAGCTGATGCGTATACGATTCGGGCAGATGCAGCACGCCATCTGGGCGTTGCAGAGCAGGATGTGGCTGTTGCTTCAACGGGAGTGATCGGCGAGCTGCTCAAGATGGACTGCGTTACGGCAGGCATCGCAGGATTGCCGCAGCGGCTGAGCAGTGAAGCTGCCGGAGCAGAGGATTTCTCGCAGGCGATTTTGACAACGGATCTCGTGAAGAAAGAAGCCTGTGTTGCGGTAGTGGTTAATGGTAAGGAGATTAATATTGCCGGAGCAGCCAAAGGATCGGGCATGATTCATCCGAACATGGCGACCATGCTGGCTTTTATGACGACGGATGCTGTGATTGAGGCTGACGTGCTGCAGCAGCTTTTGCGGCAGGCGACTGATGTGACCTTTAATATGATTACAGTGGACGGAGATACAAGCACCAATGATATGCTGATCACAATGGCAAGCGGTCTGGCGGGTAATGAAACGCTGAATCCGTCCCATCCGGATTGGGAAGCTTTTGCAGCTGGATTCACCTATGTATGCCAAGTGCTGGCTCAAGCGATTGCCCGCGACGGCGAAGGAGCAACGAAGCTGGTTGAAGTAAACGTGAACGGAGCGGTGAGCGATCAGTCCGCACGTGCGATTGCCAAAACCGTGATTGGATCGAGTCTCGTGAAATCGGCTGTATTTGGTGCAGACGCGAACTGGGGACGGATTATTGCAGCGGTTGGACGCGCAGGCGAGCCGGTGAATCCGGAAACCGTTGATATCCACATTGGCGATATTTCGGTTCTGGAGGGCTCACGCCCGGTAGTGTTTGATGAGGAAGAGGCTTTGAAATATCTGAAGGGCGACACCGTCCGTATTGTGGTTGATCTCCATCATGGTGAGGGTCATGCGACGGCTTGGGGCTGTGACCTGACCTACGATTATGTCCGCATTAATGCGGCTTACCGGACTTAGATAGAGCAGAATGGGGATGAGAGAGCTGTGAATACATTGGATCAGCAGGAGCAAACCGCGGCTGAGGATGCAGCAAGCAAACAAAGCTTCGTCATGAAATGCGGCGGAAGTACATTGGCGGCACTGCCGGATTCCTTTTTTGAGGATTTGAAGCAGCTGCAGGCATCCGGCATTCAGCCTGTCATCGTCCATGGCGGGGGCCCGGCTATTTCGGAAAATCTGGAGAAGCTCGGGATTGATACGGAGTTCGTGAATGGTCTGCGCCGGACGACGGAAGCGGTACTGGACGTGGTGGAGATGGTGCTTGCAGGCAGCATTAACAAGCAGATTGTCAGACGCATTCAGCAGAGCGGGGGCAGGGCGCTTGGCATCTCCGGCGTCGATGGAGCGTTGATTCAGGCACAGCCTGTAGCGAATGCGGCTGAAGTCGGCTGGGTCGGCGACGTGACGCAGGTGCAGTCAGACATCATTCAAGGCATTACGGCTATGGGTTATATGCCGGTTATTGCCCCAGTTGGCGTGGATGCAAGCGGACAACGTTATAACATCAACGCCGATACGGCGGCGGGTGCTGTAGCTTCGTATCTGGGGACGGACCGAATGATCGTCGTCACGGATGTTCCCGGCATTATGAAAGAGATCGAAGGCATCAAACAGGTTCTCCCTGTTGTGACGGTGCAGCAGATCGAGGACATGATTGCCAGCGGCGATATTTACGGCGGCATGATTCCGAAAGTCAAAGCCGCAGTCAGCTGCATCCAGGGCGACGTGCAGGAAGTGGTTATCGTAAATGGCAGCGAAGCGAGGGTGCTGAGCCGGGTGCTTCAAGGCGAAACGATCGGGACGCGTATTGTGAGATAAGGAACAAAGAAAACTGAGATCGTAAGAAATTCATTTAATATGATTTGTGCTCGTTATGAAGCATAGTTAGCGAAGGGGATGGAATCGTACTGAAGAAGCGATAGCGTTCGCCTAAAAGCTTTCCGTAGGAAAGCTCGCTTCGGAAGCATATGCTTTGCCTCTGAATTTTCACCGCTTAAGGGATAATCAAAAAAATTTGGAGGCAACAGCGATCGGAAGAACGATCCGTAACCGTAGCGGCTACCGTGCACAATGCCAAACCAGATATGATTTTTAAAATAATCCAAGTGACAGGAGTGATTTCAATGAGCAACCCTGCAGGACAGTCCAGCTCGCTGTTTCCGACATATGCCAGATATCCGATTAGTTTGGTTAAAGGCCAAGGAAGCTGGTTATGGGACGATCAAGGGAACAAGTATCTCGATTTCATGAGCGGTATTGCCGTTACCAACCTGGGTCATGCACCCGAGAAAGTAAAGGCGAAGCTGAAGGATCAGCTTGATGAGCTGTGGCATGTCTCGAATCTGTTCCAGATTCCGAATCAAGAAAAGGCTGCTGCACTTTTGACCGCGAACAGCTGCGCTGATGCTGTGTTTTTCTGCAATAGTGGCGCCGAGGCCAATGAAGCGGCAATTAAGCTGGCCCGCCGTTATCACCAGAAGATTAAAGGCAGCGGACGCTTTGAAATCATTACTTTTGTCCAATCCTTCCATGGACGGACGCTGGCCACATTGACCGCAACAGGTCAGGATAAAGTGAAGGAAGGCTTCCTGCCGCTTCCTGAAGGCTTCAAAAGCGTGCCGCTTCATGATCTCGATGCTTTAAAAGCGGCTATTACCGACCAAACCGCGGCGATCATGTTTGAATTGGTGCTGGCAGAAGGCGGCGTGCTTCCGGTTGAGCCGGAATTTGTTCAAGCCGTGAAAAAGCTGTGCGAAGAGCATGGCCTGCTGTTGATCATTGACGAAGTACAAACCGGCATGGGCCGTACAGGCAAACTGTTCGCGCATGAACATTATGGCATTGAGCCGGATATTTTCACCTTGGCTAAAGGCATTGCCAGCGGATTCCCGACGGGAGCCATGCTCGGCAAGGCATTCCTACGGGACGCATTCAGCGCAGGCAGCCATGGCTCGACCTTCGGGGGAACGCCGATTGCTACGGCGGCCATCATCGCCACCATAGAGACGATCCTGGAGGACCAGCTTCCGCAGCGTGCGGCAGAGATGGGAAAATATTTGAAGGAACAGCTATCGGAGAAGCTTGCGAACAATCCGCATGTTAAAGCCATCCGCGGCCTTGGACTTTTGATTGGCATCGAGTGTGCCGAACCCGTGAGCGAATTGGTGCTTGAAGGACAGAAGCGTGGCCTGCTGTTTATCACTGCTGGACCAAACGTGATCCGCCTGCTGCCAAACCTTTACGTAACGAAGGAAGAAATCGATCAGGCGGTAAGCATTATCGCCGACGTGATCCATGACCATACAGCCGTAAAAAAAGACTAACACTATAAATATTTTCATCATTAGTGATTAAGCAAGCTAAAGAACGAATGAGAAAAAGGAGGAACACCCATGACCCAGGCAGAAAAGCTGCAGCATGTAAACTTGAAAGGCCGGGACTTGCTCGAACTCGACGATTACACCCCGGCTGAGATTCAGTATTTGATTGAATTGGCCGTTGAATTGAAGCGGAAGCAAAAGAACGGTGAGGTTTACCAGCCGCTGAAAGGCAAAACGATCGGACTTATTTTTGAAAAATCCTCTACTCGTACGCGTGTATCTTTTGAGGTTGGAGCGTTCCAGCTGGGCGCGCACGCACTCTTTTTGAGTAAAAATGATATCCAGCTCGGACGCGGCGAAATCATCAGCGATACGGCGCAGGTGCTTTCCCGTTATCTTGACGGCATCATGATCCGTACCTTCGGACATCACAACGTGACCGATCTGGCTAAATATGCATCCGTGCCGGTCATTAACGGCCTCAGCGATCTGGCGCATCCATGCCAGGTTCTGGCGGACTTCCAAACCGTATACGAGCACAAAGGTACGCTAAAAGGCCTCAAGCTGGCCTACATCGGCGACGGCAACAACATGGCGCATTCCCTTATGATCGGCGGAGCGAAGCTCGGCGTGCATGTATCCATTGCAAGTCCGGAAGGTTATGAACCGGATGCCGAAGTGGTAAAACAAAGCCGTGAGATCGCCAAGGAAACCGGCGCGGAGATCGTTGTGACACGCAATCCGCAGGAAGCCGTGAAGGATGCTGACGTCATCTATACGGATGTATGGGCGAGCATGGGCTTTGAAGAAGAGCAAAAAATCCGCGAGGCTGCTTTCAAAGACTACCAAGTGGATGAAGAACTAGCAAAAGGCGCCAAGAGCGACTATTTGTTCATGCACTGCCTTCCGGCACACCGCGGTGAAGAAGTGAGCGCAGGTGTGATCGACGGCAAGAACTCCGTTATTTTCGATCAGGCCGAGAACCGCCTGCACGCGCAGAAGGCTTTGATGGCCGCGTTGATGGGTTAGGAGAAGGTTATTATGCTTGAATTGACAAGCCCATAGTGAGAGGTCAGACGAATGCTATTCGAACAATAACTCATGGGCGAGTAATTCTTAGGATATTAGGCTTGTACCTTTTACCTTGTACCTCGTACCTCGTAACTCGTAACTCGTAACTCGTAGATATAGGATAAGCCACGCAGCAGCGGAGGGGACGGAATCGATCTGAAGAAGCGGTAGCGGTCGCCTAAAAGCTTTCCGTAGGAAAGCTAGCACCGTAAGCATAAGCTTTGTTCCCGAATTTCTACCTTTTAAAAGTTAAATAAAGAAATTCGGGAACAACAGCGATCGGAAGAACGATCCGTATCCGGAGCGGTCACACCCGACGAACGATAAGTCACTGCAGCGGCGCATCCGCACGAATCAGAGATTTAGAATCAGAGAATTATTTTCATTTCAACCTAACCATCCCGAATGGGATATAATTGAACTACGAAGCGTAAAAAGAAAGGAAGTTCAACACATGGCAAAAGAAAAAATCGTGCTCGCCTACTCCGGCGGCCTGGACACATCTATTATTCTCAAATGGCTCAAAGAAACCTATGATGCGGAAATCATCGCTTTTACAGCGGATATCGGACAAAAGGAAGAACTCGACGGCCTTGAGGAAAAAGCACTGGCAACAGGCGCTTCCAAAGTATACATCGATGATCTGCGCGATGAATTCGCGAAGGACTTTATTTATCCGATGTTCCAGGCAGGCGCGCTGTATGAAGGCCAGTACCTGCTCGGCACCAGTATTGCACGCCCGTTGATCGCTAAGCGTATGGTTGAGATTGCGCGTGCTGAAGGCGCAACAGCCATTGCCCACGGGGCAACCGGTAAAGGGAATGACCAGGTTCGCTTCGAACTGGGCGTAGCCGCACTCGCTCCGGATATCGATGTCATCGCGCCATGGCGCCTTGAAGAGTTCCGTAACGACTTCCCGGGCCGCGCTGAGATGATCGCTTTTGCCGAAAAGCACGGCATTCCGGTTACAGCTTCTGCAGCCAAGCCTTATTCCATGGACCGCAACCTGCTGCATATCAGCTATGAGAGCGGCGTGCTGGAAGATCCTTGGTTTGACGCAAGCGCACCTGAAAATAAAGAAATGTTCCTGCTGAGCGCGTCCCCTGAGGATGCTCCGGATGAAGCGGAATACCTTGATCTCGAATTCGCACAAGGTAACTGCGTTGCGCTGAACGGCGAAAAGCTGAACCCGCTGCAAGTCATGGAAAAGCTGAATGAGCTGGGCGGCAAGCATGGCATCGGACGCGTGGACATGGTGGAAAACCGCTTTGTCGGCATGAAGAGCCGTGGTGTGTATGAAACGCCGGGCGGCACAATCCTGTTCACCGCTCACCGCAAAATGGAATCCATCACGATGGACCGCGAAGTCATGAACCTGCGTGACAGCCTGATTACCCGTTACAGTACCCTCGTGTACAACGGCTTCTGGTTTGCTCCGGAACGTCTGGCTGTGCAGGCGCTGGTAACCGAAAGCCAAAAGAACGTATCGGGCACGGTTCGCGTGAAGCTGTATAAAGGCAACATTATCGCCGCAGGCGTGAAGAGTCCGGTAAGCTTGTACAATCCGGATATTGCCACAATGGAAGCCGATCCGACGCAAGCATACGATCAAGGGGATGCAACGGGCTTTATCCGCTTGAACGCACTTCGTCTTAAAGTAAGCACTGGCGTAGAACAGAACCAATAAATGATTGAACCGCGCAGCGGCAAGGCATTGGCGGCCGTTCCTTTTCCAGGTGAGGAGGGACGGCCCTCTGCCGTCAGAGAGGAGAGAACATAAGTGAGTAAACTGTGGGGAGGGCGCTTTACGAAGCAGACCAACCATTTGGTGGACGAGTATACTGCATCCATCGGGTTTGACCAGGCGCTTGCAGAGGAAGACATTCAAGGAAGTCTTGCACATGTAACGATGCTGGGCAAATGCGGGATTTTGCCGCAGGAGGATGTTGAAACCATCAAAGCCGGTCTGAACAAAGTGCTGGATAAGATCCATAATAATGAAATCGAGTTCTCGGTTTCGGATGAAGATATTCATATGAACGTGGAAAAAAACCTCATTGCCGAGATCGGTCCGGTTGGCGGGAAGCTGCATACTGGACGCAGCCGCAATGACCAAGTAGCAACGGATATGCATCTATATCTGCGCAAACGCGTGGTCGAGCTGTCGGGCATGCTGCATGAGCTGCAAAAATCCTTGGTGGGACAAGCCAGAGATAACCTGGATACGATCGTGCCTGGCTACACGCATCTGCAGCGGGCACAGCCGATTCTGTTCGCCCATCACTTGATGGCGTACGTTTCGATGTTCCAGCGTGATATTGAGCGTCTGATGGACAGCTACAAGCGTATTAACGTGCTTCCGCTCGGGGCGGGTGCCTTGGCAGGAACAACGTTCCCGATTGACCGCCATTTCGTGGCAGAGCAGCTGCAGTTTGACCGCGTCTATGAAAATAGCCTGGATGCCGTCAGCGATCGTGATTTTATCGTTGAGTTCCTGTCTGACGCTTCGATCATCATGATGCATCTCTCCCGCCTGTCGGAAGAACTGGTGCTGTGGAGCAGTACTGAGTTTAACTTCATCGAGCTGGACGACGCGTTCTGCACAGGCAGCAGCATCATGCCGCAGAAGAAGAATCCGGATGTGCCAGAGCTGGTTCGCGGCAAAACAGGCCGTGTCTATGGCAATCTGATGGGTCTGCTTACAGTGCTGAAATCCCTGCCGCTGGCCTACAACAAGGATATGCAGGAAGACAAAGAGGGCATGTTCGACACCGTAGCGACGCTTGAAGGTGCGCTGCAGCTGTTCGCACCGATGATTGCCACCATGAAGGTGAACAAATCGCGAATGCGCGAGGCTGTGAACAAAGACTTTTCCAATGCAACGGATATCGCCGACTTCCTCGTGGGCAAAGGCCTTCCGTTCCGCCAGGCGCATGAAGTTATCGGGAAAACGGTGCTTTACTGCATTCAGAACGGCAAGTACTTGCTCGATCTGACGATGGATGAGTTCACGCAGTTTTCAGATCTGTTCGACGAAGCGATTTACGAAGTACTTCAGCCGGAGACCGTGGTCAACGCCCGTAACGTATACGGCGGTACAGCAACAGACCAGGTGGCAAATGCCGTCAAGCGCAGTGAAGTGCTGATGCAGATGACAGTGCACTGGCTTGAAGAGCATCAATAAGATTTTTAGCTAAAATAGTTCATATGAACTATGTTTGATAATGATGAAGCCGGTCTTGGAATCTCTGATTCTACCGGCTTTTTTGCTGTATTTTCATAGTTGGGGATTGCTGACCAAAGAGGACAAAGCATATAATGAAATAGTACATATTATCCATTTTTAGCTATTTATATGAAGGTCACGCGAAGGAGAGTCGGCAGAGGTGTTTAAAACCGTCTCAAAGCAGGAAAAAGGTTTTACTTTGGTAGAGGTTCTGGCGGCAATTGTGATCTTTTCTATCGTATCTATAGTTCTTGCCTCCTATTTCAGTAATGCATTATCGTATTCCAAATCCAATCAAAACAAGACCGTGATGATCAACTTGGCGCGCAATGCGCTCGTGTTTATGCAGAAGCAGGATTACGGGAAATTACATGAGTTTTATCATGCGGAGAAATTCGGAGAAGAGCATCCCGCGATTCTCGGCAGTGCGGCTGAAGCTTCACCCGGTACATACAGCAATATTTTTCCGGATACCGACGCTGCTACGCTTGCTGCTGTACTCCATCCTACGATTAATAACGTTGCGTATGAGATCGACGTCGAATACGAGGCGGACTTGCATCAGCAGATGCTCTCAGATTCACAAAAGCAAAAGATGAGTAAAGACCTGATTCCTGTCAAAGTCGTGATCCGTGGAGCAGGCGGACCTGGCGGCCATCAAACCGATAGTGTCGTGGAGGGATATATTACGAATGAACAACTTCGTTAAACGCTTCCGGCGGGAGGAGGGCTTTACGCTGCTGGAGATGATCGCGACGCTGGCTGTCATGGCCTTGGTGCTGGGTCTGGTATATTCACTGACCATCTTCGGAATGCGAAGCTATCATAAAATCTCCATTGAAAATTCACTGCGGGATGAAGCGGATTTGATCATGTCGGCAGTCATTACAGAGCTGTACACGTATTCGCCGGATTCCATCGAGCCCAAAATATCAGGCAGCACGACATCGGTTGTTTTGCGCAAAAGCGGGAAGCAGGCCCATGTCATTCAATTTGCGGATGGTAAAGTGTCTATCGAGCAATATCATGATCAAGGCTCGAATGCAGATGCAGACCCGGATGCCATTGTGGAAACGATCGGTGCTGAAGCGACACGTAACTTGGACTCTGCTCTGACGGACCAATCTTCTTTGACTGTGGATTGCAGCGGACTGTCGTTATGCCAAAGCGGTACACTCTCCATATCCCTGGAGCTGGAGCAGATATACGAGAACCGGCCATATAAGCTAAATATGCAAAGCCGTTTTGGATTCTAGTGTATACAGTCACTTTTTAATAGTCGAAAGTGGAGGTCATGGTGATGAGGAAAATTCGCTTTCGTGATGAACACGGCTCTGCTCTGGTCATGGTTCTGTTCATGGCGCTGCTGCTGACGATCCTGGGAACGGCTGTTGTAGCGGCAGCAATCGGAGGTGCCCAGCGTACGCAGACGCGGGAGAATGACGTGCAAAGCTTGCATTTGGCCGAGAAAGCGCTGGATGAAGGAGCGAGCTATATTTTCTCGGAGCTGGATTCGAAAAATATTGAGCCGGAAAAGCTGGATGGTGTCATCCGGAATTATATGAGTGAGCTAGAAGAAAAGATTAAAGCGGGCCAGTTGACGCTGGGTTCTGAGCTGGGTGCGAACGGTGTGGATAAGGTTTCGGCAAAAATTACGGAAATCAAATATAACAAGTCATCCACCTCTGCCACGGAGTACCCGATTACGCTGAGATCCGAAGCTGTCGTGAACGGTGTAAAACGGAAGCTTAGCCGGGAGATTGTCATTGATACGTTCCCGGATTTTCTCCGGTATGCCCTGGGATCCGAAGGAGACCTTATCCTGAACGGATCGCCTGACATGAAGGGGAATATTTATGCCGGTCAAAATCTGCTGTTGTCCAATACAGCGCATTATACACATGGCAATGCGTATGATGCTCCAACGCTCTTCCCGGTGCTGCTTCCTGAAGGAACAGGGGGGCAGGAAGACGGGGAGGCGCATATTCAGTCGCTCAAAAAGGTGGGCTGCTTTGACCAGGGGATTGGCAAGTCTCCATTTCAGGCAGGAGGCTGCGAGAAGCCTCTTGGATCAGCATTCGACCCTGCGAAGAACCTCAGAATCAAACCGCTGAGTAAATTCGTCAGCATGAATGTGGAAGAATCGTTTAATGACAAGGCTAGGGAAGCGCTTGATCCGAATTCATTACAACCAAACGCTAAAGACAGCGGCAAGGCGCTTGTGCAGTGGTATGACGACCAGTATAAATCAGACGGCAACGGTAATGGCAACGCTCCGTTTTTGCAGCTTGAAATGCCCGAAGAGCCAGCCTATCCTCCTATACCGGGGGAGGGCGCATCCGAAGAAGAGATTACAAAGTACAATGCGGATATAGAAGAGTACAAAGTAAAACTCGCGGTTTATAAAGAAGCACTAAATAAGCTTGTAGCGCAGTTGACCGACTTAAACCAATCTGCCATTTTTAGAGGGGATTTAACGGTGGATGGCAGTATGCTGCAAAGCCTGAAAATCAATACATCACAGGGAAGCGGCAAAACCAACTGGTTGATCGTAAATGGGAATTTGAATATTGACGCACGGTTCGCAGGAGATATCGGTATCGCCGGAAATATCCTGGTGACGGGCAATATTGCGATCAATGGTAACGTTCATTTCGACTCGACGGTTTTTACGTTAGGCAAAACCGAAATTGTGGATGCAAGCATTCAAGGTCTGAACGGAAAAGAATTGGTGCTGATCGGCAAGGGCCCGATCGAAATCTATAGGGTGGACGCGTTTAAGAATACGGAGAGACCAACCATTCTGAGTGCTTTCTTTTATACGGATGATAAAGCCGAGCTCTACGGTGTCGGATCTACCTTTCACTTAAAAGGAGGCTTCTTCGCCAAAGGCGATTTGACCATTAATGCCATGCGCGGTAGGGCGGACGGGCCGTCCGGATCTTCCGATCCACTCGTTTTCGAGCAGCAGGTCGGTGAGCAACAGACTGCGCGATTCAGCGTGGAATATAACGGTGATGTGTTCAAGCATCAGTATATCGGGCTCCCAAGGGTCAGCAAAATCAGTGTCCGGATCGGCAGCTTGAAGCTGGAGTCGTAGAAGCCTGCCTTTCCATCAAAAGTAAGACCATGCTGCTTTAAAAAAATACAAAGAAAGGACCGCTGGAATTCCAGCGGTCCTTTCTTCAGCTTCAGGAGCCTAGTAACGGTCGTTACCGGTTGCCCCGGCTGACTTCTTCTTCACCTCGATAATAATCTCGGCTTTAATATTCGGATCGTCTTTGAACGTCACAGTGACAATGGCCTGTCCCACATGCTGGCCGGTAATAGTTCCCGCATGGGCTCCGCTTGGAATAACCGTAACATTGTTGGTATTATTGCTTACCCATATCAGGCCGCTTTTAACTTGATCGGGTACGACACCGCCATGAGGCAGCATGGCCAGCTTGGTCGTCAGATCGAAAAGATCGCCCTCATAGATGGTCAGGCTGTATGGCAGCTGCAGTCCGGTAAGTGACTGCTTAATCACCACTGCATGCTCGGCAACGAGATTGCCCACCTTCAATTGAACGGTAACTGTGCCTTTTTGCTTGCCGGTAACCGTTACGCCTTCCGCCGTTACTTCCAACTTAGCATATTTACTGTCATCGGCACCCTTGAATGACCATACCAGAGGTGGCACATTTTCAGCATCGGTAGGGTTTAAAACCGGCTTAAGAGCAATTGTTTTGCCAATGACAACAGAGGATTCCCCGTCGATGGAGATGGACTCCAGGGGATTGATGATAATCACCTGCGCCGAAGCGGCGGATTGAACTTTGGTTGTCGAGCCCGCAAGTACGGCTTCCAGCGTAACTTCAACCGTCACAGGACCAACGGCAATACCTTTCAAGTCACGGCTCCATGCATCGCCCGAATCGATCAACACGGCCTTCATATCATCGCCGGCACCTCTGAACTTCCAGGTCAGCTTTACATTTTGCAAATATTTCTGGTCCATTATGGCTTGGAGTTTCCCGGCTTGGTTCACTTTGATTTGTTCAGGAGCTTTTAGCGTAAGCACAGGATCGAACACCGTGATTTTTGCGCTGGCTTCCAAGTGGCTTCCATCGGTTGACCGGACCGTTACGGTGGTTGTGCCTGCATTGTTTCCGGTTACCTTTCCTTGATCATCGACCGAAGCAATTTTCGGATCGGCACTGCTCCAGGAGAATACCAGCGATTTAGGATCCACATCTTCCGGCTTGTAAGTGACGGGAAGTACGATGGATGTCCCTTTTAGAATCGTATATTCTTTACCGATTGATAGCTCGGTCAGTCTCTTTTTGGCTGTGAATGAGATGACCGGGAAGGCCGCCTTCTTGGACTGTTCATCAAAATCCCTGAAGCCAAGTGTCGATTGGTCCAGCAGATAGTTTCCTTTTTCCTTAGGTATCACGGGAACGATAAATTGAATCGAATCCTCAGGATTCGTCATGTAATTCTGGCCGTCCTCCGAAAGTAGGTACGTTACATTGGATAAGGTTCCGGTAAGCGTATAGCCCTCTTTAAGCGAGCCGGTCTTCTGGATGCTGCCTTTAGAGCTGTCCAGTTTGATCTCGCCAACCTCAAGGTTTGGTGGCAGCTTCTCGTTAAAACGAAGATCCGTCACAATCATTTTAGCGGGATCTATGGTTCCGAGTTCTGTAGGGATGGCAACCGGTTTGACTGTGTAGGTGATATCCAGGGCTTCATCCGTAAAAATATCCTTGCCGCGCTGATCCTCACGGAGAGAACGGTCTACCTGGAGGCTGTCTTTGCTCTTCTTGACGATAATATTGATGATCTTGGGTTCTGCCTGGGCGCCGTGCAGGTCATGCGCAGTGATGACAATCTTTAACCGGCCCTCGTCCTTGATATCTTTTAATGGATTCTCCAGGTTATACGAAATGGTAGAGCCGGAAAGCACTTTGTCCTCCTCCAGTGGAAAGGAACTGATGACTTGATCATTCTGAAGGATTTTGACTTGCGTCATAATATTGCGGTCCTTCAAATCGAGATCATTCACCGTATAACTGACAGGAATCTTTTGATAAGACGGAATGACTGCATTTTCCTTGGGACTGATGACCGTAATTTCAGGAGCATGATTGGCCCCGATAAACGCGCGATACATCGTATTGACGAACAGGCGCTGCTCCCAGTTAGGGAAGCCTGTACTGGTATGCCCTGTGCCTGAGTATGTGACGTTGCCTTTGGTATAGGTATAGTAATGGTTCCAGCTGTCGTCGACATCCCGGCCGGTAGAATTGATGTTGTACCAGGGCACGACGTTTTCATCATCGAGATCCAGTGTGAAATACTGATTATGCGTGGTTGCAATTTGTCCTATGCTTCCGGATGCCGGTGTTTTGCTTAAATCGAATGGAAATTGCGTCAGCAGACCGGTATTTACAACCTTGGTGGATGTGCCGCTTAAGGGATTGCCGAGTCCGAGGTTGGTTTCAGGATTAATCTGTCCGGTGTCTGATTGGAAATGATCAACCCATGGATTGCTGCTGGTTGTGCTCTTATAAATCGTATCATGTGTAAACATGACGCCTTGTCCCGATTGGATGAATTCATGAACCACACCGGCAGTGCCGGCATCTAAAGAACTACCCTCGTTGTAGCTGTCCTTAAAACCGAACACGACCATATCATATTTTCCGTTTAACGCTGTTTTTGTGTTCTCGGCGACCATGGTTTTAAATGCTTTAAAGCTTATTGGATTTATTTTCAGCTCGTAATCATCGCTTTTTAAATAGGACTGAGTCATGTTGCTTCCCGACAGCAAGCTGCTGGAGCTGCCTGAATCGGGCATCACCTGCAGAACTCTTACCACGGTTTTTTCATCCTGATACCGGATGGTTCCGCTTAGGCTATCGATCAGGCCTGTAATTGAATTGGAGACATCCAGCTTCCAGTAGAGGAGTCCGGAATATGCCTTGGGCAGGTTATAAGTAAGTTCATTACCGGATGCCTGCGTGATCGTTTTCAGGGCAACCTGGTTATCATCCGTATATTTGAACACCTTGTCCACCGATAAATTCAGCTTGGCTGTGATCCGGTTGTCACTCAGGTTCTGAACATTGTAGGCATTAAACTTAAATGTTAAGGTGTCCCCCGCTTTATAGGTTCTGCTGCTGGAGGTTCCATTGTAATCGTCAGGCTTCGAGGTCAGCTGGATCCTTGGGCGTTGGTGGAGCTGCTGGTACAGGGTCGAACTCGATATTTTGATCTGGTCAATGAGTTGATTCAGCTCCGTATCATTCACCAAATACACATTGCCTTTGGTACCTTTGAAATTTTCATACTCTTTAAACGTTTTATACAGAACCCGCTTTCCGCTAGAGGATGCCTTCTGCAGCAGCACATTATCGTGCACGATGACGGGTAGTCCCTTATTTATATAATTCTCTTTGATCTCGTCAGCCTTTAACTGCGTGATGTCGTTCATGACGGAGGTGGTTTGGTGGGCTGCTTTTTGGTTAGTGGTATCACCGCTCTTTTTGAAAGGAGCTACACCGTCTGTGCTGTAGTTAGTGCTGGTCACTTTACCTTTCACATCCGTAAAATACGCATTCGCAATATAAATCGCATCATACTGGCCGCTGATATCTTCGCGCATGGCCACGAACGTTTTCATACGCATGACGTCCACCTTTACATTCGAAACGTTCTTTAGCTTGTCCCTCAGAACGGAGTAGTCCGTTTGATCCACGATTTCCAGAATATTGACCTGATATGGCGGTTCTTCGACGGCATTCACCTTCGTCAAACGATAGGGGACAATCAATGCCAAAAGAACTATAACAATGACGAGCGGTATAACAAGTTTTATTTTCCTCTTCATTCCAATCCTCCTAAAATAGAAAATGGAAAAATTCCAGTATTATAGCGAAATTAGCGAGGTTTAATCCATATGTAGAGGGTTTTTTATTGTAAATTTATCCAATCTATGCTATATATCATTTTAGGATATAAGTCTCTTGTTATCAACTTAAATATATGAAAAAAGATTCACATTTAATAGAACTATATAACTGATTTTTTGTTTTCATATTTGTGAAGGATTTTCTTAAAAAGTTCTTTTATGGAGTGATTCGACATGGCTATTGTCAAAAAAAGGCTGGGAGATTTGCTGGTCGAAAATCATGTGATTTCACATGAACAGCTTCAGGAAGCACTGGGTGAACAACGCAAAACCAAGCGCAAGCTCGGGGATCTTCTCATTTCCCAAGGCTATATCACAGAGCAGCAGCTGATCGAAGTACTCGAATTCCAGCTTGGAATACCGCATGTCAGCTTGTTTAAATACCAGATTGATCCCGCGATTACGCAGATCATTCCGGAGAGTATGGCGAAGCGGTATCAGGTACTTCCTTTTATGAAGGATGGAAGCAAGCTGATGGTGGCCATGGCTGATCCTTTAGATTATTTTGCGATTGAAGAGCTGCGGATGACGACCGGCTTCAAGATCGAACCGGCGATCTGTACGAGGGAGGAGCTGCAACGTTCGATTGCCCGCCATTATGGTTTGAGAGATTCTATGAACCAGATGATGGTAGATCTGCCTTCCGCTGAAGATATCGAAGAAACGGAGATTACGGACGAGGATTCTCCGATCGTGAGATTGGTCAACCAAATGGTGCAGCAGGCCGTACATCTCAAAGCTTCGGACATTCATGTCGATCCCGGCGAAAATAATCTGGCTATTCGTTACCGGATTGACGGCCAGCTGCGTAACGAGCGTCATCTTCCGAAACAGATGCAGGGCTTTATCACGGCACGACTCAAAATCATGGCCAAGCTGAATATTGCGGAGCGGCGCCTGCCGCAGGACGGCAGAATCAAGATGCAGTTTGATTACAAAATGGTGGACATCCGTGTTTCGACACTGCCAACCATTCACGGCGAGAAAATCGTACTCCGGCTCCTGGATTTGAGTACGGGCGTGAAACCGGTGGATCAGCTTGGTTTCAATATGCGCAACCTGCGGGTGTTCCGGGAGATGATCGAGCGCCCTTACGGCATTCTTTTGATTACGGGACCGACAGGCAGCGGCAAAACGACAACGCTATACTCAGCACTAAATCATCTGAATGTGGAGAACGTGAACATCATTACAGTCGAAGATCCGGTGGAGTACCAGCTCGAAGGCGTGAATCAGGTGCATGTGAACCCGGCGATCGGATTCACCTTTGCGGCAGGTCTCCGCTCCATACTCCGGCAGGATCCGAATATCGTCATGGTCGGTGAAATCCGGGATCATGAAACGGCGGAAATCGCCGTGCGGGCTTCCCTGACAGGCCATCTGGTGTTATCCACCTTGCATACGAATGATGCCGTCAGCACGATTACCCGATTGAGGGATATGGAAATCCAGCCTTATTTGATCGCTTCATCGCTGGTTGGCGTGGTGGCACAGCGTTTGGTACGCCGGATTTGTCCGGAATGCAAGATTTCTTATACACCAAGTGAGCAGGAGCTCATTTTGCTGAACAGTCACGGGTTCCAGGCCGACAAGCTATACCGGGGAAAAGGCTGCGGCAACTGCAACCGTACCGGCTATAGAGGACGTGCTGCCATCCATGAGGTGCTAAGCATCAACGATGACATGCGGCAGCAGATTACTGCTTCAGCCTCCGTGGATGGATTACGGGAAGCGGCGCGTAAACAGGGCATGACGGGACTAATGGAGGACGGCTTCGAGAAGGTGGTTCAAGGGCTGACTACCATGCAGGAAGTACTGCGTGAAACCGTTGCAAACTAAAGGAGGCAGGGCTAATGCTCCATATCAAACGGGATATTCATGAACTGCTATTGAAGGCTTTTGAGCTTGGTGCCTCCGATCTTCACGTTTCACCGGGTTCACCGCCAATGCTTCGCATGGATGGAGCGCTTGCAGTCATGCAGGAAGAAGAGCTGTCCCCGGAAGATGTGAAGGTGATGGCACAGGATTTGATGGGCCCCCGAGAAAGGGAACGTTTTGAGCAAGAAGGGGAAGTTGATTTTTCTACTCAAATCGAATCGGCCTGCCGTTTCCGGCTCAATGTATTCCGGCAGCAAAATGGCGCTTCAATTGCGGCGCGCTTGATTCCAGCCGTGGTGCCGGATCTTGCGCAGCTTGGACTTCCGCCGGTGATCCGTTCCCTGACGCATAAGCCTCATGGCTTAATACTCGTGACCGGACCTACGGGAAGCGGGAAATCATCGACGCTGGCAGCGCTCATCGACCACATCAACCATACGCAGCATAAACATATCATCACGCTGGAGGATCCCATCGAGTATATACATAACAACAGGACATCCTTGATCCAGCAGCGGGAGGTCGGAAGCGACACCGCAAGCTTTGCTCAGGGTCTAAGGGCTGCACTGCGGCAGGACCCGGACGTGATTCTGGTAGGAGAGCTCCGGGATCTGGAGACGATTTCAGCAGCCGTTACAGCCGCGGAAACCGGGCATTTGGTGCTTGGAACTCTGCATACAACCGACGCGCCGCAGACGATTGACCGCATCATTGATGCTTTTCCCGGACATCAGCAGAGTCAGATCCGCATACAGCTGGCAGGCGTACTGAACGCCATTGTTTCGCAGCGGCTTCTTCCAAGGAAAGCGGGTGGGGGCAGGATTTGCGTGACGGAAGTCATGATCAATACGCCTGCCGTGGCCAATCTGATCCGATCCGAGAAAAACCACCAGATTCGCAATCTCATGCTGACCGGAAAAAGCTTGGGCATGCATACGATGGACATGTCCATTCGTGAGCAGCTGCAGACCGGCATCATCGATGCGAAAACGGCGCAGTCGTATCTGGCGGAAGGAGGCAGCTGATGCCGCAATTCGAATATGTGGTTCGGACAAACGGCGGCAAGGATCTGAGAGGGAAGCTGACTGCCCAGGACAAGCCATCGGCGATGGACGAGCTGCGGAAGCGGAACCTGACGGTTTTTTCATTAACCGAGCAGCGCACATCCATTCTCTCGCAGGATTTATATATCGGAAATCCGGTCAAAACCATTCATTTTATTATTTACTGCCGCCAGTTTGCAACATTGATCCGGGCCGGAGTCAGTATCGTAGACGCCAACCGGATTCTGGCGGAACAGACCGAAAGCAAGGCGCTGCGCAAAGCGCTTCTGGATGTCGACTCAAGCTTGTTACGCGGAGTGGCCTTCTCAAGCGCCGTGCAGGAGCATCGGAAAATCTTCCCCAACCTGTTCGTCAGCATGATCCGCGCGGGTGAAGAGTCCGGGGATTTGGAAGGGACATTGGAGCGACTGGCCGTATTTTTCGAGAAACAGCATAGCACCAAGGAAAAGATCAAATCAGCCCTGACGTATCCCATTACCGTCGGACTGATGGCCATCGCTGCAGTCGTGTACCTGCTGTACGCCATTGTTCCGCAGTTTGTCACCATGTTCGAATCGATGGATGCCCAGCTTCCGGCGATTACCAAAATGGTGCTCGCGCTGAGCAACAGCTTTCAGCATCAATGGTTCATCTGGCTGGCGGGTCTGCTGATTGTGATCGTCGCCTATCAGTGGACAAAACGCACCGAACGCGGGGCTTACATGCTGGATTATGCCAAGCTCAAAATCCCGGTGTTCGGCAAGCTGAATCAGAAGGGCTCGATTGCCCAATTCTCGCGGACCTTCTCGTCGCTGTATGCAAGCTCGGTGCCGGTGTTGCAGGCATTAACAATAGTCGAAGAGGTGGCCGGTAACAAGGTGATAGGAGGATATATCCGCTCGGCTGGAGATTCACTCCGCCAAGGAAATCCGCTTTCTGATCCGCTCAAAAAAGCATGGGTATTCCCGCCGCTGGTCACCCAGATGATAGCCATCGGCGAGGAGACGGGCGCGCTTGACCTGATGCTGTCGAAAGTAGCCGATTTCTATGAGATGGACGTAGAGAATACCGTCGACCGGTTGAAATCGCTCCTCGAGCCGCTGCTGATCGCGTTCCTGGCCGGCGTGGTGGGCATTATCGTGGCAGCGATTATGCTGCCGATGTTCAGCCTGTATAACAACATTTAGAGCCTACTGGTTCTGACTGTATATAAAAATGAACTCATTATACTTAAATTTTAATAAGGAGGATCATCGTATGGAAGCGATAATGAAAAAACGTTTCGGTAGATTGGGAAGAGAGGAAAAGGGCTTTACGCTGATCGAGCTATTGGCGGTTATCGTGATAATCGGGATTATCGCGGTGATAGCCGTGCCGTTGATTTCGAATGTTATGAACAAGTCGAGGGATTCAGCAGATGTGGCAACAGCGAAACAGGTTTATGATGCGGCGAGGTTGTATGTAACGAATGAGTTGAATGGAGACTTTTCAGGGAAAATAAAAGATGATGAAACAGCAGGCACTGTAGGTACTTTAACAGTTAACATTGCGACGTTGAAATCTAAGAAATATTTAGATGCTAATCTTTATTTGCCGAGCAGCAAAGAAGTCATAGATGCAGGTGCGGTTACGTTTTCTAACAATGAGTTATCTGGTGTTACTTTGTTGCATGGAGAGAAATCTTTAGGGAATTTTAATGCCACGGAAGTATTAAGTAGCAAAAAGGATACCACTACTAAAAATTAACTTATTGATCAGTGAGGCAATAGAAAAGACATTTTTAATGTTTTATAACAATACACCAGCGGAGCAGACGGAATCGTTCTGAAGAAGCGTCAGCGTTCGCCTTTGTCGTCGGATTTCTACCCTGACCTTATTCCAATCCAGGAAATCCGTAAGACAACAGCGATCGGGAGAATGATCCGTATGCGCAGCGACCTCAAGAGCGCCAAAAACAGCCTTTAAGAAACTAGCTTCAACCTAGCAATACTTATAGCCACATTTTTTCAAAAAGTAGCATTCTCATATTAGCAGTATCCACAAGTAGTAGCTGCATTCACAAATAGCAGTATTCAATAGTAGTAGGCATTCTCAAATAACAGCAACACCCAAATAACGAGCCTAACATTTTTCATGCAACCAGGAACCGGATCACCCTTTCCGGTTCCCTTTTCAAATCAAAGGAGCCATCTCGCCAATGACACTGATCATCCCCATCTACGCCCTGATCTGCGGACTGCTGCTCGGCTCTTTTTATAACGTCGTCGGCCTGCGCGTTCCCGCGGGTGAATCAATCATTCACCCGCCTTCCCACTGCACAGGCTGCGGAACACGCCTAAAGGCAAAAGACCTGGTGCCGGTGTTCAGCTACCTGCTCTCCCGAGGACGCTGCCGCCACTGCGGCATAAAACTCTCGGTACTCTACCCTTTAGGCGAGTCGCTGACAGGACTGCTGTTCCTGTGGGCCGTCCTACATGAAGGCATCAGCGGCAGAGCGCTGATCGGGCTGGTACTGATCAGTTTGGCGGTGATCGTGACAGTTGCGGATCTCAAATACATGCTGATTCCGAATAAAGTGCTTCTCTTTTTCACGCCGATCCTCGTTGCCGCAGTTTTCATCTTCCCGGAGGGCCGACTATGGAGCCATCTGGCCGGAGCGGCAATCGGGGGCGGAATCACATTCGTCTTGGCGTTATTTGGCGGTATGGGCATGGGGGACGTAAAGCTGTTTGCTCTTTGCGGCTGGGTGCTGGGTATCCCGAATGTGCTGGTCGCGTTTCTTGCGGCATGCATCATGGGAACGGTTGTATACGGACTGCTGATCCTGGCAGGCGTTCTCCGGCGCAAACAGCCGGTACCATTCGGACCTTGGCTTGCCGCGGGTACGCTGCTGGCTTACGGGTACGGTACAACGATGATAAGCGGGTACCTCTCGCTATGGAGTTAGGGGGTTAATCATATGAAGCTTCGGGGGACCAAGCCGCTGGGTCTTGCCATTGAGCAGACAGGCATCCGGTACGTCCGGCTGAACAACAAAAAAATATGGGGTATTACCCGTAAAGGCATGCTTCCTCTCCCGAAAGGCATGATCGTAGATAATCATATTGCTGACCGGCAGGGGCTGAGCGATTTGCTGCATCGGTGGGTGAAAAAGGAAGGGCTGCGCGGGTCGCAGGTCACCCTGTCCATTCCTCCGTCACAGATCATCATCCGCAAAATGTCGATTCCGAGCACGAACCGCAAACAGCTGGATCAGCTGGTACGCCTTGAGGTGGAGACCGGACTTCATCTGCCTTTTGACAATGCGGTCTATGACTATATCGTGACAGATACGGATGAAGCATCGACACAGCTGCTGGTATTTGCCGCACCGGGAGGACTCATAGACAGCTACATCGAGCTGCTTCATGAAGCGGGATTGAAGGTACAGAACATCGAGATATCTGCCACAGCCTTGGCCAGAGCGATCGTGCTTAGAGAAAAAATGACATTTTCCGATACGATGCTCATCCATCTGGATCGGACTATGCTGGATGTGTATTTGTTCCATGGGGGGCATCCGTTATTTCTGCGGACCATCAACTTATATGACCTGACTCCTCCTCCTGGGGAAACCGTCTTCTGGCCCCAAGATACAGCAGTGCAGGAAGCAGCGGCTTCAGCAGAGTCTGCGGAAGATATCCATGGACCGGCGGGGGATCAGCTGTCGGCGGAGCAGCTGGTGGAAATTACGGCTGAGATTTCCCGGATGCTGAACTTCTACCAGTACAGTCTGCATGACGGTTCCACCCGTATTACGGATGTCATCGTTACCGGCCCGGTCTCCGGTCGAGTGCAGCTGCTGCGGGAGCTCAATCAGATGCTGCCGGATATGGATATCCAGGCGGCTTCATTTCAAGAAGCGGCGAGACGGGGCCTTAACCCCGATCAAGCCGATTTGAATGATTACCGGATTGCGCTTGGAGCCTCCTTATACGGGCGCGGTGTGAGTGACCTGCATCTGATGCCCCGGGAAGATAGAGAAGCCCAGGTATTTCCTTATATTGTTTTATCACTGATCGCCGTCTGGCTGTTTGGTATGGCCGGGATGGGCTGGTGGTACGCTTCTTCCCACGGGGAGAATGGTACGCTTGCCGAGCAAATTCAGGGCGTTCAGGATCAAAAGGCAGCCATTCAGCTGGACCTTGCTTCTATAAACAGTGGGGGAGCAGCTTCTAATAATCCTCAGCAGGTCGTGGATGAAATTTTGGCCAACCGGATGGATGCTGTGGCAGTTCTGGATAAGCTGGATGGCAAATTGCCGAAGGGAGCGGTCATCCGGAATATTGCCTATAGCCAATATGGGGACATTACGCTTTCCGTGAACATGCTGCGGATGGAGGATGCTGCGGCCTATCTAGCCGAATTGGAAAATATGCCGTTTGCCCTGAAGGCAACGATAGAAAAGCTGACGGAAGAACAGGCCGTGCAGGCCGGAGGAGCAGCAGCTCCGGAAACGCAGATAACCAAGCCGAAATATGCAGTCATGTATAAAATAAATACAAGCCGTCTTGACGCAGCGGCAGCGGTGAAGGAGGTAGACCATGCTGGAGAAGATCAACCATAATCGATCCGTTATACTTCTGGGCATGGTGGCGCTGTTTGTTCTGTCATTTGCCTTCTACATGTTTGCCCTGAAGCCTTCGATGGATACGGGGACGATCCGCCAGTCGGAGCTTGAAACACTGCAGCAGGAGAGAGATATTCTGGATAAAAAGCTGGCTGATCTGCGCAGCAAGAGTAGTATGGATGATCCGGATTTCCAAATTGCCCGTGAAGCTCTGCCGCTGGATGAAGATACACAGCAGCTCGTGCTGCAGCTGAAAAAGATTCAAGACAAGTCATTCGCCAAATTAACGGATATTGAGTTTCAATTACAGGAGAGTAATCAGATTGCTCTTATGACGGGGAAAAAGCCGGAGGATTACAGCTCCGTTAAGGAAGTGAAAATGAAAGCTGTGGTGGAAGGCGGCTATAATGAGATCCATGCGTGGATGAAGCAGCTTCAGGCCGCACCCCGCCTCATTACCATCGATTCCTTCAGCTTTCAACAGCCGTATGAGCAGCGCAATCCCGGAAGCATTTTGACTGCAAATATCTCATTCACAGCCTATTACACGGCCGCGAAACCGAAATCCTAATGTTCTTTTACAAAAGAGATAGCCGACTCTATGATCATCATAGAGCCGGCTTTTTTACGGTTACTACCCGTTTATTTCAAATCCGGCACGCCCCATTTTACGATGTGGCCCGCATGAGTCAGACCGCCTCCAAAGCCATAAAGAAGCAGGGTGTCTCCGTATTTCAATTTCCCCTCCTGAATCCCAAGACCAAGCGCCAGCGGGATGGAAGCCGCGGAGGTATTCCCCATATACTCTACGCTGTACAAGGTGTCATCCAAAGAGAAGCCGGTTTTTTCGCACATGGATTCAACCATTCTCAGATTAGCGCTGTGGGGCACAAACCAGTCAATATCCCCGGTATTCATGCGGGCGCGTGACAGCAGCTCTTCAGTTCCTGCGGTGACCGTCCGCGTAGCCCATTTATATACTTCCCGCCCGTTTTGGACCATGTAGCCATTACCTTGTAACGGTAGCCCATTCATCCATTTGGATATGCCGGAACGGTAGAGATGTACACTTCCGCTGCCATCTGTCCCTTGAATCGATTGGATAAAGCTTGGATTTGTTTCGTCATACTCAATCAGCACCGCTCCAGCCCCGTCCCCGAACAGAATGCAGGTCGTCCGGTCAGTGTAATCGGTAACCTTAGAAAGTGTTTCCCCGCCCACCACAAGTATTTTACGATGCAGTCCCGAGGTTATGAGTCCATTGGCCACATGCAGTCCGTAAGCGAATCCGGCACAGGTCGCGTTCAAATCGAATGCCCCGGTGTTTGGGATCTTAAAATGCTCCTGGATAAGGCAAGCCACGCTGGGGAAGGGATAATCCGCAGTCGTCGTAGCGACAATGATCAAATCGACGCCATCAACTCGCTTGCTATAGGTTTGCATCAAATTGTCTACTGCCCGGATGCATAAATCCGACGTGAATTCCTGTTCTCCACTGATCCGCCGTTCCCGCATTCCAGTCCGCTGCACAATCCATTCATCATTCGTATCCACGAGCTTCTCCAGATCCTCATTGGTTAATTTCTTCTCCGGCACGTACGTTCCGATGGCGGTGATTCTGGCTTTGGATGACAGTGTATTCATCGCGATCTCTCCTCATCTTGGATTATGGAATTACCAGCAAAAAAACCTGGCATAAATTATTATCAGGTAATAGTACCTGGTACTAATTATATGCAATATGAGTTCATTTTCAACCTTTTTTTTTGTGAGTTGTTTGTTCCCTTAACTTTTCGATTTCATTTTACTGCTGCTCAATTTCCATATACGTCTCCTTTATTCGATTGAATATGTTGTTGGTTGATCGCCAACGATGGATAAATTATAATTTATCCAGATTAATTACGAAATTAGGCCATTTTTATTGATGTTATCCAGTAAATCAAACACTTACTATTTGTCAGTATTGGGGTGAAAATATAGATCATTAGTCTAACAAGATGTACCGGATCATTAGGAAGCGGTAGGGGGAATGAATGCATGACTTCAAGCTATAAGAAAATTGCTTTTGTATGGAATGAACCAAAGGAAAAGATCGTGGTGCCAGATCGCTGCGAATTTAAACAAGTAATCCTGGAATTAGAAGACTCGTTTAAAGAGATTATTAGTCAAGTCGTTGTAGGTTCTTTAGATAGAGAGGATAAAAAACGCATTACACCGGAGAGTCATCATGAACTAGTAGAGGACATTTTCAACGTCGACGAAGGATATTTTCATTACGAAAAAAATTGGTGGGAACTGGCCTACTATAATGGAAAACCCGTTGGACTTATTCAACCTGTTGTATTTAAAGGATGTGAGAAGAATGGATTGATGGAAGGAACGATTCATTACATAGGTGTCATTCCTGAATTCCGCGGGAAAGGATTTATTAACGATTTGCTGTTAAGAGCAACAAGGGTGTTACAAGATATTGGGGTTTGGAGAATTTATGCCGATACCGATGTTGAAAATTTCCCGATGAGGCATGCTTTCGAGAAGGCGGGATACGAGATTAATAAAGAGTGATGCAATTTTGCTGATTTTAAAAAGCATTTTATGTAGGTTCTTTTGGTGGGCCTCCATGACATAGGAGAAAATATTCCGGTCTTCCGGCAGGGTAAACGTCTCCACGGTTTTGAGAAATAGCCGCGTATCTGCGGCTATTTTTGTTATAACGATATATGTTCTTGGCAAAACCGGAGGACAAAAACATATATTGTATATGAAAACGCCGTTTGATAAATCAAAAGGGCTGGCACCCACACCGGATGTCAGCCCTTTTTCCTATGTTAGCGATGCGTTCATTGCTTAAAGTGGTTTTTACCGGAACGCCCCTCGGTAAACTGTGACCGTTTGAATTTGGCAGGGGATACGCCGAGCTTCTGGGTGAAGATTCGGGTGAAGTAGTGAACCGATTGGAAGCCGCACTGACAGGCGATATCTTTAATGGACTGCTCCCCTTCCAGGAGCAGCTGCGAAGCAAATTGAACCCTTCGCTCCTGAACATAGTGAACGAAGGTTTGGTTTGTATGCTTTTGGAACAGTCTCGTCAGGTGACGCGAAGAGATATGAAGATGATTAGCGACGGTCATCAGGGTGAGTTCTTTGCTCAGGTTATCGTTAATGAACAGCTTGGCTTGCCGGAAAAGGATATTCTCTTCATGCAGGGCATCCGTAGGAAGCTGCAGGGAAAAAGCCGGTTTAAGTCCATGCAGTGCGAGAATCGAAAGCAGCAGGGACATCGAGCTGTTTTTCAGCAAGACGGGCATGACAGGGCCTTCATTTTGAAAAACGGATATTAACGCTTCCCAAAAACGGCCTGCAGGATGTGCGTCAGCGCCATAGATGACCGATTGGGCTTGCTCCAGGAGCTGGCGGAAGGCCTCGATGTATAGACTCCCTGAACGCTCTTCATCCACTTCAAAGGCAACATACACCAGGGTTAATCCGGCAACGCTGCGTATTTGATGCCCAGTGCCAGGCAAGGACAAAAAGGATGTTCCCTGACGGAGCGGATATTCCATGCCGTGCTCGATGTAAAAGCCGCTGCCTTCGATCACATAACAGGCTTCGAAGAAAGAATGGCGGTGCAGGGCATTATCAAAATGCGTGGGCATGAACCCCCAATATAGGATGGAAATACTCAAGTCTTTCTCTTCAAGCCTGGTTAGCTGGCGGTTGCAAATTTGGTTGGCACGGCGGAAGGTTGCTTCGATCAGTGACATGGGTATCTCCTTTCATCATATAAATCAGAGACTTGAATGGAGTGAATCAAAGGCGGAAAACAGATGTCCGTTTTTTACAAAAGGAAGACCTGTTCATGCAAAGACATCGGCACACTGTTTTAATACAATGTTACACAAGTTGGGCGTTGTTTGGAAAGATTGTTGTTTAAATCAAGATCGTCGTTACCCTGAGGAAGGACTGAAATGTTATGTTCGAAACAAGACCGCTGAATCCGATTCGAAAAGCCATCCTTGAAAATGGCATGGAACAGGGATATGAGGCATTACTGAAGCGGGTGATCTCTCAAACGCAAGGCGCAAGCAGTAACGTGGTTACCTTTGCGATAGACGGTACGCATGGTGCTGATTTTCAGGCGCTGCTAAAGCGCTTGATCCCATTCGCAGAGGAGCATGGGTTTCGCTTCGCCGCTGCGGATGTGTATGGATATTTGAAATCCGGAACGGAGCTGAGGCATCATTTTGACCGGAACATAACCGATAATCGCGCCTTTGGTTACGTATCGGAGGCGAAGATTGACGATTATTTCAGGGACGGGGCACAGCGTAGTTTTGCCGAGTATGCAGACGAGCTCGTTGAAACCGCAAGCGCCAGGACGCTGTTTATTGTTTTTGGCCCAGGTGCTTTATGGCTGTGTGACGGCCGCTTTGAGGGTTCACTGTTCCTCGATGTTTCGCGGGAATACCAGGAGATCGCCCATAAAGATGGGTTGTTGAACTTCGGATTGAGCTGGAATGTGGATGCGGTAGAAAAATATAAAATAGCTTATTTTGTGGAATGGCCGCTGATGGAAGGCTACCGGAAGGAGCGATTGGAATCATTTGATATTTATGTCGATATGAATGATCCGCGCTGCCCCGTAATGATGACCGTACGCGACCTTTTGGCTGTGATTGATGACATTGCCCGGTTCCCGCTGCGCGTCAAGCCGTTTATGATGCCGGGCGTATGGGGTGGGCAATATCTGAAGCAAATAGCCGGTCTGCCGGAAAATATGGTGAACTGTGCCTGGAACTTCGAGCCGATTGCTCCGGAAAATTCGGTGCTCGTATCGAAAGGGAATCAGGTCGTGGAAATTCCCTTCCTGCTCGTGATGGCTTATGCCCATATGGACATGATCGGCGCCCGTAACGTTCAGTTGTTCGGCGATTATTTTCCCGTCCGGTTTGACTTTTTGGACACGATGGATGGTGATAACCTCTCTTGTCAGGTCCATCCGAAACAGGCTTATGTCCGGGAGCGATTCAATGAATTTATGGAGCAGCAGGAGTCGTATTACATTATGGAAAAACAAGGCGACGCCAAAGTATACCTCGGATTGACCGAGACCTGTGCGCCTGAGTCGTTCCAAGCAGCTGCAGAGCAGTCCCAAGCCACCGGAGAACCGATAGCATTTACGGACTATGTGCAGGAATGGACAAGTGAGAAGGGAGATCTGTATCTCATTCCGACGGGGACGGTCCACTGCTCGGGGAAAAACAATTTCGTGCTAGAAATTTCGGCGACGACATGGTGGTTTACATTCAAAATATACGACTATGTGCGAAAGGATTTGGATGGAAAGCCGCGTCCCATGAACATCGAGCACGCCTTCGAAAATATTGATTTTACGCGTAAAGGAGATTGGGTTCGGGATCACCTGATTCCGGGGCCGAAACTTCTGAATCAGCAAGGAAGCAATATGGAGTACGTACTTGGGGAAAGAGAGGATTTGCTTTTTTATGTCAATCGCATCCATCTGACCGATCGCTGGGAGGATGAAACGGATGACGAGTTCGTTCTGCTTAATCTGGTTGAAGGGGAATGCGTGCGTATTGTTTCGCTTGATGATGAAACGGTTTATGTCGAATTCCGTTACGCAGAGTCGTACATCATCCCTGCCTCGTTTGGTGCGTACGCCATTGTGAATCTTGGGAGCATGCCATGCAAACTGATTAAAGCAGGCGTTTCGAAAAAATGGAACATCAGCTTGGTCGACATACATGCGTGATAGCGTATTGGCCTTTGACGTCGGAGGCACTTATGTTAAAGCAGGTATTTTTGAAAGCAGCGGGAGCCTCCTTGAACCTGTTGCCGTCTATCCCGCCCGTTCGGGGGAAGAGAAGGAAGTGCTGCTGCGGCATTTTACCGATCTTGTCGAGGTTCAGGGAAAGCGGGTTCCGGCCGGATACGCGATCCGGGGTGTCGGGTTGGGGTTTCCAGGCCCTTTCGATTATGAAAGGGGAATTTGCCGGACACGTGGCTTGAACAAGTTTGAAGCGTTGTACGGCGTCAATCTCAAGGAAGAACTGACCGCCAGGATCGCGGGCATTCCTGAGCTGCGGGCAAGATGGAGTTCTCTGCCGGAAGTTGCCATCGAAAATGATGCAGCATTGTTCGCTCTCGGCGAATGTGCCTTTGGTGTCGGGCGAGGGTATGAGAAAACGATTTGTCTGACGATTGGCACGGGCTTCGGCTCAGCCTTCGTTAGCAGCGGACAGTTGGTCAAACAGGGCAAGGGGGTTCCTGAAGGTGGATGGCTGTATCGTTTGCCATACCTGGAGGGAATTATGGACGACTACATCTCGCGTAGAGGAATCGTTCGTCTTGCCAGAGAGATGGGGATTGAGAATGTAGCTGCAGGAGAAGAGGATGTGAAGAATTTGGCGGATCGGGCACGCTCCGGCGAAAGGCAGGTGGCACAGCTGTTCCGTAAATTCGGCGAAAGGCTGACGGAGGTGCTGCTCCCGTTTATCCGATCCTTTCAACCTGGCGCCGTCGTCATTGGGGGGCAGATTGCCCAAAGCGCCGATCTATTCGTTACTGATTCGATGGATAACATTCCGGTCCGCATCTCATCGGATATATCGGTGAGTGCGCTTAGGGGAGCATGTCAGCTTTTTACTGGAGATCAGGGCTGCTAACCGTTTTGGGCGCGTTGTTCCTTTCTTTTATTAATTGATGCTGGGAGATGTATTTATGAATGAACTTAGCCGTAAATGGCGTATCTTTGTGATTCACCATTCGCATACGGATATTGGTTATACGGAAAGACAGGAGCGAATTGAGCAATACCACATTGATTTTATTCGCCAAGCCGTCATGATTTCCAAGGCCATGCGGTCCGGAAAACGGGATGAATGGAAGGGGTTCAAATGGACCTGCGAGACATTTTGGGCGGTTGAGCAGTTTCTTCGCGAAGCTACTGATGATGAGAAAAGTGACTTTGCGGAAGCGGTTCGGCAAGGTGACATTGAATTATCGGGCACGTATCTCAACATGACGGAGCTCGCCGATGAAGACCTGCTCCGCTCCATTCATGCCAAAGCATCCGCATATGGACGTTCTATCGGCTGTCCCGTGGACTCTGCCATGACAGCCGACATTAACGGCTACAGCTGGGGTTACGCGAAGAGCTTGCTGGATGCCGGTGTTCAGCATTTGTTCTCCTGCATCCATACGCATCACGGCATGTTTGCTCTGGGGCGCAAGCAGACTCCATTCTGGTGGGAGACGCCGGACGGAGAGAAACTGCTTGTATGGAACGGGGAGCACTACATGTTTGGCAATGAACTGGGCTTATGTCCGGATGGAGTCGGCAGCTATATGATCCGGGACGAATTCATTACGCCGGCAATCGTAAACAACCGCGAGGAGATCATGGCGACGCGCATTGAGCGTTATTTGCGCAAGCTGGAAGAAGAGGGATATCCTTACGACTTCGTTCCGGTGATGATTTCGGGTCTGGCAACGGATAACGGTTCGCCGAATGGGGATATTGCACAGGCGATTCAGACGTGGAACCGGGAGCATGGGGACATGGTTCAGATCGAAATGTCCACGTTAAGCCTTTTTTTCAGCCACTTGAAGCAGCAAACCGTGGAAATCCCGGTGTATCGCGGCGATTGGCCGGATTGGTGGTCGGATGGTGTAACCTCTACGCCAATGCATACACAGATCTTCAAGGATGCCCAGCGTACGCTGCGGAAGGTCAAACGTCTTGATCCGCAGCAGCAGATTATCAGCCGGCAGGAGCTGTCGGACATCGAGCGGCAGCTTGTGATGTATGCGGAGCATACATGGGGATTCCATGCCTCTATCCATTCTCCTTGGGACTGGAATGTGCAAATGCTTGAAGTGCGCAAGCTGGCTTATGCAGCTAATGGAAGCCGGTTGGCACACGGGGCTTTGGACAAAGTGCGAAACGAACAAGGCGGTTCACTGCTTCGTCCCGGACGGGCTTTCCGTTACCGCGTGGTTAATACGGAGCCGCATGCATCCAGGCAATTCGCCGTGCTCGAATGGGATGGCTTTGAGAATGAACGTTTCAAGGACGGGCTAGAGGTTATTGACGAGGACAGCGGACAGGCGGTTCCGCATCAAGTTGGTAATCAGAGCGTTACGATTGAAGCGGAGCTGAACCCTGGGGAGCAGAAGCAGTATATTCTCCGGCCTGTGCAAACAACGAAGGCAAACACGACGAGTAATCTCAAGCTGGTCGGGGTAGATACGGTTTATGATATAGAGGATATTTATCCATCCGGAAGTAAGAAGGACGCCGTTTCGATTTCGGAGCATGGTGCCGAATCACCTTATGTGAAGATTCACTGGAGCGAAGAGGGGATCATATCCTGGGTCAACAAAGAAACCGGAGAAGAGCTCATTCGCAAGGATTGGAAGCATGGCGCGTTTACGCCTGTGTATGAACGTACCCCAGCGGTTGATTCGACAAATCCGGGCAGCCAGTATGCAGTGCGCAGCGGAATGGGCCGCAACAGAAAAGGGGTTAACGTGCAGCGCACTTCAGGACGGCTGGTGAAAGCCAAGGCTGTCTCAAACGGTCCATTGTTCGGGGTTGTGGAACTGCAATTCGAAACGCGCGGGATGAGCTATTATTCTGTGTTCCTCAAGCTGCATGCAACTTGCAGCAGAGTTGATTCAGCCGTCCGGTTGCACAAGGACAGTGTCTGGGAACCCGAAAATGTGTATATTTCCCTGCCGTTTACTTCTGGATCACCTGATGACGAAACATTGTGGCTGGATAAAGCCGGCGCTCCGGTTCGGCCATGGATTGATCAACTGCCGGGAACGCTGCTCGACTATACCTGCATTCAAGAGGGGTTGGCCTACGTAGGGACAAACGGTTCCCTCATGGTTGCTACACCGGATACGCCGCTTATTCAATTAGGATCCTTGGAATACGGAAAACGACTGCTCCATACCCAACAAGGCGAAGAGACGGAGCGCCATTTATATGTCTGGGCCATGAGCAACTACTGGGAAACGAATTTTAAAGCCACATTGGGCGGATTCTATGAATTCCGTTACGTCGTTCAATGGAGTGAGGGCATTCGTACAGCGCAGCAGGCAATCGGACAATGTCAGGCGACGAGCTCCGGATTCACGGTTTGGCGCATGAGCTGACTCATCATTTCATTCGTAAAAAGCATACCCATGCTGATTTTGCCGGCATATCACGTAAAACCACCCTTCATATTGAGCGGTGGTTTTTGCGTATTCTTTAAAACCTCCCCCCGATGGATATCAATTCCATAAAATAGAAAAATAAGTGAGTGTTTTTTATTTACAACGTAACAATGTTATGTTACATTAGTTTTCGAGGAGGCGGTGTCATGAACGAAGAGGATCTCATTTCGAAGAAAGAATTGCTGGAGCTGACAGGTATCTCCTACGGACAGCTGTACCGCTGGAAACGCAAAAATCTCATTCCTGAAGAGTGGTTTGTCCGTAAGTCTTCCTTTACAGGACAGGAAACCTTTTTTCCAAAGGATAAAATATTGCAGCGTATTGAACGAATCAAGAACATGAAGGATGGGTTGTCCCTGGATGAGCTGGCGGATGTGTTTTCACCAAGCTCGAATATACAATCTTTGTCACCTGAAAATATTGTCGAACGTAACATTGTTACGGTTTTGGCGATGGGATTGTTTGAAGAGGAACTCGGAAGCCAGGAGACGTTATCCTTTAATGATATTCTGACGGTCTATGTACTGCAGAAGCTGCTGCAAAGCGGTGAAATTACTCGGGAAGAAGGCAAAATGCTGATTACCGTCATGCGTGAGCATTATGGCACTTTAGCGGCAAAACCCTGCGAAGTGGTGTTAATCCGTAAAATGGGAGTTCCCCTGTTATTTTTGGCTGAATCGGCGGAACAGATTTATTTTGACAAGGATGTAAAATGGATTTTCCGGCTGCCCCTGGCCGCTTCAATGGAAGAATTAAAACTAAAGATCAATGAAACGGAGGCATGACAAATGGATACGAGATCAGATCTGCAAATGTCCGGCATTGGACGTTCGCAAGGTGGCAGCTATTCGCATGTTAGGCTTGATGGGATGTCAAAAATCAACGGGGATACGGACTGTATTTCGCTCGACAGCAACGGGACCATGACGATCGATGGCGCATTACAAAGCGAGTCTGTATCGATCAATGGAACGGCGAAGGTGGAAGGCGGGCTGAACACAAACCGGATGACCCTTGACGGGATGGTAACGATTAAGGAACATGCGGTTTGTAATGAACTGCTGACCGTAAACGGCCGCTTATCCATTGGCAGAGGGCTGGACGGAGAAAAGATAGAGATATTCGGCAGCTTGAAAACGAGAGATGATGTGCAGTGCGAAGTGTTGTCTGTTCATGGTGGATTCAGTATCGACGGGCTGCTGAATGCCGGTTTTATCGACATCAAGCTGAACATGCCATGCAGAGTGCAGGAAATAGGCGGAGAAAACATCACCGTCAGACGGTTGAAGAAGTTCAGTGTCATCGAGCAGTTCGTACCTGTACTCTCAGCCAAGCTGCAGGCACATACCATTGAAGGCGATGAAATCAATTTGGAATATACGGAAGCGGAAATCGTCCGGGGCAATGATATAAGGATCGGCAGGGGCTGTAAAATCGGACGCGTGGAGTACAAAAACCAACTGCTCCGGGATGACGATGCAAGCATCGGAGCCGTTCATCAAATATAGATTCAACAGTGTCTAAAAAGGAGGAAAGAAGCATATGGTGACAAACGGGAACTCAAAAGGAAGCCGCGGCGACATGAAAATAACGGGTAGCGGCAGTTCAAACGGCGGTTCTTTCAATAATATCAAGATCATGGGCGACGCTGTTATCAACGGTGATGCGGATTGTGAAATGTTCAAATGCATGGGGAGTTCGAAGGTAAATGGCTCGCTGTTTGCAGGCAGTGCCTCCAGCAACGGAGCGCTGAGTGTTTCAGAAAAAATGCATGGCGGAAGTGTAAAGGTGCAAGGAGAGCTGAAGATAGGGAATGACCTTTCAGCGGGTCATGTATCCATCAGCGGCGAGCTGGCTGTTGGCGGGCGGATGTCGGCAGAAAAGGCTAAAATCAGCGGTGAACTGCGGGTCAATGCAGATTGCCAAATGGAAGAAATAGTGGTTAGAGGAACGCTGGAGGTCAATGGCATGCTGAACGCAGAACAGGTGGATATGAAGATGTACGGACCAAGCCGCCTGCGCGAGCTCGTTGGGAGCCACATTATGGTGAAGAAGAGCATGAGTCTGCCGCTGATCGGCAAATTCGTTCCAGGCTCGGAAGGTTCGCTCACCGCGGAGACCATCGAAGGGGATACCATCGTGCTGGAAAATACCAAAGCAGCTGTTGTCCGCGGCAGAAGCGTTACGATTGGCAGCGGATGCCGGATTGGCCTTGTTGAATATAAGGATGAATTCAAGCAGGACAGTGGATCATCGGTTTCGCAATCGGCGAAAATTAGACTTTAAGGATAAGGAGGATGGGAGAGAGTCATGGCTGTAAAGAAGAATAGATTGGGCTTCATTGTTGCAGGGCTTCTGCTAGGCATTCTGATCGCGGCCATCGATAACACCATTGTGGCGACGGCGATGGGTACGATTATCGGAGATTTGGGAGGGCTCGACCAGTTTGTGTGGGTGACCTCCGCTTATATGGTTGCCGAAATGGCGGGGATGCCGATTTTTGGCAAGCTGTCCGATATGTATGGTAGAAAGAAATTTTTTATATTTGGTGTGGTCATGTTCCTGATCGGCTCCATGCTCTGCGGTACGGCACACAGCATCACCGAGCTTAGCATCTATCGTGCTATTCAGGGTATCGGAGGCGGTGCACTGATTCCAATCACCTTTACGATCATTTTTGACATATTTCCACCGGAGCTCCGGGGCAAGATGTCAGGTATGTTCGGAGCGGTATTTGGCGTAGCGAACCTGTTCGGCCCGCTGATGGGTGCCTATATTACAGATTATTGGCATTGGCGCTGGATATTCTACATCAATGTGCCGCTTGGTATTATTGCATTCCTGCTCGTCGTATTGTTTTACCGAGAATCACATGAGCATTCCCGTCAGAAAATCGACATTTGGGGTGCGGCCACATTGGTGGGCGCCGTGGTCAGCCTGATGTTCGCGCTGGAACTCGGTGGCAGTAAATATGCTTGGGATTCCCTCGTTATTCTCGGATTGTTTGCGGCTTTTGCTCTGCTGTTCATCATCTTCCTGCTTGTCGAGCGTAGGGTGGCGGAACCGATCATATCCTATGAAATGTTCCGTAAAAGATTATTCGCCGCCAGCAGCGCAGCCGCCTTGTTCTATGGTGCAGCGTTCATCACAGCAGCGGTATACATTCCGATATTTGTGCAGGGTGTCATGGGTGGTAGTGCGACTAACTCCGGATTAATACTACTTCCGCTTACGCTTAGTTCGGTTGTGGCTTCACAGGTGGGCGGCATGCTCTCCTCCAAAATGACGTTCCGCAGAATTATGATCTTTTCCGCCATCGTATTTCTGCTGGGGATGTTTCTGCTGACCACAATAACGCCAGAGACTTCAAGGCTTGTCCTTTCCTTCTACATGATGATTACCGGTTTTGGCATCGGGTTCTCCTTCTCTGTACTGAGCATGTCAGCCATTCAGGGCATGGAGCTGCGGCAGCGCGGATCCGCGAACTCGACGATTTCCTTCCTGCGTTCGTTAGGGATGACGGTGGGAATTACGATTTTCGGTATCATTCAGCGCAATGACTTCAAAGGCCAATTGACGGAAAAGCTGGGCGGAGCGGGTCAAAGCATGCCTGCGAGCGCCGATCCGCAGCAGCTGCTGTCACCCGAGACAAGGGCGCTTATCCCGCCGCAGGTGATGGAAAAGATCAGCGCAGCGCTGTCGATTTCGGTGGATCACGCTTTTTTCTGGGCGCTTATCCCGGTGTTCTTTGCTCTCGTGTCGGTATCCATGATGGGAGCCGGCCGCATGCAATTCTCCAAAGGCCCTACGGCTGCGCAGACGAAAAGCCAAGCGTAGCGGGGAGCAAGAAATCATACATTCGAAGAGCATATACGCATCAGAAGACATTTTTTAGGGTAATGCTGAATAAGTAGCGAATCAGGGAGGCTGATATTCATGAAAGTGATCATTACCCAAGAAGAAGCAGTGGAAAAGGGAATCTGGTCTGATGTGATGAAAATGTTCGGCGTGGATGATGAGGATGAAGTTTGGCCAAGCGAGGAGTATATTTTAACAGAGGAACAGGCCCGCCGGCTCCAATTGATTCCTTAACCATGACCGCTTTCATTCACAGACCAAGAGGGTGACTTCAATCGCAACGATTTATACTGTAAATTTGCAACATGGACATGACGAGCAGACATTCAGACATGTGCTTGAGTATTTACCGCAGGATGTCAGAAATAAAGTCGCCAGGTACAGGCAGGAACCAGATGCAAGACGAGAGATGGCTTCGGCTGTTCTAAAGCGGATTATTGCTTGCGAAATAAACGGAATCGAGCTGCGTGAAGCGGATTTTCTCAGGGATGGTTTCGGTAAACCATCCCTGAAGGGATTTCCGGACTTTCATTTTAACGTGTCGCATGCCATGGATTGGGTGGTTTGTGCTGTCAGCGCAGAGGGACCGATCGGTGTGGACATAGAGAAGATGGGCGAGGCAGAACCGGAGGTTGCCCAGCTTTGCTTTTCACCAAAAGAGCTTGCCGAATGGAATGAGCAGCCGGGAATTCTAAGGAATGAATTTTTCTATGAATTGTGGACGTTGAAAGAAAGCTACGCCAAGGCCATCGGAAAGGGGCTTTCTCTTGATTTTTCCTCTATTGAAAAGGTAAAAACAGGAGATTGCATTTACATATCACACCAAGGAGTTATCGACCCAGAGTTGTATCTAAGATCCATTTCATTCGACACCGATTATAAGTTAGCTGCCTGCCTGTCCATTGAAGATAGATACATAGATTTCCAAAACTATACCTTGGCTGAGATTATAAGCCGTTTTATGGAATTAATAGACAGAGAGCTGTAAAAATTCACGCAATGTTCATAGTCCTCATATCCTGTGAGGGCTCTCAACATTTAGGGATATAGACACTTTTATTTCTGCTTCAAGGTATAAAGATACCTGTACTTTAAGCATGATTATGGTATATATTAGTAATAGTTTTGGATAAGTATGACAATGTCGCTGGGTATCATGATTACTGCACTATGAAAACTTAAAGTGGTAAACCTCCTCGAAAGAGAGGGACACAAAGCTAAAGGGGCTCAAAGCGATTTATCGCCATGCCAGCCAGCTGCCGGATGATGTATTCGTTATTGAACTAACTCTACTCTCGGCAAGTAGGGTTTTTTTGTTTTTTCAGCCTTTTTTAGCAACTATGAACATGCAAAGGAAAGATGAAGATGTCGGTGTTAACAACGGAAAAATCTAATTTAGGGGAATGGAAATCGTATATCGAACAACTGGAAGAACGCACGATACTGCGCAGTCATTCCGGTAAGGCGCCCTTCCCGCTGCAAAAATTTGTTTATACATGGTCGAAGGAATTTCAGCGGATGCTTCAAAAGGGTTGCGAATCCGCGCGGATAGCTCCGGACACGCTGCTCAGTGCTGCCTGGAGCATGCTGCTCATTAAATATTTAAGAAGAGAAGAAATTGCCTTTGTTATGACCGGTTCCCCTGAAGAGGCGTATCCGTTGATCATGACGGCGAAGGGGGAGACAACACTCAAGCTGCTGCTGCAGCAAACAGCCTCCGCCGTAGATGGACACAAGCTCAAATCTGTGAATTTGCAAGAGATTTCTGATATATGCGGACTTGAAGGGTCATTACCTGTATGCAATACGGCAATCTGGACAGGCAATGAATTTGCGCGTGAAGAACTGCAGGGCAAGTTCGATGTATCCGTTTCGTATCACGGGAAAGACGGAAGCGGGCTTGAAGTTTTGTATGCGAATGATATCTTTTCGAGCGATTTTATCCGCCGCATGTGTATGCATTTGCAAAAAATCATGACGGAATGCCTGACCGTTCCGGGGGCCATGATCAGTGAGATCAGCCTGCTCTCTCGGGAAGAGGAGGATTTGCTGTCGGCTTGGAACCTTACGGAAGAACCTTTTGATCTGGACCGCACGATTCACGGGATGTTTGAGGAACAGGCGGAAAAGACGCCAAATCATACTGCGGTTGTATATAAAGAGGAATCTTTGACTTTTCGCGAACTGAATGACAAGGCAGATAGGCTCGCCCGTGTATTGGCTCGTAAAGGTGCCGGCCCGGAACGTATCATCGGCATCATCGCAACCCCTTCGATTGAGATGATCGTGGGTACTTTAGCGATATTGAAGACGGGTGCTGCTTATTTACCGATCGATCCGGCTTATCCGGCGGATCGTATTCTTTACATGCTCGAGGATAGCGGCACGAAGCTGCTTGTAACGGAGCCTAACGTAAAACTTGATGGGCAGATCCGTTTTAAAGGAGAAACCATTTGCGCAGCCCGGGCTTTGGCCTCCGGGAATCATAACGAAGCACAAGATGAAGGAGAGCAATTCGGCAATCCGTATGCTCTTGAAGCTCCAAAATCGAAGGATCTGGCCTATATTATATATACTTCAGGATCGACCGGACGGCCGAAAGGCGTGATGGTCGAGCATCGTACGCTCGTCAATCTATGTGCCTGGCACATCAAAGAATTCAAAGTGACTGACCAAGACCGGTCCACGAAATACGCGGGCTTCGGTTTTGACGCATCGGTGTGGGAAATGTTCCCGTACCTTGTTTCGGGCGCATCCATATATGTAATTCCAGAAGAGATCCGGCTTGATTCCGGGCAATTACATGCGTATTTCATTCAGAACGACATTACAATAAGCTTTTTGCCAACGCAATTTTGCGAGCACTTCATGACGTTGGATAATCCGTCACTGCGAATCCTGCTTACAGGCGGGGACAAGCTGAAGACGTTCAGAAAGCAAAACTACGAGCTGTATAATTGCTACGGTCCCACGGAGAACACTGTTGTCACGACCGCCTACAGAGTTACGAAGCTGGAGGAGAACATCCCGATCGGTTATCCGATTGATAACTCCCAGGTACACATTGTAGATGCTTACGGCCATCCGCAGCCTATCGGCATCGCCGGAGAATTATGTATTGCCGGTCAGGGGCTCGCACGCGGTTACTTGAATCAACCGGAGCTGACGAATGAGAAGTTTATTGTCACTGCGTTAGCTGGTGGTGGACGGATGTACCGGACGGGCGACTTGGCGAGATGGACAGAGGATGGTGTCATCGAGTTCCTCGGACGGATCGATCATCAGGTGAAAATCCGCGGGTTCCGGATCGAAATCGGTGAGATTGAACACCGGCTGCTGCAGCATCCCCATGTCTCTGAAGTCATTGTCGTTGATCTTGACGACGCCTCAGGTGCGAAATACTTATGTGCCTACGTGGTTGCAGACGAACCATTTTCCTATGATGAAATGAGTGCGTTTTTGTCGGAGAACTTACCGGATTACATGGTGCCGGCTAAGCTGGTACAGCTGATGGAGCTTCCGCTGACTGCCAACGGCAAAGTGGATCGGCGGGCGTTGCCTGCTCCTGCGGCGGCTTCGTATGATGAGCAGAATTACGAGGCTCCGGCAGGCGTTTGGGAAGAGGGAGTCGCTTCACTGTGGGAAGAAGTACTTGGATTAAATCGTATCGATGCTTGTGAATCGTTTTTTATGGCAGGCGGAGACTCACTGAAGATTGTCATTTTGCAAACCAAGTTGCAGCGGCGTTTTGGCGTTTCCGTTCCGGTTAACATTTTGTTCGGGCGCTCAACCGTTCGCGAGCAAGCCGAGTGGATTGAACAAGCCGCACAGAATCGGCAGTCCGAAGGTGAACTGGCTGTAACAGCCGAGCTTCAAGCGGCAGATGCCGACAAAATGGTGAGAAGGCCTGTCCAGGATCATTATCCGGTTGCTTCAGCCCAGCGGAGACTATATTTTATCGAACAAATGGATCAGATCGGTACGGCTTACAATGCACCGTTTGCCTTCCGTATTGAAGGCTCAGCGGATCCGCAGCGTCTTGAACAGGCGTTTCGTTCAATGATCGTAAGACATGATGCGTTCCGCACGTCATTCCACTGGGAGAACGACGAGATCATACAGCGGATCCACAAGCAGGTTCCGTTTGAGCTGAACGTGATGGCGGCACCGGAGGAAGGATTACATGATCTGCTCCACTCGCTTATCCTGCCTTTCGATCTCACGAAAGCACCGCTGCTCAGAGCGTGGCTCATTCGGTGTGGATCTGAGAATAGCTCTGTACTGCTGGTCGATTTCCATCATATAGCTGTAGACGGGGTATCGGCTAATGTCTTTTTCAATGAGCTGTCGAGGCTGTATCGCGGGGATACATTGGAGGATCTGCCGATCGGGTTTGCTGATTTTGCCGTTTGGCAGTCGGAAACTGCGGGAAGCAGCGGCGAAGAGCAAAGGGCCTACTGGGAGAAAACATTATCGGGAGAACTGCCGATACTGCAGCTTCCGGCGGATCTGGAACGTCCTGCCAAGCAAAGCTTTCAAGGCGAGACGGTGACCTTGCGGCTTGACGCAGGCGCTGCCGAGCAGCTGAAAAAATTTGCCGTTACTACGGCGACAACGCCGTTTATGGTGCTATTCGCCGGTTACCACGCGCTGCTATCCCGTTACACGAATCAAGAGGATGTCATTACGGGCGTTCCGCTTGCGGGTAGGATGCACGAAGAAGTACAGTCCATTATCGGTATGTTCGTCAATACCATGCCAGTACGCTGCTATCCGGAGAAACGCAAACCGTTTGCTCAACTGCTGCAGGAAGTGAAAGCTGCATTGCTGGATACTTTTGAGCATCAGAATTACGAATTGGAGGAGCTTGTCCGTTCCCTGAATATCCCGCGTGATCCAAGCCGTAACCTGCTGTTCGATACCTTGTTCGTCATGCAAAATACAGGCAAGCTTGAGCTTCAGCTTGAAGGTACAGCCGCTTCGTATTATCCATACATTCATCCGATCTCCAAGTACGACCTGATGGTAGACGTAACGGAGGAAGAAAACGGAATCCGTATTGATTTGCAATATTGTACGGATCTGTTCGAGCGGCAGACGATTGAAGCGTTTGGCAGCCGGTTTTTACGCATGCTTTCTGACGCGATGATTCATCCCGGCAAGATGCTGTGTGAACTTGAAATGCTGAGTGCCGAAGAAGATGACTTCGTCGTCAATACACTGAATGCTACCGCCTCGGCTTACGCGGACCAGATGACGATTCACGGTCTGTTCGAGGAGCAGGTTCGACTTACGCCTGACAAGGCTGCGCTCGTCTTTGGCGATCAGACAATGGACTACCGCGAATTAAATGAACGGGCGAACCAGCTTGCTTACACGCTCCGGTCAAAAGGTGTAAAGCCGGATCAGGTTGTCGGACTGATGGTTGACCGCTCGTTTGAGATGATCATCGGGCTGTTGGCCATTCTGAAGGCAGGTGGAGCTTATATGCCAATCGACCCTGAGTATCCGCAGGACCGCATTGTCTACATGCTGGAGAACAGCCATACCACGCTGCTGCTGACGCAGGCCCATCTTGCGAGCAACGTTGTATTTGCAGGTGAAACGCTGCTTATCGATAAGGAAGAGGCATACAGCAGCTTCTCGGATAACCTGCCGCATGTGAACAGACCTGCTGATCTGCTGTATGTTATTTATACATCGGGTACAACGGGCAAACCGAAGGGAGTCATGATCGAGCACCGGAATATCGTGAATCTGCTCCATTATGAATACCGTGCCACGAACGTTGATTATAGCGGCAATGTGCTTCAATTCACCACAATCAGCTTCGATGTCTGCTCACAGGAAATATGGTCGACACTCGCTGCCGGCGGCACATTGCATATGATTCCAAGTGACTTGCGGATGAACGTTGGAGATCTGTTGGCCCATATCGAACGTATGGACATTCAAATTTTGTTCATGCCGGTCTCGTTCCTGAAATTCATTTTGAATGAAAAAGAGTATGCTGACCGTTTTCCGTCATCCGTGAAGCATGTGATTACGGCCGGGGAACAGCTGATCGTTCCTGAAAAATTCCGCGCGCATCTTACGCGGTACGGTGTGTATTTGCATAACCATTACGGGCCGTCGGAAACGCATGTCGTAACGACGCATACAATTGATCCATCCGGCGTTATTCCGGAGCTGCCGCCAATCGGGAAGCCAATCGCCAACACCCGGATTTATATCGTGAACGATAATCTGCAGCCTCAGCCGGTTGGTGTAGCCGGAGAACTGTATATTGCCGGGCATAACGTTGGCCGGGGATATTACAACAACGAAGAGATGACGCAGGAGCGTTACGTGCGAAGCCCGTTCATCCAAGGCGACCGTATGTACAAAACGGGCGATTTGGCAAGATGGACGAAGGAAGGAACGATCGAGTTCTTGGGACGACTGGATCATCAGGTCAAGATTCGCGGCTTCCGTATCGAGCTGGGTGAGGTTGAGAATTGCCTGCTGAATCAGCCGGCCGTGTCGGAAGCCATCGTCGTTGCCAAAGAGGATGGCAAAGGCGGGCACTACCTATGCGCTTATTTCACAGCAGGGGCCGAGCTGGGAATTGGGGAGCTGAGAGAGCATATAGGCAAGCAATTGCCGGATTATATGATTCCCTCTTATTTCATGCAGCTTCCGGAGATGCCGCTGACGCCAAACGGAAAAATAGACCGCAAAGCTCTCCCGGAGCCGGATGCATCACAAGCGCGGAGCAAAGATTATGTGGCTCCGCGAACCGATATAGAACAAGCAGTTGCTGACGTTTGGCAGGCTGTACTGCAGGTGGACAAAATCGGCGTTCAGGACAATTTCTTTGAACTTGGCGGACACTCGTTGAAGGCGACTATCGTCGTGGCAAGGCTGCAGAAGCAATTCGAAATCGGTATGAACGATATTTTCGAATACCAGACCGTTGCGGCGCTGGCGAACAAAATCAAACCGAAAACCAATCATCTGCACACCAGGCTGGAACAGGTCAAGCAGCTGTATGCCGGTTTGAAAAACATTGACTTTTCTAAGGAAGAAGCAAGCTATGCAAACCGGAACCAGTCCTATGACTCCTTGGATGTCACGGCTATGAACGGCTACCAGAATGTGCTGCTCACGGGGGCTACGGGCTATCTGGGTGCTCATTTGCTCTACGAAGCGATAGGCAGCAAGGATTGGAGCGTACATGTGATCGTCCGCGCCGGATCGGATCATGAAGCGGAAGCGCGTTTGAGACAAAAATACGCATATTACTTTGGTCCGGACTGGTTTGAGAGATATGAGGACCGTATCCACGTGTATGCAGGCGACATTACCAAGGATCACCTGGGTCTCCCGGATCACCGGTATCAGGAATTGCTGCAGCGCATAGATGCTGTATTTCATGCGGCAGCGAATGTGAAGCACTACGGAAGCTATGCTGATTTCGAGCTGCAGAACGTGAAGGCGACAGCGAACCTGCTTGATTTTGCTGCGGAAGGCAAGCCAAAGCATATGCATCATATGTCCACGCTAGGTGTGGCGACAGGAGTCGTGGAAGGGGAGCGGCATGTCTGCTTTACGGAATATGATCTCGATCTGGGACAGCAGTTTGAGAATTATTATGCCAAGACCAAGTTCGAAGCGGAGCGTCTCGTATTGGCTGCGCGGGATAAGGGAGTCGTCACCAGCATATACCGCCTTGGCAATATCGTTTTCCACTCCCGAACGGGCCGGTTCCAGGAAAATATTGCGGATAATGCGTTCTATACTACGTTGAAGTCATTCCTTGAGCTCGGGACTGTGCCGGGCGAGGACAACGACATTGATTTTACTTATGTCGACCAAACGAGTAAAGCGATTCTGCTGCTTGCCGATTGCGAGGCCTGCAATAATGAAGTGTTCCATATTACCAATCCGCATGAAGCCAATGTCGGTGCTGTGCTGCAGGACAACCCATTGGATATATCCGTTGAATTGCTATCATTCGACAAATTTGTCGATTATCTTCATGATCACTACGACGACGAGAATTTCAAGCATGTCATCGAACAGATTATGCTGCATTACGGATGGATGGAAGAAACCATTTTCACTACGTATTTCAAGGTTCTTTCTTCCAAAACGACACTTCTATTGTCACGGCTTGGTTTCGACTGGTCTCCGCTAAATCAAGAGATGATCCATCAAATGTTTGAACATTGTAAAGAAGAAGGATTTATGTAATTCGACATATTTCTACATAATTCGGTAAATAATTCTTTACAAATCTTTCTTTTTTGCTTATCCTTTTGCTAAACCAATATATTCTAATTACAGATAGGGGAAATAACATGTACACAATTACTTATGATGCTGCACTTAACCGACTTACTGTTAAAGTACAGGAAATTAACAAGGACAATGTGAATGATTACATCACTGACTTCACGAAGTCGCTTGAGAGTGTAAAACCTGGTTTTACCGGAATGACAGATTTGAGCGAAGGAAAATTGTTCACGATGGATGTGGCTGAGAAATTGAGTCATCTTGGACAGCTTTCCGTTGATAAGGGGCTTACGAAATGGGCCTATTATACGGGTTCAGCCGTATCCAAGCTGCAAATGAAGCGGATGTTTGGCGACGTAGTTGATTCCTTTGAAAAATTGGACGAAGCAGAAGCATTTCTACAAAACTAATAATTTATTATGCACCCGGTGTCCCAAGACATCGGGTGCAACCAGATAGGTGGAGAGATACACCATGAAAGACAACCATCCCAACATACATATGCAGTATAGAAAGATGGGCCTGCAAGGCGCAGGGTTGTTCTCAGGAGCTGTAGTCATTATCAATCTAGTTTGCTTTTTACTAGGGGTTCCTGCGTTAGTCGGATTGATCATTAGTCTGGTGCTGACTGTGCCGATCAGCTATGGGGTCGCTATGTGGCTGCTGCGGTCGGCCGGGAATCAATCGAAGCCGGATCAGACAGCAGATGTGGAAGATTTGCATATTTATAATAGTGGCAGCAATATAGAAAGCATTCAGAATAAGGATCTTTCGGATCAGGTAAGTGCCCACATTTCGAAAATCGCAGACACCATTGAGCAGGTCAAGTCAAACGCAGAAATGGGCTTCTACGTCTCCGATATGATTAAGGAAGCGACACTGGGCGTATCTGCAGATTCCAATGAGCAGACCGATATGATTCGTACCAGCTCGAATACCGTAAGCGATGTCGTCGGTGCAATCCGTCATATCTCAGGAAGTGCCGATGAAGCTGCTGAAGCAGCGAATGAATCTTCGGTAAAAGCGACCAAAGGTCAGGATTCGATCTTGACTGCCATTGAACGAATGGATGAGGCGAATACAACGGTCCATTCCTTGGTCGACACCATGAGCCGGCTGGATAAAAGTTCCCGGGAAGTTGTCTCGTTCGTCTCCATGATTAGAGAAATTGCCGAACAGACACATTTGCTGGCACTGAATGCAGCTATTGAAGCGGCGCGTTTTGGGGATGAGGGTCGGGGATTCTCGGTTATTGCCAGCGAAGTACGCAACCTGGCTGAACAATCATCGCAATCGGCCAAGCAAGTTACGCAGGTCGTTTCCGTGATATTAAAAGAAACCGCACAAGCGGTTAACTCCACGAAAGTAGTGGCAGGGCAAGTGGACGATGGTCTTAGAGTCGTTAATGAAGCCGGAGAATCGTTCGAATTCATTAAGCTTTCCATCGGCGAGGTGGCAGGTCAAATGCAGGAGGTGTCCTCGTCCGTTGAGGAGATCGCCGCAGGTGCCGAGCAATTGGTCGTTGCTATGCAAAAAACGGAGCAGATTGCCGTTAAAACAACAACAGAAATGAACAACGTAACGCAAGCGGTAGAAGAGCATCATGCCATTATGCAGCAGATTTCAAGTGCTACCGAATCTCTGAATGATTTTTCAGATGAACTTGGGCTTGCCATTAACCAGTATCGCGAATTGCTGCATGATTCTCAAGAGAACGAGACCCAAGAACAAACTCACTAGAAAACTACCCGATGGAACGAAACAAGCCAGGCGACCTCCTTTCCGCTGAGAAGCGAAAGACAGGTCGCCTGGCTTGTTGTTAAACGTTAGGCTGCTGTACGTGGGATAAACCGGTATTCCGACTCAGAAATTAGGTCCGCTCACACCGTCCTCGACGATTTGGTCTTTGCTGCCGGAGGAATCATTGCCGCTGCCAGGATCTACAGAATGAACGGCGATCAACCGACTCTGAGCACGGTAAGTGTCGCTGGAAATCCGTTTGCGTTCGACAATTTTACCGTTAACCTTTTTAATCTGATAGGTTTCCACAATATATCCTGGTTTGCCTTCCTGCAGCACTTCCTGTGCCCCAACCCGAATATCCTTGTTCTCGACGAGCTTCTCCGTTACGGGAAGAGTCTGGACGGTGCGTGATTCCAGCGAGTACTCCGTATTTTTAGGGAAGGTGCCGAAAAATTTTACGGTCAATGTGTTACCTTCTACAAAGGCACGGATGATGAGCGATTTGCCGGTTGTATTTTTAAAGCGGAAATTGATGGAGCCTTCGGCAAAGGTAGCATCCTGGCCTTTTGGCAGATAGCTGACCGGGAGTGAATGATTGCGCCGTTCCACAATTTGAAGCCCGGTTCGCAGTGCCGCGTTATATACGGTGCTCGATACCTGACAGATCCCTCCACCGATGCCGGGAACCAGCTTCCCGTTCAGAATAACGGGGGCTTCGCGGAAACCGTATTTCTCTTCGGCTTTGGCAATTACCTTGCTGTAATCGAAAATATCGTCCGGCTTCAATATCATCCCATCTATGGCCATGGCGGCAGAACTTACATTATATATGCGACCCGCTGCGCTTGAGCCGAGGCCGGTGTTGAATTCTATAATTTTACGGTCGATGCCCTCTTCCTTCAGGCTGCTTATCGTAACCTCTGGTTTCAATGTATATAAAGGAAGCTTTATTTTCAGGGGCGATGCGGACTCATCCGGATTGAGGAAACTCTTGGGAATGAGGTTGGTCATGGTTTGGATAAAAGTTTCCCAATCGATACGGAGAACGGATAGTTCCGGCGTATATACAACTTCATCTGCTTTGGTGATCCGGCGTGTGGCATCCACAGGCTTGCCGAAATTCTTTTCTTCCCAAGCAGGACCAAATCTTTGCTTGATCAAGGCTGTATTCCAGTGCGGGGTTATGCTCCATTCCTGCTGAAAATGTCTCCGTGCGTTCATCCGCTCAGACCAGCTTCCATCATACAAACGTGCAACCGCGCTGCGGAAGGCATCAGCTTCAAACATGATTCCGGCATTTTTCAACGTGATCGTAACGTCAGGCACATCCTTAGCTTCCACGGACAGTGTAAGAGGCTGCTGCTGTAGACCATTCAGCTTAGCGTCAAGTTCCTTCAAGGCATCATCTTTCTTCTTACCGCCCACATCCCAGCCACCCACCTGTACATGATCGGGGATGGTATTCTGGCTGATATAAAGATGGATCCATCCGGCGGTGACGGAACCGATCAGCATGATACTGGCGGTGATGATCAGAATAAAATGAAATTTTTTCATGGCTCCCACCTTTTTTGGCTTCTTATTAAACACGGTTGAGTCTATTTTTCATATATATGTAAAACATTTGGAAAAATTTCGGGTACTCAAAAGGTAACAAATTTGTTACAATAAAAAACATCGTGATGATTTCTAAAGTTTTTTAAAGGAATTAGCTGGAACGTGTCGAAATTATAATGGCTAATTATGTAATTAGGAAGTGATAATGAAGTGATTGAAATGCAGGATGTGTGGAAGACATACCCAAATGGAACCCATGCGCTTCAAGGGGTGTCCGTCAAGATTGACCGTAATGAATTTGTATATGTCGTCGGCCCGTCCGGCGCAGGTAAATCGACTTTTATGAAGCTCATTTATAGAGAAGAAGTACCAACGAAAGGGCAAATCTCCGTAAACGGGTTTAATATAGGCAAGCTGAAGCAGCGTAAGATTCCTTACGTCAGACGCAATATCGGCGTTATATTTCAGGATTTTCGTCTTTTGCCCAGGCTTACGGCTTTCGAAAATGTAGCTTTTGCCATGGAAGTTATTGAAGCCCCGAAACGGCAGATGAAAAAACGTGTGATGGAAGTGCTGGACCTGGTGGGACTCAAGTCCAAAGCAAATCGTCAGCCTGCCCAGCTCTCAGGCGGGGAGCAGCAGCGTATCGCCATTGCCCGTGCCATCGTGAACAACCCCTCCGTTATTATTGCGGACGAGCCTACCGGCAACCTTGACCCTGAAACCTCATGGGGCATCATGCAGCTGCTGGATGAAATCAATTTCCGCGGAACAACCATTGTTATGGCCACCCACAACAAAGATATCGTGAACACGATGCGCAAACGCGTCATCGCGATTGAACAAGGCAACATTGTGCGCGACCAGCTGAGAGGAGAATACGGTTATGACTTTTAACACCTTCTTGCGACATCTGCGGGAAGGAGCGAAGAACGTATTCCGCAATGGTTGGATGTCTGTCGCGTCCGTAGTATCCATTATCGTATCTCTATTCATTTTGGGCGTATTTATTCTGCTTGTACTGAATGTGAATGCTGTCGCCGACAAGGCGGACAAGCAGGTACAGATCCGGGCTTACCTGAATTTGAACGTGGATCAGAAGCTGCGCGAGGCGGTACAGAAGGAAATCGCCGCAATGCCTGAGGTCAGCAAGATCGATTTTATTTCCAAGGAACAAGGATTGGATGATTTCCGTAAGAGCATGGGTGAAGAAGGCAAGGATCTTCTCGAAGGCTTTGACAAGGACAACAATCCGCTGCCGGATGCGTTCAAGATCGAAGTATACGAACCAACGACCGTTCCTTTCGTAGCCAAGAAAATCGAAGCGCTCAACACCAGCCATGCCGAGCAGCAGCCGATTATGAAGGTGAAGTACGGCAAAGGAACGATTGAGACGCTCTTCAAGGTGACGCGTGCGGTGCGCAACATCGGCTTTATTTTCGTGGCCGGAATGGCATTGATGTCAATGTTCCTTATTTCCAATACGATCCGGGTAACCATCCTGGCGCGGCGCAGGGAGATCGGCATTATGAAGCTGGTGGGTGCGACGAACGCCTTTATCCGCTGGCCGTTCTTTGTTGAAGGAACGCTGATCGGATTGATCGGCTCAGTAATTACAGTATTGATTCTGTTCTTTGGTTACGACCGTCTGGCCGCATCTGTCGGCTCGGATATTTCACTGCAAATGTCACTGCTGCCTATCAACGAGATGTGGCAGTGGGGCGGACTTCTAATGATTCTCGGTATACTCATCGGTATGTGGGGAACGACCCTATCTATTCGCAAATTTTTGAAGGTATAGATCAATCACGGAGCAAGTTGTAACCATGTCGGGATGACTCCATACGGAAAATTATTTGAAAAGGATGGGGAGCGCAAGTTGAAAAAAAAGATAGCTTCTGTACTTGCCGTTATCTTATTGGCGGCCGCTGTTTTTCAGCCCACTGAAGGGTATGCCAAAAAGAGAACCGTTGACCAGATCGAACATGAGCTGAATCTCCTGCAGCAGCAAGCGAAGTCTGCCAAAGTGCAGAAAGAAAAGGCGGATTCACAAAAGCAGGAAGCGCAGCATTATAAAAATAAAACAACGCAAAATTTACAATATGTGCTCGATCAGATCAACCAGGTCAGCAATAAGATGACAAGTATTTCGGTTCAGATCGACGATACACAGGATAAGCTCCATACGACAGCGACCGAGCTGGATGCAACGGAGGACCGGATTCAGTCCCGGGAAAAAATGCTGGAGTCACGTGTTCGACTGATGTATACCGATGGCAGCGTTTCTTACCTGGAAGTGCTGATGTCTTCCACAAGCTTCTCGGATTTCCTGGAACGGGCGGATTCGCTCAAGAATTTTGTGGATCAGGACAAGGATCTGCTTGAGCAACATAAGAAGGACAAGGCGCTGGTGCTGGAACAGAAGAAAGAACTTGAGGGTCAGTATGCCAAGGCAAAGGATCTGTACGCCGAGATGGAGAGCCAAAAATCCATTTTGGACGAGAACGAGAAGCAAAAACAGATCCTGATTGCCAAGTACGATCAGCAGATTGAGGAAAACGATGACATCAGCGAAGAGCAGAATGAAATGCTCGTGAAACTGGTGAGCAAGCGTTCCGCGCTGCAGCAGGAGAAAAACAAGCTGAAAGCGGAAGCAGCGGCAAAACGCGCGGCTGCAGCTAAGGCTGCGGCGGCGAAGAAGGCGGCGGCAGCGAAGAAGAGCGGCAAAACGTCGATCGCAAGCTCCGGAGGGTTTAGTGGAAATGGCGGTCCATTGTATATGCCGGTAAGCGGAGCCCGCATTTCCTCGGGATTCGGACGAAGAGTTCATCCGGTTACGGGTGAAGTTGGAAAAATGCATACAGGCGTCGACTTGGCAGTTCCGCAAGGAACACCAATCCACGCCGCAGATGAAGGAACGGTGACCCTGGCTGAATGGTGGAGCGGCTACGGCAACTGTGTTATTATCGATCATGGAGGCGGTATGTGGACGCTTTATGGCCATATCCGCACCGGCGGAATCAAGGTTAAGGTTGGCGATCATGTCAGCCGCGGCCAGGTGATTGCGGAATCCGGAGCGACAGGACAGGTTACAGGTCCCCATCTGCATTTCGAAGTACGTGAGAACGGTACCGCTGTGAATCCGATGCCTTATTTGTAGGCGTATAAATATTCCGTACAAGCCGGACATATACTAGAATGGTTGGAATTGGTCCTGTAAGGCTTGGACGGAGACTAAAAGGCGGTGATCACACTTGAAAAAACGTACAGTCGTATTGTTGGTCCTTCTGGCCATGCTAGGCGGAAGCGTACTGACACTGGCATTGACAGGTTCAAGCTTTGCCACTCAGGCTACGGGGCAAGGAGTGCTTGCGAGCATAACCGGCGGTCTGAAGCAGGATGAAGCTAAAAAAATCGGTACAGCTCTGGATCTCATCCAGTCGAATTATTATCAGGATGTGGACCGCAGCAAACTGGTGGACGGTGCGATTAACGGGATGATGCAATCCCTTGATGATCCTTATTCCTCCTATATGGGCAAAAAAACAGCGGAAGAGTTCGAGGAAACCATTGAAGGCTCCTTCAGCGGTATTGGCGCTGAGGTATCCTCCGAGGACGGCAACGTTGTGGTGGTTTCTCCGATTAAAGGCTCACCGGCTGAGAAAGCCGGCATACGTGCGAAGGATGTTATCCTTACCGTCAACGGTGAATCGCTCCATGGTCTGGAATTGAATGATGCTGTATCGAAAATTCGCGGTCCCAAAGGCAGTGAAGCCAAGCTGACGATCAAGCGCAGCGGTTCGACTGCTCCGATCGAATACTCCATTGTCAGAGGGGACGTAGATGTAGAGACCGTTAAGGCTCATATGGAACCAGGCAAAATTGGAGTCATTGAAATTACCCAGTTTTCCCTGAATACGGGTGAACGCTTCAAGCAGGAGCTGTCCAAGCTGGAAAGCGAAGGCATGCAAGGCCTTGTGATCGATGTCCGGAATAATCCGGGTGGCGTTCTGTCGGTTGTTATCGATATTGCAGAACAGTTTGTGCCTAAAGGCAAGCTGATCGTGCAGGTCGAAGACAAGAACAAGAAACGTGATCAGAACTTGTCCAAGGGAAGCGGTAAGTCCTATCCGGTAACCTTGCTGATGAATAAAGGCAGCGCCAGCGCTTCGGAGATTTTGGCAGGGGCACTTCAGCAGTCCGCAGGGGCGAAGCTGATGGGTGAAAATTCCTTCGGCAAAGGCACCGTGCAAACAAGCTTTAGCAAGCAGCTGGGCGACGGCAGCTTGTTGAAGATCACCATTGCGAAATGGCTGACACCTAACGGCAGCTGGATTCACAAGAAGGGCATTAAGCCGGATATTGCGGTAGCACAGCCGGATTACTTCTCGGTGGCACCGATTAACAAAGAGAAAACCTTGAAGTACAACATGAACAATACGGATATCAAGAGTGCACAAATTATGCTCGATGCTCTCGGCTTCAAGCCGGGACGCAAAGACGGATTCTTTGACCAGAAGACGGAGACATCGGTTAAGTCATTCCAGAAAGCGCAAAAGCTGAGCGAAAGCGGTAGTGTTGACGCGAAGACAGCGGAAGCTCTGGAAACGGAACTGATCAAGCATATACGCGATCCGAAAACCGATAACCAGCTGAAGGCAGGGATTGCCGAGGTTCAGAAGGAAATCGCAGCTGCTGCGTCGAATCATTAAAGAAGGCTCTTGAGCCTTCTTTTTTTTCTTTGTTTCATCCATCGTTTGGCTTCGATCGATAACTAAAGTAACGTTTCATCAGGGAAGGGGAGTGACATGACTTGGAAGTCGCTTTGGAAATGCTTTGGCATTGGACGGATGCATTGGTACAGCTCCTGCTGCAGCCGTTTTACTATATCTCCATATTGTTTATGATGCTGGTGTACCGAAGGCAGGTGCTGCTGGAACGCAGGCTTTTCCATGTGCGGCTGCACAGCTGGGTACTGCAGACCTTGAGGACCTTCATCGGAGGCCTGCTTGCGGGGATAAGCGTATCCGTCGTCATTGCTTTTCTTGGTATTTCACTTTCACAGCAGGCTGTGTGGTGCATTTGGATTGTTGCAATCATTCTGCTGCTCTTCCGCGTACGTTATTTATGTTTTGCATATTCAATAGGTATTCTTGGCGTCATTCAGTTTGTTCTGGGCTTCTTTCCAGACTGGAAGCCGGAAGCATTGGCGGGGACGGCAGCAGACACCATTAGAGGTTTGGATATCCCGGCACTGCTGGCTCTTGTAGCCGTTTTGCATCTGGCTGAAGCACTTCTCGTGAAGCTGCAGGGCGCCGGATTCGCCAATCCCGTCTTTATGGAGAGCAAGCGGGGAAAGCTGGTCGGAGGCTATCAAATGCAGGCTTTTTGGCCGATTCCGCTCTTTCTGTTGATCCCGGCTCAAACAACGGGTGCGCTGCTGCCTTGGACTCCGCTGCTTGGTGGAGATGGCTGGAGCAGCGGCTTCAGCATGGCGGCACTGCCGGTTGTGATCGGCTTTAGTGAAATGACCCAGAGCATGCTGCCGCAGGTTAAGGCTAACAAAACCTTCAAGCGGCTCCTCGTGTACAGCATCGTACTGCTGGCACTCAGCCTGCTGGCAGCCTGGTGGAAGCCGCTGATCATTGCTGCGGCCCTCGTCAGCATCCTGGTGCATGAGGGACTGCTGTGGTACAGCCGCCAGGAAGAGCAGCAAAGCGGAGCGCTGTTTGTTCACCCGCAGCTGGGTCTGAAGGTGCTGGCTGTCATTCCTGGCAGTCCAGCTGAAAGCCTGGGGATCCTTGCGGGGGAGTCGATCGTGAAGATTAACGGTATTTCCATCCGTAGCAAGGAGCAGATGCATGCCGCTTTGCGGAAAAATTCAGCCTTTTGCAAGCTGGAGGTCCGCAATCTGCAGGGGGAAAGCAAATTCCTGCAGCGTGCGATCTACGCCGGAGAACATCATCAGCTCGGGGCGATTCTCGCGCCGGATCCGGATGCCGGAGTCGCACTGGTGATGAAGCCGGTCAGTATCTTTCAACTGATCGCTATGAAGGTACAGTCGAAAAATAAAACCAACGAGGCACAGCTCACTAAAGCCAAGGATGGCAATGCTGCTGAGATGTAGCCTGAATTGCAAAAGAAGCTTGGATCCATACCGGATCCAAGCTTCTTTTCGTGAATAAGAAAAGGCGGAAACCCTGGGGGGTGCCCGCCTTTTTAACATATCAAGAATGATTATCATTTGAAGATTTCAGCTTCTTCTTAACCTATCTATTCTTTGAGCTGACGCAGCACGATGATTTCTACGCGCCGGTTTTTCTGCCGCCCTGCTTCGGTTGCATTATCTGCAGCCGGACGGGTGTCAGCATAACCTGCGTACTGGAATTCCTCAGCATTCAAATGCCTTTGATCCAGGAAATAACGCAGAACCGAGAGCGCTCGTGCACCTGACAGCTCCCAATTGTCTTTATACTTGGAGGCATATACAATGGGCAGGTTGTCCGTATGCCCTTCAATGCTGATGATGGTATGCAGCTCTTTGAACAGACTGGCGAGCTTGTCCATTACCGGAACGGAACCGGTCTTTAGATCTGCTTTGCCGACGTCAAATAAAAATTTGTCACTGAGCGTGATTGAGATGCCCTGTGGCTGGTCGGCGACGAAGATTTGATCCTCCAGCTTGTTGTCCTTCACGTAATTCGAGATGACCTTCATCAGGTTCTGAAGCTCCTGCTCCTGCTTGCGGAAGGCAAGCTCCCGATCCGTCATCTGATTCACGTCTTTGCTTGGCTGCTGCTGCGGTTTCGCGGCAATATCCGGATTTTTGTGATTGTACTTATCCGCTGTGCCGGTAATGCCGGATCCTTGATCGAGAATAGAGTCGCCGCTTTTAAAAGTAAGCTGGAGAGACTGGGTAATCTCCTTGTACTTTTGAGTATCCAGCCGGCTCATGGCAAACATCATCACGAAGAAAATAAGAAGCAGGGTGATGAGATCTGCATAAGTGATCAGCCACCGGTCCTGTCCATTGTCGCCGCCTTTTCCTCGTTTGCGTCGCCCAAGGCGGTTAGTCCGCTGTCTCATTGAATCCCTCCTTCACCGCAGGGACATGATAGCGTTCCACGGGCGTGAAGGATATAAGCTTTTTGCGCACCAGATTCGGGTGCTCGCCGTTTTGAACGGCAAGAATGCCCTCAAGCAGAAGCTCCATATTCTGAATTTCATCGGCGCTGCGTGACTTAATTTTAGACGCAATGGGTAAAAAGATAATATTGGCGCTGGCAACACCATATAGCGTGGCTGTAAAAGCAACGGCTATGGAAGGTCCCAGATCCGTTGGCTCGGACAGGCTGCCAAGGACATGAATCAGCCCCATGACAGTACCGATGATGCCCATGGTGGGGGCGTAACCGCCGGCAGATTCAAATATTTTCGCATAGCCTTCATGCTTCTGTTCCACGGCGTCGATCTCGAGCTCCATGATCTGTCTCAGAAGGGTATCATCCGTTCCGTCGACGACCATTTGAATGCCTTCGCGTAAAAAAGAGTTCGGATGATCCTGCACCAGCCGCTCCAGGGATAATACCCCGCTGCGGCGAGCCGATGTTGCCATGTTGACCATTTCTTCAATCAGCTGCTCGGTATTATCCGGCTGCCGGGTAAAGGCAAAGCGCAGTGCCTTGGGAATTGTTTTGAGCCGTGTCAGCGGAAAGCTGATCACGACAGCGGCGAACGTGCCCCCAAATACGATGAGCGCCGCCGCTCCTTGCATAAGTCCGTTAATTCGACCTCCTTCCCATAAAAAGCCTCCTACCAGCGCAGCTAGGCCGGCCAGTATGCCGATGATGGTTGTTATTTCCATGTTGTTGATATCACTCCTATCCACGAGTTTGTGTTTGCATAGAGCAAACGATCAGAGTATAATAGACGGGAACAAATATTCCTATTTCAACAAGGATTTCCTATTCATATTATCGGGAAATCTCGACATATAGTTTAGAATATCTATTTTAGATGATAAGGGTGATGTTGGGCAATGAGTGATATTGTCGTCAGTACCGATCCGTTCGAACTTTTATCGGAATATACGCCTCAAGGCGACCAGCCCAAAGCGATTACGGAGCTGGTAGAGGGACTTGAGCAGGGGAAGCGTCATCAGACTTTGTTGGGAGCAACCGGCACAGGGAAGACGTTTACGATCGCGCAGACCATTGCCAAAGTAAACCGTCCGACGCTGGTCATTGCCCATAACAAGACGCTGGCAGCCCAGCTTGCGAGCGAATTCAAGGAATTTTTCCCGAACAATTCAGTGGACTATTTTGTCAGCTACTATGACTATTATCAACCTGAGGCATATATCCCTTCATCCGATACTTATATCGAGAAGGATTCAAGCATAAACGAGGAAATTGATAAGCTGCGCCACTCCGCGACCAGCTCGCTGTTTGAACGGCGTGATGTGATCATCGTAGCCAGTGTTTCCTGCATCTACGGCCTCGGTTCTCCAATAGAGTACTCCAGTTTGCTGTTGTCCCTGCGCGTTGGCATGGAGAAGCCGCGGAATCAGATATTGTCGCGGCTCGTGGACATTCAGTATCAGCGCAATGACATTAACTTCGTGCGGGGGACATTCCGCGTCCGCGGTGATGTCATTGAGATATTCCCTGCGTCCAAAGGCGAACAAGCCGTTCGCGTGGAGCTTTTCGGGGATGAAATCGAGCGGATTACCGAAATTGATGTGCTTACCGGCGAGCTTGTCGGCGAACGCGATCATATTGCCATCTTCCCGGCTTCTCACTTCGTAACGAAAGAAGAGACGATGCGGGTTGCACTGGTGAATATCGAGAGAGAACTGGAAGAGCGTCTGGAATATTTGCGCTCAGAAGGGAAACTGCTGGAGGCCCAGCGTCTGGAACAGCGTACCCGCTATGATATAGAGATGATGAAAGAGGTCGGTTTTTGCTCCGGGATCGAGAACTATTCCGGTCCGCTCACATTCCGTGAACCGGGAGCGACGCCTTATACGCTGATGGATTATTTCCCTGACGACATGCTGATCGTGGTGGATGAATCCCACGTCACGCTGCCTCAGATCCGCGCGATGTATAATGGTGACCGGGCGCGTAAGACAGTGCTGGTGGATCACGGCTTCCGTCTGCCATCAGCACTCGATAACCGGCCGCTGAAATTTGAAGAGTTTGAAGACAAGGTCAATCAGATCATCTATGTATCTGCAACGCCGGGTCCCTATGAGATGGAACATTGCGATACGATGGTTGAGCAGATCATTCGTCCGACAGGACTCCTTGATCCGGTGATCGAGGTACGCCCAACCGAAGGGCAAATCGATGACCTGATCGGTGAAATCCGTGAACGGATTAACCGGGACGAGCGGGTGCTGGTAACGACACTTACGAAGAAGATGTCAGAGGATTTGACAGATTATCTGAAGGAGATCGGCATTAAAGTCCGGTACCTTCATTCGGATATCAAAACGCTGGAGCGGATGGCGATTCTGCGTGATCTTCGTTTGGGTGTATTCCACGTGCTAATCGGGATTAATCTGTTGAGAGAAGGCCTGGATCTGCCGGAGGTATCTCTGGTTGCCATTCTGGATGCGGATAAGGAAGGCTTCCTTCGTTCGGAACGTTCCCTGATCCAGACGATCGGGCGGGCTGCGCGGAATTCCGAGGGCTATGTGCTCATGTACGGAGACAAGATTACCGATTCCATGGATAAGGCGATCAAGGAAACGGCCCGACGCCGCGCTTTGCAGATCGCGAATAATGAAAAGCATGGCATTACACCGCAAACGATCCGTAAAAAGGTACGTGATGTTATCGAGGCGACCAAGGTTGCAGAATCGAAGGCTGACTATCTGACCGGAGCCGCTGGCAAAATGTCGAAGAAGGATCGTCAATCGGTAATTCAGCGTCTGGAAGCAGAGATGAAGGATGCAGCGAAGAACCTGCAGTTCGAACGCGCCGCGGAGCTTCGCGATGCGTTGCTCGAGCTGAAGGCGGAATAAAGATAGATACAATACACAAGGGAACGGCCCGGATTTTAGGTCGTTCTCTTTGTGGATATTATAAACTAACCATGCCATAAAGCTCGGGAGATGTCGGCTTTATGAACTAAAAGGAGATGAACGAGCAGTGGCGAGTGAAAACATCGTAATTAAAGGTGCAAGGGCTCATAATCTGAAAAATATCGATATTACCATTCCGCGGGACAAGTTTGTCGTGCTGACAGGACTCAGTGGATCCGGTAAATCTTCATTGGCTTTTGATACGATCTATGCCGAAGGCCAGCGACGTTATGTGGAGTCCTTATCCGCTTATGCGCGTCAATTCTTGGGACAGATGGAGAAGCCGGATGTCGATTCGATCGACGGCTTGTCTCCGGCGATTTCGATCGACCAGAAGACAACCAGCCGTAACCCGCGTTCAACGGTGGGAACCGTCACGGAGATCTATGATTATCTTAGATTATTGTTTGCGCGAATTGGCCATCCCCATTGCCCGGAGCATGGCATTGAGATTACCTCCCAGACCGTTGAGCAGATGGTAGACCGGATTATGTCTTATCCGGAGAAGACAAGACTGCAGCTGCTTGCGCCGCTGATTTCGGGACGTAAGGGTGAACATAAAACATTATTTGCCGATGTAGCCAAACAGGGCTTCGTACGGGTGCGTGTGGACGGCGAGCTGCGCGATCTTTCTGAAACGATCGAACTGGAGAAGAACAAGAAGCATACGATCGAAGTTGTTGTAGACCGGATTGTTATTAAGGAAGGTGTAGAGTCGCGCTTGGCCGATTCCATTGAAACGGCGCTCAAACTTTCCGGAGGACAGCTGCTGGTGGATATTATGGGCCAGGAGGAGCTGCGCTTCAGCTCGAATTTTGCCTGCCCAATTTGCGGTTTCAGCATGGAAGAGCTGTCTCCGCGGATGTTCTCGTTCAACAGCCCGTTTGGTGCCTGCCCGGAATGTGACGGACTTGGCGTTAAAATGATCGTCGATCCGGATCTGCTCATTCCTGATACAGACAAGTCCATTGAAGAAGGAGCCTTCTTGGCATGGACCGGGAGTACTTCCAACTATTATCCGCAGTTCTTGAGCTCTGTATGCGAGCATTACCATATTCCGCAGGATGTGCCGGTCAGCCAGCTGAAGAAAGAGGATATGGACAAGCTGCTGTACGGAACAGGCAACCAGAAGGTGCGTTTCCGCTACGAGAATGATTTTGGCCAGAAGAAAGAGGCATACGTTGTATTTGAAGGTGTCATACCGAATCTGGAGCGTCGATACCGCGACACGGCTTCAGAAGGGATTCGCGAGTTTATCGAAAACTTTATGAGCGCCAAACCTTGCGAGGTATGCAAAGGGCATCGTTTGAAGAAAGAAGTGCTGGCGGTTACCGTGAACGACAGCAATATTGCTGATGTGACAAGCTTGTCGATTGGGGACGCCATGAAGAAGTTCGATTCACTCGAGCTCAGCGAGAAGGAACGTGCTATCGCACACTTGATTTTGAAGGAAATCAACAGCAGATTGGGCTTTCTGGTTAATGTCGGACTGGAATATCTGACATTGAGCCGAGCGGCAGGGACGCTATCCGGCGGAGAAGCCCAGCGGATTCGTCTTGCTACCCAGATCGGTTCCAGTCTGATGGGTGTATTGTATATTTTGGATGAGCCGAGTATCGGCCTGCATCAGCGTGACAATGACCGGCTGATTTCCACGCTGGAGCACATGCGTAATCTTGGGAATACGCTCATAGTCGTTGAGCATGACGAGGATACCATGATGGCAGCTGATTATATCATTGATATTGGACCGGGAGCAGGGATTCATGGCGGCCGGGTAATCGCACAGGGGACGCCGAAGCAAATTATGGAGGATCCGAACTCTCTGACGGGACAGTACTTGAGCGGACGTAAGTTTATCCCGGTTAACACCAAGCGCAGAAAGCCGGATGACCGCTGGCTTGAAATACGCGGTGCGAAGGAAAACAATCTTAAAAACCTGAATGTGAAAATTCCGGTAGGCGTCTTTACGGCTGTTACAGGCGTGTCGGGTTCCGGTAAATCCACGCTGGTCAACGAGATTCTATATAAAACACTGGCGAAGGAATTGAATAAGGCCTATAAGGTCAGACCGGGAGCGCATAAGGAGATCAGAGGGCTTGAGAACCTGGAAAAGGTCATCGATATCGACCAATCTCCAATCGGCCGTACACCGCGTTCCAATCCTGCAACCTATACGGGCGTGTTTGATGATATCCGCGACATATACGCACAAACGAATGAAGCCAAGATTCGCGGCTACAAAAAAGGCCGCTTCAGCTTTAACGTCAAGGGCGGACGATGTGAAGCCTGCCGCGGAGACGGCATCATCAAGATCGAAATGCACTTCCTGCCGGATGTTTATGTGCCTTGTGAAGTTTGCAAGGGCAAGCGCTATAACCGCGAAACTCTGGAAGTGAAATATAAAGGCATGAATATCTCCGATGTGCTGGAGATGACGGTGGAGGATGCGACGGAATTTTTCAAAAACATTCCGAAGATACACCGCAAGCTGCAAACATTGCTGGATGTAGGCTTGGGCTACGTTACCATGGGCCAGCCGGCCACCACACTCTCCGGCGGCGAAGCTCAGCGTGTGAAGCTGGCTTCCGAGCTGTACCGCCGCAGCACTGGTAAAACGCTGTATATTCTCGATGAGCCAACGACAGGTCTTCATGTGGACGATATCGACCGTCTGTTAACGGTACTGCATCGCTTGGTAGAATCAGGAGAATCCGTGCTTGTTATTGAGCATAATCTGGATGTGATCAAGACAGCCGACTACCTGATTGATCTGGGACCGGAAGGCGGCAGCGGAGGCGGAACGATCATCGCAACCGGTACGCCGGAGCAGATCGTGAAGGTGGAAGAATCATATACAGGCAAGTATCTGAAACCGGTACTAGAGCGGGATACAGCCCGTACTGAAGCGCTGCAGGTCAGCAGCTGATAGAAGCTGAATTGAATAAAGCCCCTCCATGGAGGGGCTTTTTCAAATGATAATAAATGTTAGATTCTTAAACATATTTATGTTGTTTTGGGTAAATACTATATGAAAAGATACAAAAACCATATCCAAAAATAGGCAATTTTATGACAATTTCAATTTTTTCTATGGGAAGTCTTGCATCTATCCCCGTGGAAGGATAACATGTAGAGAGATATGTAAAATTGAGCGAAGACATAGAGGAGGTCCAATCATGTTGCTTGCAGAAGCTGCTGCATCGGCTGCATCTAAATTCAATACCTTTGATATTTTTATGATCTTGTTTACGCTGCTTATTCTCATCGGGACGATTCGCCTCGTGACTCAACCGGTTAAGAACAAGTTTGCAATCGGATTCAGCGTGGTTTGCCTTCTGGTATTCCTTGCTTCTGATTTCGCAATGGTTCAGAACTGGATGAGCTAGGAAGACGCAGATAAACTGATGATACGACGAATGAAGACACCTTACGCCTTTCGGCGCCGCAAGGGGTCTTTTTTTATTGCCTGTTTGCATTCAAACGGAAGATCGAGCACAACCTGTTCCCGCAGTTCGTAAAGTTCGTCGAAAGATGTTTTCGTAAGCTCGAAAAGATAGGGCTTCGGAGCAATTGTGCAGTTACCCGGATGTGTGTTACAGTGGGCTAAGATTGAGGGTGTGTAACCCAGTATTGTGTATAAATAGAAAAATAAGGCTAGGTGAACATATGAAGCCTATGGGGAAAAAGAGGGTCATTTTGCTGTTTTGCAGTCTTATGCTGCTTGGCGGGGCTGCTGAAGCCGGTGCGCAAAGTGCGGTGAAAACACAAACGGCTGCCAAGACAAAAGCGACCACGACAGCTGCAGTGAAAAACCAGAAAAATACGGCCAGCACCAAAGTGCAGGTTCCTGTGGATCCAGTACCGCAGATCATAAAGGATGTCTCACCGTCGGTTGTCGGCATTATCGGCCGTTCAACGGATCCTGCGGATAAAGCAGCCGCAAACCGCAACAATCTGACGCATGGTACGGGTGTCATTATCAAGTCGAATGGCTGGATTGTAACGAATGCGCATGTCGTCAACGGGCTGCAGAGTACAGTTGTTGTAACAGCGGACGGCAAAACATATAAAATTACGGATACATATGTAGATGAAACAAGTGACCTTGCAGTGGTCAAAATCAATGCATCGAACCTGGTACCCGCTGTATTCGCTAAGTCGGCGCAAAGTGCGCAGGTCGGGGAAAAGGTCGTAGCCATCGGTACGCCCATCTCCTTTTCATTTCGCAATTCGGCAACGGTTGGTGTGGTCAGCGGTTTGAACCGGGCGATCAATGCCTCCTACCGTTTGATTCAAAGTGATACAGCCATCAATCCAGGCAACAGCGGAGGTCCGCTGGTGAACATGAAGGGTGAAGTGCTGGGCATTAATAGTATGAAGTTCGCGGCCGTAGGGGTGGAAAACATGGGTTTCTCCATTCCTGCAGAGACGGTTCAGTATGTCATCAATCAGCTTTTTAAATACGGAGAAGTAAAGCGGCCTAGCCTTGGACTCAATATGGAGGAAAGCTGGTCCGCCATTGTAGGTCTGCCAACGGATGATCCTTTAACCATTACCAAAGTCATCTCTGATGAAGCGAGGAAGGCCGGGATTCATGAAAATGACGTCCTGTACAGCATTGATGGCAAACGCGTAACCTCTGTCGTGGATATCAACGAGATGTTCAAGTCTTACATGCCGGGGCAAACCGTCAAGCTGTTGATGCAGAGTGATGGAGACATCGTGGTTCGTAAGCTTGTGCTTTCACAAGATAGCGGTGAGAACGATGATCTGCCAGCAGACGATTCCGGAGATGAATTTTAATGGGGAAGAAGGGACATGCACGGATGAAGAGAACTGCGATTCTCAAAATGGGCTCTGCGCTTCTGGCGTGCAGCGTAATATTCTCCGCGGCTGTACCCGCTTGGGCGGATAGTGCGGCAGCGGACAGGCTGACATTCAAAGTGAAAACAGGCAGCACATCGGCTTTCATGAACGGTAAAGAAGAGAAGATCATCAAGCCTTACAGTGATCACGGAGTCGTGATGGTACCGCTTGGCCTCTTCAAGCGAACCTTTGGCAGTGAAGTACGGCTCGAGAACAGCAATGTGGTCAAAGTGATGTATGGAGCGCATACGATTTCCATGACGATTGGCAGTCATATCGCTTGGGTGGACGGACGCAAAGTGAAGCTTGACGCTGCACCTGCCATGGTTTCCGGCACACTGATGGTACCACTAAGACTGGTTGCTGAAGGGATCGGAGCGAGCATAGCTCCAGAAAGCACCGGATCGCTTACCGTGAGTCTCACCCCGTCCGAAGATGCTGTGGATGATGAAGATGTAGGAATTGATGCGGATCTTGGTAAAACCAAAATCGGCAACAGCTTCTATCAATGGACGATGAATTATCCGAGCGGTTTGATTCTTGGCAGCGGAGAGCAGGATGAGAGCATTGTCTCGTTCAGCGATTCGGAGGATACCTACTATTTTGAGGTACATGCCAAGGATCAGGATGTGAAGCTGGGAGCAGACGAGCTTCTGGAACAGCTGGTAGAGGACGCCAAGGATGCCGGAGAAATAGTGGTGGACCGGGAGAGCTTCCCGCAAGCCAAGGTGCCTTATGCCCGCATCATCGCTAAAGATGGTGACGGAACGTTCTGGGAAAGCCGGATGTACTATAGCAATGATCGCGTGTATGAAGTGTATTTTGCCGATCTGAAGGCTGCGAACTATAAGGATCTCAAAAAATACGCCGGACTCCTGAATTCCTTCAGTCCCGGTTACAACGCTGCCGATAAAACGGTTAAGGACTTGTCCACCGTCAAAAACGGCATGTGGCGCGAATATAACGATGACTACGGTGTTTCGCTTGACGTGCCAGCCGGCTGGAGTGTGGACAACACGAATATGTATTACGAAAGCAAGGATGGAAGCTATCTGAAGCTGAATGTGTCCTCCTCTCCAAAAGGCTCGAGTCTGGAGCAGTGGAGCGAGGATATGAAGACATGGCTGAAGGAATCCTTCGTGCAGGATGCATATCAGATCGTGAATACATATCCAATGGAAATTTCCGGTGAAAAGGGACTTGTGAATGAGGTCAGATATAATTATGGTGACGGCTGGGCAACAGAATATGAGGTCATGATACTGCATAACGGATATCGCTACTATACCGAATACACTGTACCTGAGGATCAAAAGGGTGATTTGAGCAAGTTCAAGGATTTGATGAATTCCATTGATATTGACTTCAAGGTGGTCTCCGACACCTTCGGTAAGATGGAAGAGGACGCGTTCCTGATCAGCAAATCCAAGACAACGACCAAGACATCCAAGGCATTTCAATATCAAATCAATATCCCGCAATACTGGACGGCGAATCAGGATAAATTCGAAAAATCACCGATTGAGTATCAGTTTGTAGGTGGACGATTCCGCATAACGGCTGAAAAATCCACTTCACTGGAGGCAGCGGTCAGCCAGCTGAAATCTTACTATACCGAAGCGGCAAAATATCAAAAGGATCTCAAGCTGGAAAAGACGGAAAACATCACATTTGCAGGTGAGCCTGCCGTGTCGATTACACTGCATCAAGTGAAGGATGGCATACCATACAGCGCGCGCCAGATTTTGCTGCAAAAGAATGATATTGTCTATACGATCAGCACATCTCTGAATGATGCGAATGCAACGGCTTCGCAAAAGGATGCACTCGAGCAAACCCTGAAATCTTTTGCATGGACGCCGTCTAAGAGCGACTTAATCAAACAGCCGTAATCATAAAATAAATCATCAAAAAGCAGCTCGCTAATCCGAGCTGCTTTTTATATTGGATTATATAATTTATTTAATGGATTGGATCTGCCTTTTGAATCGCGGGCTGTCGCGGGGTTATACCCGATAACACAAACGTCGCAATTACGGCGATAATAACACCAGCAGCACCAAACCAGGTGATCGAAGCCAGAGACACATGTCCGATGACAAGTCCCCCAACCGCCGCTCCGACAGCCATGGCAAGCTGCATCGTGGACTGGTTAAGGCTCAGCATAACGCCCGAGGATTCGGGAGCAAGAGAAATCAAGTTATACTGCTGGGTCGGCCCAGAGGACCAGGCGGCGAAAGACCAGAGAATTAGAATAGCAAATATGGCAACCACGGAATGGCCTGCAAACGACAGCAGAATCAGGGAAATGATATGGAGCACCATGCCGGAAGCAAGTGTGAACAGGACTCCCCGTTTGTCTGCGCTGTAACCTCCAACCTTGGAGCCAATCAAACTGGCAATACCGAAAACAAGCAGCGCGGCACTCAGCAAAGAATCATTTAAATGCGTCACTTCAAGCAAAAAAGGCGAGATGTAAGTATACGCAAGTGAATATCCCCCCAGCCAGAAAAATGTAATTCCTAACGCAATTGCGACTTGCGGTCTTTTTAACAAAGCAAACTGCTTCATCAGTGGAATCGGCTCATCACCCTTAATGCGTGGAATGGACAGGGCAATGACAACCATAGCCAAACTCCGACAAGAGCGATGGCCAGGAATACCGCTTTCCAGCCCAATGCTGTGGATATCATTCTGCCGAGCGGGACGCCGATAATGAGCGAGGCGGTAAAGCCCATCGTTACAGTGGCAATAGCTCCGGCTTGTTTGCCGGGTGGAGCGATTTTGGCGGCAATGCTGAGCGCAGTAACGACAACCATGCCAGCTCCTAGAGCCATGATGATTCTGGCCGCGATAAAGAGCTCAAACCCAGGCAATGCGAATGAGAGCAGATTCGCCACAATAAAGAGCCCAAGCGAATAGAGCAGCAGCTTGCGCCGATCTATTTTTGCGGTTGCCGCCATCAGGATAGGGGTCCCAATCGCATAAGCAAGAGAAAAGACCGTGATCAGCTGGCCGGCAGCGGCTACACTGGTACCCAGAGTCACAGCAATCCGGTCCAAAATTCCGGAAATAATATATTCAGATGTTCCTACCAAAAAACTAATCAGTGCAAGGACATATACTTTCCACGTTCCCATGTTTCCACTCTCCCAGTATGTTTGTTAAAAACTATATTTCTAAAAATATCGAAATATAAATTAAAAAAAATTAATCAAGCAGGTATGGAGCGTACTTAGCAGCGACTTCCTTGTCTAAACTATAGTATATGAAGGTTCCTTCTTTGCGGAAGGTCAGCAGTCCGGATTCTGCCATTTGCTTTAGGTGGTGGGACAAAGTCGAGATAGCAACGGTTTGCAGCTTGTCACCTAAGACGGAGCAGCATTGATCGCTTTCTTCTCTCAAGAGCAGAGCGATTTTGAGACGGGTAGGTTCACCAAGCGCTTTATATATTTTCACGGCCTGCTGCTGATCATTAGGTGCTTTCACTTGGTTCGAACCTCCTGAATAATTTATATTTCGATATTTGTAGAAATAATGTATCACAAGGATATGGATTCGTAAACCCTTATTTGCCTCATCATCAAGAGTACTTCTGCACCGAATGAGATGTTAGACCTTTCCTTTAGTTCAATTTATATTAGGTAGAAGGATCGCTGGATGTCTGGTAAACTAGTTAAGTTACGGCGGGGATTATAGATTCCTGCGTTTTAACGATAGAGATTCAAGTACAGCCGGCCGCGGCCGGTTTGGGAGGATATAGATGAACACGAAAGATTTACGTAGGGAAGATGTGGAGCTGCTGGCACCTGCTGGTGATTGGGACTGCATGCGGGCGGCGGTAGCGAACGGAGCGGATGCCATCTTTTTCGGTGTGGAAAAGTTTAACGCCCGGGCACGTGCCAACAATTTTCTGATGGCCGAGCTCCCGGAGATTATGTCATTTTTGCACAGCTATGGAGTAAAGGGCTTTTTGACGTTTAACATTTTGGTGTTTGAAAACGAACTTGAGGATGCCAAGGAACTGATCGATGCTTGCGTTGATGCAGGCGTCGATGCTGTCATCGTTCAGGATTTGGGATTGGTCAAGCTGATTCGTGAGATTTCACCGGACTTTCCGATTCATGGATCGACACAAATGACGATTACTTCCCCGGAAGCGGTGGAGTTTACGAAGCCTTGGGGCATGGAACGCGTTGTTTTGGGACGCGAAAACAACCTGAAGCAAATTCAAAAAATCGGCGAGCAGGCCAAGCTGCCGATGGAAGTATTCGTTCATGGAGCGCTGTGTGTATCCTATTCGGGTCAGTGCCTGACCTCGGAAATGTGGGGCGGACGCTCGGCAAACCGCGGCGAATGCGCGCAGGCCTGCCGCCTGCCGTATGACCTGATGGTGGACGGCGAACAAAAGCCGATGGGAGACGTCGCTTATTTGCTTTCCCCTAAGGATTTGGCCGCCATTGATCTGATGCCGGAACTGATTGAAGCGGGCGTCACTTCATTCAAAATTGAAGGCCGTTTGAAGACCCCGGAATATGTTGCAAATGTAGTGAGCAAATACCGCAAGGCGATTGACCGTTATTTTGAAGGGGATCAGACGAAGCCAAGTGAGGAAGAAATGCGTGAGCTGCAGCAGAGCTTTTCACGCGGATTTACGCATGGATTCCTGGAAGGCACGAATAATAAAAAGCTGGTGGACGGAACATTCCCGAAAAGCCGTGGTGTCTATGTCGGCCGTGTAGAGCAAATTTTGCGTGATGGCGTGGTCTGCAAGATTGAAGCCCCGCTTAAGCGTGGCGACGGTATCGTATTTGATGCAGGAGATCCGACCAAGAAAGAAGAAGGCGGACGTATCTATGATCTTCGCCGTAAAGGCGTGAAGCTCGAAGGTGAAGCAGGCGAAGGCTGGATCGTTGATATCGTTCCTGGCCGCAGCGATGTGGATCTTCAGAAGCTTCATGTAGGAGACCGTATCTGGAAGACGAATGATCCGGCGCTGGACAAACGCCTGCGTCAAACTTTCGAAACGGAGAAGCCATACCGGGTTTTCCCGGTGCATGTGAAGGCATTCGGCCATGCCGGCGGCCTGCTGACCACGGTTTGGACCGATGTGCAAAAAGGCACGACGGTCCAGGTGGACTCGGAGCTGGAACTGGAAATCGCCAAGAAACGGCCGATGGACTATGCACTCCTGGAGGAGCAGTTCGGCCGTTTGGGCGGCACCTTGTTCCAGCTGGAGCAGCTTGACGTCGACCTGCAGGGCGACGTCATCGTGCCTATGCGCGAGCTGAACAGCATCCGCCGCCGTGCGGTGGAGCTGCTTGAGGGCGAGCGTCCGAAGGCGCCCGTATATGTGAAACGGGCGGCAACGGTGTACAGCGATGCCGCGCATAGCGCATCGCCAGTGCCACGCGGTGAGGCGAAGCTCACCGCGCTGTGCCGCAGCCTCCCGCAGGTGGAGGCTGCGCTGGAAGCCGGCGTCGAATTCATATACGCCGACTTCGAGTTCATCAAGCAGTTCAAGGAAGCGGTGGAAACCGTTCGTGCCGCCGGCAAGCGAATTGCGCTCGTAACCCCGCGCATTCATATGCCGATCGAGAACGGTATCCATAAGAACATCCTGCGCCTCCAGCCGGATGCCGTGCTGGTGCGCAACACCGGCGCGCTGTATTTCTACCTGCGCGAACGGATGCTGAATCCGGATGCCAAGCATCCGCAGCTGATCGGCGACTTCTCGCTGAACATCGCCAACCATAAAGCGGTGGATTTGTTCCTGGAAGCCGGCTGTGACACGGTCACACCGTCTTATGACCTGAACATCCAGCAAATGGTTGATTTGCTCGGACGCTCGGATACCTCGCGGATGGAAATCGTCATTCATCAGCATATGCCGATGTTCCATACTGAGCATTGCGTGTATTGCACCTTCCTCAGCGAAGGCACGGACTACACCAACTGCGGACGCCCTTGCGAAGAGCACCGGGTATCCCTGCAGGACCGGATCGGCATGTCCCACCCGGTTCGGGTGGACGAAGGCTGCCGCAATACGGTCTACAATGCCATCGAGCAGTCCGGTGCCGAGTACCTGACCAATTTCATGGAGCTTGGCGTATCCAATTACCGCGTTGAGTTCCTCGAAGAAACACCGGATCAGGTGCATGAGGTTATCGAGCTCTACAAACGTGCGCTGCGCGGCGAAATCAGCGGCACGCAGGTATGGAAGACGCTGAAAGCAACCAACCAGCTCGGCGTAACACGCGGGCAGCTGGTGAAATAGATTATTGAGATATATTAGAGAGCCTCTCCTCTGGTCACGAATTTGTGATTGAGGAGGGGCTTTCATGTTTTCATTTTTATTTATCCAACCGATTCCAAAATAAATTTTATTTGCTATAATAAACCAAAGGGATACAATTTGTATCTTTTTGATGTATCCATGCGACGAATAAACATAGACAATCACCTCAGGACGTATACTCCAGTATCTTCTCCAGCTTATCTTATCTTCATTGGCAAGGACCTTCACGAATAACACATCCAGCGCTGACATTTCTAATTACATCAAGTGTATGCTTGCTTGTCATTTTCACTTAATCATTCGATTTAGGGGGCATTTATGAAAGCAATCATTTTAGCCGGAGGTACGGGTTCCCGCTTGTATCCCTTAACCAAAGTGACGAATAAACATCTTCTTCCTGTGGGTAAGTATCCTATGATTTTTCATTCTGTATCGAAATTGAAGCAGGCTGGCCTAACGGATATTCTGGTTGTCACAGGGAAGGAGCATATGGGAGATGTCGTGAGCCTGCTTGGAAGCGGCCGGGACATGGGGGTTTATTTTACATACAAGGTTCAGGATGAGGCAGGAGGCATTGCGCAGGCCTTGGGCTTGTCCGAGCAGTTTGTGGGCGGAGATCAGATGGTGGTTATTTTAGGAGACAATGTCTTCGAGGATGATATTACGCCATTCGTTGAAAAGTTCCGTTCACAAAAAAACGGTGCCAAGATTTTGATCCAGGAGGTCCAGGATCCTTGCCGTTTTGGGGTGCCTGAGCTTCAAGACGAACGTATTCTTTCTATTGAGGAAAAACCGGAGCAGCCCAAAAGCCAATACGCTGTCACGGGAATTTACATGTTTGACAGTCAGGTATTTGATATTATCCGGACATTAGAGCCATCCGCACGGGGCGAACTGGAAATCACAGACGTAAATAATTCATATATTAAACGTAATGAGTTAACTTTTGATGTTTTGCGCGGCTGGTGGACGGACGCGGGTACTCATGCCTCGTGGTCCCGGGCGAATGAATTAGCGCAGGAAATCATGTTTAGCGAGGAATTTGGCAAATTCAAATTGTAACGAAACGATGGAGGAGGAGCCGAAAAATGTTGAAAGTCACGTCTTTACCTTTAAAAGGCGCTTGCCTGCTCGAACCGGCTGTCCATGGAGATAACCGGGGTTTCTTCATGGAAAGCTACAATGAGGCTGATCTGAAGCAGCAGGGAATAACACTCCAATTCATACAGGACAATCAGTCCTTATCTGCGGAGCCGGGCGTGATTCGCGGTCTGCATTACCAGCTTAATCCGAAGGCACAGACTAAAGTCGTGCGTGTTGTCAGGGGAGCCATCTATGATGTCATTGTTGATGTCCGCAGAAGCTCATCTACTTTTGGTCAATGGGTCGGGGTCATTTTAAGCGAATATAATCATCGTCAGCTCCTGGTTCCAAAAGGATTTGCTCACGGGCTATGCACGCTCGTTCCAAACACCCAAGTGTTGTACAAAGTGGACGAATATTATTCCCCCGAGAATGATCGCGGCATATTATGGAACGACCCTGCGCTGGGAATCGATTGGCCCGCTTCCAGTCCGATTCTTTCGGATAAAGATCAGCGTCACCCGCTTCTGAAGGATGCGGAACTGAATTTCGATTAGGAGGCCGCTTCTGTCATGAGACTACTTGTTACCGGCGGTGCCGGTTTTATCGGCAGTAATTTTATTTTATACATGCTTCAGCGTCACCCGAATTATAAGATCATCAATGTGGACTCGCTTACGTATGCGGGTAATCTGGAGAATTTGAAGACTGCTTCGAACAACCCGAATTATTCCTTTTCCAAAACAGATATTACGGATGCGCAAGGCATCGATCTGTTGTTTCAGCAAGGCATTGACGTGGTGGTGAATTTCGCTGCTGAATCCCATGTCGATCGGAGCATTTTGGAACCGGATATATTTGTAAAAACGAATGTGCTCGGTACACAAGTACTGCTGGATGCTGCCAAAAAATATGGCGTGACCAAATACGTTCAAGTATCTACGGATGAGGTATACGGCTCTTTGGGTGATGCCGGACTTTTCACAGAGGAAACACCGCTCGCCCCCAACAGTCCGTACTCGGCAAGTAAGGCCGGAGGAGACTTCATGGTTCGTGCCTATTACGAAACCTTTGGTATGCCGGTAAATATCACGCGCTGTTCGAATAATTATGGACCTTACCAGTTTCCTGAAAAATTAATACCGCTTATCATCTCCCGCGCCTTAAACGATGAACCTTTGCCTATCTATGGCGATGGACTAAATATCCGGGATTGGCTCTATGTCGAGGATCATTGCAGCGCGATCGATCTTGTTATCCATAACGGCCGCATCGGGGAAGTGTACAACATTGGGGGCAATAACGAGCGCACCAATATCCATATCGTAAAGACGATACTTCAGGAGCTGGGCAAGCCGGAATCTCTCATTACGTATGTACAGGACCGCCCCGGACATGATCGCCGCTACGGAATTGATCCTGCCAAGATAACTCAGGAGCTGGGCTGGAAGCCGAAGCATCATTTTGAGACAGGAATTAAGGAAACCATCCAGTGGTATCTCCATCACAAGGATTGGTGGACCCGCATTCAGTCTGGAGAATATAAATCCTATTATGCCAAGCAATACGGTGAACGGTTAGGGGATGCGTAATGAAGGTTTTAGTGACGGGGGCGAACGGACAATTAGGGAAGGATATGGTCCTTCTATTGCTTCAGAAAGGGCATGAGGTTCAAGCCTGCGGCCGTACCGAGCTTGATATCACCAGCCAGGAGCAATGCATGCGAATGATGGCAGCCTTTCATCTGGATGTTGTCATTCATTGTGCCGCCTTTACAGCTGTGGACGCTGCCGAAGACGACATCGACAAGGCCTACCAGGTCAATGCGGACGGAACAAGGAATATAGCTGTTGCTGCTGAGAAGGCGGGAGCCAAGCTGGTCTATATCAGTACGGATTATGTTTTCGACGGTCAATCCATGCTTCCCTACAGGGAGTATGACAACACAGATCCGCAGGGCGTGTATGGTAAATCCAAGAGAGCGGGCGAACTGCTGGCGCAGACCCTGTCTTCCCGTTACTTTATCGTCCGGACATCATGGGTATATGGCATGCACGGGAATAATTTTGTGAAGACGATGCTTCGCTTAGGTCAGGAAAAACCGCTTGTCCAAGTGGTTCATGACCAAAAGGGATCCCCTACCTATACGATGGATTTGGCGGGATTTCTGCTGGAGCTGATCCAGACGGAGAAATACGGGATCTACCACGCATCGAACCGCGGGGAATGCACTTGGTTTGAGTTTGCTCAGGCTATTTTTGAGGAAGCTCAACAAGTTGGGCTTACGATCGCTGCTCAGCTCGAGCCATGCACAACAGCGCAATTTCCACGGCCTGCCCAGCGTCCGGCTAATTCAGTCATGGATCATGTGTCGATCAGGACCAATGGTTTTCATGATCTGAGGCATTGGCGTGCAGGACTCAAGGATTTCATTCACTTGCTTAATAAACCAGTCTCTGAATAACAATTTTGAGAGGTCTCCTGATATACGGGAGATTTTTTTATTTTCATATGAAAGAGCTTCGCCATGCCTATCCCCATATTTCTCCTCGTTTGACCCCACCTGCGGCAGGGTAATTCTTTATTACAGGTGCATCTTAATACAATTTAAACCAAGACGCTGCAAAGGACGTGGACACTCATGCGAAGATGGATTGCCCTCATTCTGCTGGTGGGTGCTGCCGGGCTGCTATTCTGGGTTCCCCAGAGCAGTTCGGAGGAATCAAACGGCGATTTTACAGATTACAAGGTGATTTCCCATGCTATGGGAGGTATCAACGATCATGCATATACGAATTCTTACGAAGCTTTTATCGCCAACTATGAAAAAGGAAACCGTGTGTTTGAGGTAGATTTGCTGCTGACCGAAGACGGCAAGCTCGTGGCCAGACATGAATGGACACAGCATATGACCGAATTGCTGCAGCAGGAGGACAAGCTCCCGAAAGACCGTCAGGCGGTGCGGCTCAGTTATGAGGAGTTCAAGCAGAGCAAAATTCTCGGAGGTTATGATCCGCTGAGCTGGACAGATATCATGGATTTAATGGAGCGCTATCCTGATATATATATCGTGACAGACACGAAAGAGCAGGAAGCAGAAGATATGAAGCATGAACTTGCCATGCTGGTCAACTCGGCAAAAGCACGAAACCCGCAGCTTTTAGAACGGGTGGTGCCGCAGATTTATAACCAGCCAATGCTGCAGACGGTGAAAGAAATTTACAATTTTCCTTCCTTGATCTATACGCTGTACGCAACCAAGGATACAGATGATGAAGTTATCGATTTTGTCTCCAAAAATGCGATTGAAGCGGTAACGATACCTGAGCAGCGCGTGACACGCACATTTTTATCCAAGCTGAAAAAGGCGGGGGCTGCGACCTATGTGAACACGATCAACGAAACATACGATGTCAGCAAGCTGAAACGGATGGGCGTGAATGGCTTCTATTCGGACTTTTTAACGGAAAAAGAGGTCGAATCTACGAGCTGGCTGTATGCCTTTGGGAAATAAGATGGCATAGATAAGAAATAACAATAAAGATATGCTTCGTGAATGAAGCATATCTTTTTGTGTGGGATCTGGAAATTCCATAAAATTGTTCGTATTCCATACGAACAAGAAATTGACACTACCCCTGCGCTGACATAGACTAGATTTATGAAGAAAAGTCGTGGAGGAATGACGTTTGAAGCAGATGATTAAACCCTGGAGACATATCTTTAAGCTGGACCCGGACCGGGAAATAGATGATAACGCACTGGAAGCGGTATGTATGTCCGGGACGGATGCGATCATGGTAGGCGGCTCCAGCGGGGTGACGTACGACAATACGGTAGATTTGATGTCGCGGGTCCGCCGTTATGAGCTTCCGTGTGTGCTGGAGGTTTCGAATCTTGAAATGATTGTACCCGGTTTTGATTTGTATATGATTCCGATGGTAATGAATACCGCGGATACCATGTGGATTACGGGACAGCATCAACGGGCCGTAGAGGAATACGGCTATATGATTCCATGGGATCTGCTTATTCCTGAAGGCTACATTATTCTTAATCCTGACTCTACGGTGGCTAGATTGACTGGAGCCCAAACGGATCTTGATGCGGCGGGTGCTGCTGCTTATGGACAAGTCGCGGACAAGCTGATGTCACTTCCGGTGGTTTACGCCGAATACAGCGGCTGCTTCGGGGATATGGACACGGTCAAAAAAATTCATCAATCTCTTCATACCGCCAAGCTGTTCTATGGGGGCGGCATACATGATCCGGAAACCGCGGCCAAAGCGGCGGCTGTCTGCGACACCATCGTGGTCGGAAACGCGGTATATGATAATCTGCAACAGGCGCTGCTCACCGTCAAGGCTGTGAAGTAAGCGCGGAATAAGCGCAAATAACATTCAGGAAGGAGCATGCCCGCATGCAACCGATTGATATACAACAAGCTATTAAAAAATTGAACCCGCCGCAGCAGCAGGCCGTCGAAGCGACGGAAGGCCCGCTGCTGATTCTCGCCGGAGCGGGAAGCGGCAAGACCAGGGTGCTAACGCACCGTATTGCCTACTTGATCGCCACCCGCAAAGCTCCGCCATGGGGTGTTTTGGCGATAACCTTTACCAATAAAGCAGCACGTGAGATGCAGGAACGTGTAACCAAGCTCGTCGGCAATGAAGGCCGGGACATCTGGGTATCGACTTTCCACTCCATGTGCGTACGTATTCTCCGTAAGGACATCGACCGGATCGGCTTTAACTCCAACTTCACGATTTTGGACTCGACGGACCAATTGTCTCTCGTGCGGAACTGCATGAAGGATTTGAACCTGGATACCAAAAAGTTTGAGCCTAAAGCCGTTCTTTCTCTGATTAGTACGGCTAAGAATGAACTGATCACTCCTGCACAATATGAACAAAAAGCCGGAGACTATATTGAGAGCATCGCAGCCAAGGTATACACCATGTACCAGCGCCGGATGAAAAGCAATAACTCCCTGGACTTTGACGACCTGATCATGTCCACGATTCAGCTGTTTAAGGAAGTACCGGAGGTTCTCGATTTCTACCAGAAAAAATTTCAATACATCCATGTCGATGAATACCAGGATACCAACCGTGCCCAGTATATGCTCTGCCGGATGCTCGCTGACGGTCATCACCGGATTTGCGTGGTTGGTGACAGCGACCAGTCCATCTATCGCTGGCGCGGAGCCGATATCAGTAACATCCTTAATTTTGAGGAGGACTATCCTGAAGCACGGACCATTTTGCTCGAGCAGAACTACCGGTCGACCTCCACGATTCTGAACGCGGCGAACGAAGTGATCAAGCAGAACGGCGGTCGCAAGCCGAAGAAGCTGTGGACTGACCAAGGCGATGGCGACAAGATCAAAGTTTACCGGGCTGATTCCGAACATGATGAGGGGTATTTCGTCACCTCGGAAATTAGTAAAAACGTTCAACTGAATAAGTCTTATCAGGACCATGCCATTCTGTACCGTACGAACGCCCAGTCCCGGGTTATTGAGGAAATTCTGATCAAGTCGGATATTCCGTACCAGATTGTTGGCGGCATCAAGTTCTATGATCGTAAAGAGATCAAGGATATCCTCGGCTACCTGCGCCTCATTTCCAACCCGGATGATGATCTCAGCTTGGCGCGCGTGATCAATGTGCCGAAAAGAGGGATTGGCGACACGACTGTAGCGAAATTAGGCGCAGCTGCCGCCGAGCGGGGAACATCTATATTCCAAGCACTAGCGGTCGTTGATGATCTGGGTTTTGCCGGGCGGACGCGAAATGCGCTGGTGGAATTTTATGATATGATCGCAGCGCTGAATCAAATGGTAGAATATCTCTCCGTTACAGAGCTGACCGAAAAGATTCTGGAAATGAGCCAATACCGGATTGAGATGCAGCGGGAAAATACGATTGAATCGCGTTCACGCCTGGAAAACATCGATGAGTTCCTGTCCGTTACGATGGAATTCGAGAAAAATAACGATGATAAGTCACTCGTTTCCTTCCTGACCGACCTTGCCCTGATTGCCGACATTGATTCGGTGAACGATGAGGAAGAGGATAAGTCGGATGCCGTTATTCTCATGACCATGCACAGCGCCAAGGGTCTGGAGTTTCCGGTTGTCTTTATCGTAGGTATGGAAGAGGGCGTCTTCCCTCACAGCCGCGCATTTTCGGATAATGAGGAGCTGGAGGAGGAACGCCGACTGGCTTATGTAGGGATTACGCGGGCTGAACAGCAGCTGTTCCTTTCCTGTGCACAGATGCGTACTTTATTTGGCCGCACGACAGCGAACCCGCCTTCACGCTTCCTGGATGAAATTCCTGAAGAGCTGAAGGAAGAGACAGGCGTAGCCCGTGACCGTTACCGCCGCGGCGGTAATATTGGCGGCTCCTATGGAAGCCGTGGATTAGGCAGCGGAAGCGGCAGCAATTTTGGCCGCAATGCCGGCAACTCATCCCTGAGCGGGTCGACAGCTACAGCATCCGGCTCGCAATCCAAGGTAACCGTGACGACTTCGGTACCGCATCAAGCGGCTGCCGTGGGCAGCAAGGCAGATCTGACTGCACTTAAAGCTGGCGACAAAGTGTCTCACGGTAAATGGGGTACGGGAACGGTTGTATCTGTTAAAGGCAGCGGCAATGATACGGAGCTGCAGATTGCTTTTCCGGCACCTGTCGGGGTCAAACGGCTGCTCGCAGGGTTTGCACCGATCACCAAAGTGGAAGACTAGAATCATAGAGTGTTTTTCTTGCCGCTTTTCTAATATATATTTAAAAAATTAATTGCGACGGAGGGATGATCCCCGCATGGATCCGATGTTTACCATGGAGCAGCTCGTCGCCGAGCTGAATAAGTATAGCTATCATTATTACACGCTGGATAAGCCGCTGATCAGTGATAAAGAGTACGATGTTTTGTATGACCAGCTGGTAGCCTTGGAGAAGGAGGGCGGCATTGTCCTGCCGGATTCTCCTACCCAGCGCGTCGGCGGCGAGCTGCTTAAAGGATTTGTGCAGCACCGGCACCTGGCTCCTCTATGGAGTCTGGACAAAGCGCAAAATATTGAACAGCTTGGAAGCTGGAACGCACGTGCAGCCAAGCTGGTGGCCGATTATAACAGCAAAAATCCGGATAAGCCGCTGCCTGAGCTGAGCTATGCGGTGGAGCTGAAATTTGACGGGCTGACACTGAACCTGACATATAATGGCGGCAGACTGGTACAGGCAGCAACCCGCGGCAACGGAGTCGTTGGGGAAGGAATTTTGGCACAGGTAAAAACGATCAAATCCGTACCGCTCAGCATCCCGTATACCGAGGGTACGATCGAAGTGCAGGGCGAAGGGATTATGAATTTGTCCGTCCTGGAAAGCTATAACCAAACTGCAGCCGAGCCGCTGAAAAATGCCCGGAATGCGGCAGCGGGGGCGCTGCGCAACCTGAATCCGAAGACGACCTCCGAGCGCCGTCTCAGTGCTTTCTTTTACAATGTGGGTTATGCGGAAGGCATCCGCTTTGACAGTCACAAGGAAATGATGGATTTCCTGCGTGACAATCATTTTAAAGTGAATCCGTTCATTACCTACTTCGAAAAATTTGATGATGTTATGGAACAACTCCAGGATATTCAGGAACGCCGTTCGAGCCTGGATTATCTCATTGACGGTGCCGTTATTAAAATCGTGGATATGCGTACCCGGGAAGCCCTGGGCTATACGGACAAATTTCCACGCTGGGCTGTTGCGTACAAGTTTGAGGCGGAGGAAACAACAACTGTACTCGAATCTGTGTCCTGGGAAGTGGGACGTACAGGCAAAATCACACCGGTTGCGCGTGTCGAGGCTGTCGAGCTTGCTGGCGTAACGGTGCAGAACTGCACTCTGAATAATATCGGGGATATCGAACGGAAAAACCTGAAGCATGCCCTCGGTACGCGCGTCTTTATTCGCCGTTCTAACGATGTCATCCCGGAAATACTGGGCAAGGTAACCGAGGATAGCGACGGTGAAGAAATTGTTTATCCGGAGCAATGTCCTGCCTGCGGGTTTCCCCTGGAGCAGCGAGGCGCCCATTTGTTCTGTAACAACAGTCTGGACTGTAAGCCTCAGATTATTGGGCGGATTACCCACTTCGCGTCTAGAGACGCCATGGATATTGAGACATTTAGCGTCATGACAGCCGAGCAGCTGTACAACGAGCTGAACGTTCGTGAGCCTGCTGACCTCTATACCCTCACGTTTGAGGATCTGATCAAGCTGGATCGTTTTGGTGAGAAGAAAGCTAATAATCTGCTTGCTTCCCTGGAAAAAAGTAAAAGCAGAGACCTTGCTTCATTCCTTTTTGCCTTGGGGATTCCGAATACAGGAAAATCAACGACCAAAATGCTGGCCGAGCATTTCCGCGATTTGCATGCTGTGATGAACGCAACCGTGGAAGAGCTGATAGCTCTTCCGGATGTGGGTGGCATTGTCGCAGACAGCATCGTAGGCTTTTTCGCAGATCCGTTTATTATGACGGGGATCGAGAAAATGCTCTCTCTGGGCGTTGAAGCTAAAGCTCCGGAAGCGCCAAGAGTCGTGAACACCGATTCATTCTTTAGCGGTAAAACGGTCGTACTGACCGGCACGCTCCATCAGCTCACCCGTGATGAGGCTGCTGATAAGCTGGAGGCACTCGGGGCGAAAGTCACTGGCAGTGTATCTGCGAAGACAGATCTGGTCATTGCAGGCGAGAAGGCGGGCAGCAAGCTGGCCAAGGCCCAGCAGCTGGGGATTCAGGTCATCGAGGATGAGGATGAATTTATCCGTCTTTTGAATACAGAAGCCTAGTTCCCTAGTTCCATACCCATAACAAGTAGAAGTCCTGGTTCATTGAACAATGATCCCAGGACTTTTTTTATTATGGGGTGATAAAACTGGGAGTTCTGCTAATATGAAGAAAATGATGTTTCATTTAATAGATTTGAAAGGAAACCTTCCCTGTGAAAAAAGAAACGATATTGCTCGTGGATGACGAGAAAGAAATTGTGGAGCTGCTCGATATTTATTTTAGCAATGAAGGATACCGGCTGCTGAAGGCTTATGACGGAACAGAAGCGCTGAACTGGCTGGAAAATGAAGAAGTCGACCTCATTATTCTGGATGTTATGATGCCAAGGATGGATGGAATCGCCGCCTGTATGAAAATTCGCGAAGAGCGTCATGTACCGATCATCATGCTGTCTGCAAAAAACACGGACATGGACAAAATTAACGGACTCAGCATCGGTGCCGATGATTATGTCGGCAAACCCTTTAATCCGCTGGAGCTGGTGGCCAGGGCCAAATCGCAGCTGCGCCGCTATCATAGATTCAACAAAGATACTCCTGTTCAAGTAGAAGAGCATACATTGGTATTCGAAGACCTGGTTATAGATACAGGCAAACATGAGGTTCACATAGATCGGCAAAAAGTAAAACTGACTCCCCGGGAGTTTGCGATTCTTGAACTGCTGGCAAGGCATCAAGGACAGGTGCTCAGCATGGAGCAAATTTACAACAATGTTTGGAATGAGCCTTTTCTGGATGGAGGGAACACGGTCATGGTTCATGTACGTAAAATCCGTGAGAAAATCGAAATCGATCCGAAACGCCCGCGTTATGTGCAGACGGTTTGGGGAGTTGGTTATAAACTGGACGGACCGTCCTGAAAGCTGGAGGGAGCTGAACCATGAACGCTAAATACATAAGCACGATCCGCTGGAAGTTTATCTGGGCATTTATATTGAGCATTTTATCGGGAGCAGGACTGCTGACTGCCGGATATCAGCTGGTAAACGCCTCTATTTATGTGAATCCGGAGCCTGAGCCCTCTCCATACACGCTGATGCTCAGATGGGTTATTAATCATATCGGCTCGGCACCACTGCTGTTTGCTGCCGGCGTTGTCAGCTTTCTTATTTTCTTTTTTATATTCACCCGAAAAATCATCTCCTATCTTGAAGAGATTACATCGGGGATTCAGCAAATCACCAAGCTGGGAGAGTCACACCGGATCGAGGTTAGGACATCGGACGAGCTGGGTGTGTTGGCGGAGAACATTAACGTGATGTCCGATCGGCTGGAGCATTCCCTTTTGGAAGAGAGATCAGCAGTTCAAGCGAAGAACGAACTGATTACGGGGGTATCCCATGATTTGCGCACCCCTCTGACATCCATACTGGGCTTTTTAGAGTACATTGAGCAGGACCGCTGCCGGGACGAGATAGAAATGCGCTATTATGCCGATATTGCTTATCAAAAAACGCTTGTGCTGCGTAAACTCATAGACGATTTGTTCGAGTACACACGAGTGCACAATGGAGGACTTCCGCTTGTGCTGGAGCGGCTTGATCTTAAAGCTTTCATCCGGCAGCTGGTAGAGGAGGCGGTTCCGGAATTGAACCTGGCAGGCATGACTTATAAAATCCATGACAACACGGATAAGTCCCTGTGGATCCAGGCTGCGCCTTATGAATTGGTAAGAGCCTATGAGAATCTGATAGCCAATGCAATCCGATATGGTCAAGCAGGTAAAGGATTGGAGATCAGCTTTGACCGTGAAGGGGATGAAGCGGTTGTACGGATCAGCAATTTTGGCGAAATGATTGCGGAAAGCGATCTTCCGCATATTTTTGAACGCTTTTACCGGGCGGAGCGCTCCCGCTCGCACCATACAGGCGGCTCAGGGCTGGGGCTCGCGATTGCTAAAGGAATCATCGATCGTCACCATGGCCTGATTTCGGCCCAAAGTGATATGTATCGCACTGACTTTATCACCCGGATCCCGGTATCCAAGGAATAGCTGAATCTTGATTTCGGGTGATATTAAGAGAATGTTAAGAACTTTTGGGGTGTTTCTTAAGATTTGGCCGATATCCTTTTGTACATAGGGTGATAACTACCCATATGCAAGGAGGGATTGAGGTTTTGAAAAGGTTGCTAACCGTACGCAGCGGCTATCTATACATCGTTGTAGGAAGCGCGCTAATCAGTGGTATTTCACTTTTTATTGTATATAGAGCCTTCGTTTTTCTGTACTCCCATAGCGCGCCGGATTCGTTGTTGGTCCGGTTATCGCATTGGCTGATGAATCATATCGGTAAAACGCCAATAGCCGTCCTCATTTTTTTAACGGTGTTCACAGGGATGTTTATGCTGCGTTCGCAAAAAACAGCAGATGATATCAAGTCGCTGCTGAGCGCAGCGGAAGAGCTGGCTGACAAAGGCTCCTTTGAGAAATTGGAGGTCATGTCAGGAGGAGAGTTAAAGGAACTTGCGGCTCATCTCCGTAGAATCAATCGAACAGAAGCATTCTCATCGAAAAATGACCTGCAGACATCCAATATGGAAATGGAAGCGTCCGGCGCTCAATTGGGAAATGAAGAAGTCATGGCTCTGATCTTAAGAATGAAATCTTTATTGCGAATTGTGGAAGATGGAGAGGCAGGCGGGGATAATCCGGAGAAAACCGAGCAGCTAAGGGTAGAGGCGATCAAGCGGGAGGCGCTTGGAATGGAACGGTTCCTGGAGAGCCTGATCACTTCGTCATGAGCGGTCTGCAGGCTGTGGTTAAACGTAAACTCCTGAGAAGCCTTTACTTCGCTTTTGACCTGGCAGTGATGAGTGCTGTGCTGGTATTGGCCGGACTGTTTTACGTTCATGAATATGGAGAAACCGTGGTGGACCGCCATTCGGAGAACCTGGTTCTGCAGGAATCAAGTATCGTTGTTGCCGCGGATGGAACGGTACTCCGGAGGATCCCGCTGCCCGAATCGGGGTACAGAATGACGGCAGAGCTTGAAGAGATGCCGGAATTACTGGTCGATGCCTTTTTGGCAGTGGAGGACCGCCGCTTTTATAGTCATCATGGACTGGATTATAAGGGAATAGCGCGTGCTTTTCTTAATAACACGCTTCAGATGCAGCTGTCGGAAGGAGGAAGCAGTATCACCCAGCAGCTGGCCCGAAATCTTTTCCTGAACCGGGATAAAAATATGCTGCGTAAGCTGAATGAGGCATCTATTGCTTTGGCTTTGGAGAAGCGGCTGTCCAAACATGATATTTTGCAATTATATCTTAACCAGATTTATATGGGGGAAGGACAATATGGAGTAAAAGCGGCAGCCGAGCACTATTTTGGGGTCACTCAATTGAAAGAGCTCAATATCATGCAAATTGCCGCATTGGCTGCCATCCCTAAAGGACCTTCCATTTATAATCCGGCAGACAATAGCGGGCTTTCTGTGAAGAGACGGGAGCTTGTGCTGAGTATGATGTGGAAGCAGGGATTGATTACTCATGAAGAAATGAAGGCTGCTGTTAAAGAGAAGTATCAACCTCCTTCTATTGTAAGAGAAAGGTTGGTAGGGGCTTCTTATATAGATGCCGCATTGACAGAAGCCTCCCAGCGCACAGGCAAATCAAAGAAAGACCTGCAAACAGGTGGTTATACGATTGTGACGGGAATGAATACGGCAGCGCAGAAAGCACTGGAAGAGTCGTTTCTGAATCCCGATTTATTTCCGCCGGATGGGAAAGATCAGCAGGTGGAGGCCGCCATGGTAATGATGGATCACCGGACCGGCGAAGTTGTGGCGTTGACCGGAGGCCGGAATCCAAGTACGGGGAACCTGAACAGGGCGGTGGTTGATGCCCGGCAGCCAGGATCCGCCTTCAAGCCCATTATTGATTACGGACCGGCCCTGGAAAGCGGTCTCTATACACCAGATAGTATCCTTCCGGATCGTAAGGCTGCTTATGGCAGTTATAAGCCTGAAAATTTGAATGGTGTGTACCGGGGCCAAACGACCATGAGAATAGCTCTCCAGCAGTCGATCAATGCACCAGCTGTGTGGCTGCTGAAGCAGGTGGGCATTTCCAAGGCACGCGGGTTTGCCGCGAAGCTCGGTATAGATCTACCCAAGGAGGATAATAACCTGTCCATTGCGCTTGGGGGATTGCATACAGGAGTGTCGCCATTAAAAATGGCGCAAGCATACAGTGTATTTGCCAGCGGCGGTGTCTTTCGTGAGGCGCATATGGTGCGTCAAGTGATAGACCACAAGGGGCATGTTCTGTATACGTATAATGCCGGACAGCGTCAAGCTATCTCACCTCTGACAGCAGAGAGAATGACCGGGATGCTGCGAAGTGTAGTCGATGAGGGCACCGGCAAAAAGGCGAGGTTGAACCGGCCGGTCGCGGGTAAAACGGGTACCACTCAACTGGATTTACCCGGAATTAGCAGTAAGGCTAACCGGGATCTCTGGTTTGTCGGTTATACACCAGAGTGGACAGCCGCAGTGTGGATGGGCTTTGACCGCACGGACAAGGATAACTTCATGACCGCTGGCAGCGGGATGGCCGCTGCCTTGTTTTCCACAGTCATGAGTAAAGCGTTGGAAGGCCAAAGGTGAAGAATACAAATGGAGATGAGATAGGGGTTAACTCTGCTTTGTGCCTGAAAGCCACGCATTTTTATCGTATCCGCGTTCTTCCCAATAGCCGACATGATCCTCGGCAATGAGCTCGATACGGTTCAACCATTTCACAGACTTGTAGGTATACATCTGCGGGACGACGAGCCGTACAGGTCCGCCAAGATCACTCGGGATTGGCTTTCCATCCAGCATGACAGCGATCATAATATCCTCCATTTGAGCCTGTAACATCGTTAAGGAATCGGTGTATACGCCATCTCCTGAGTAGAACTTGACCGTTTGGGCTGAGGATTGAATGCCCGCCTGATCGAGGAAATGCTTAAGCGGTATGCCTTCCCAGGTATTATTGTAGACAGACCATCCGGTAACGCAGTGAAAGTCACTGACCTGCACAGTACGAGGGAGCTTCACAAATTCTTCCCAGTTCCACTTCATCGCCTGATTCACCAAGCCGTCCACAGTAAAGGACCAGTTAGAATTATCAAACGAAGGAATTGGGGTTACCGTGTAAATGCGAAAATTGCCCTTGGAACCCCCACCTATCGGCGGGAGGGAATCTACAGCAGGCTGGGGGGCAGGAAGAAGATGGTTGCTATCTTTTTGAACGAGATTCTCGACATTGGCACCAGAGCTCAGACTCGAAGCTACCCATTTAATAAAAGAAGGACCCAGTGTAACAGCAAAACCGAGACCGATTGCGGAACGGATAAATGCTCTGCGTGTATATAACGGCTCTGTCGCTTTAGTAGGTAATTCTGTTTTTGGTTGGTTGCCGGTACGGACGGATCGGCGGTGAGGTTCCTTTAACCAGCGGGTGCGGGTAATCGAATGATAGATCATATAAGGAAGACCGATCCATGTAAAAACATCGTGAATGATTAATGCAGGATTGGACCATGCCGGACCAAAGGCGCGGAACTGCCAGAGAACGACACCGGAAAGAAACCAGCCAGCCATCATAAATAGAACAATAAATACATTCCATTTTTGAGCGGGACGTTCTTTCAGCAGACTCCAGTGTTTGCCGGCAAGGAGTAGGTAATACAGAACAGGTAGCAGCAGTGCGAGGCCAACACCGACATGAAGCCACTTGAGCCACACGCGGCCTGCTCCCAAAATCTCTCTCCAGGCTCCCCAGGGGAGAATCAATCCGCTGAATGCTAGAAAGGCGACCATCCAGGCGTTCCAGCGGTGCACGGCAGCAAGCTTTTTGCCAATACCCTTTCGAATCTTGTTCAGCCAATTGTTCATGTTTAGCCTCCTGCAATTTGTGATTTAAAAAGGTACCGGATCATATGGACTTCATTGATGTAAAACATACCTCAGGAGCTGCGTGAAAAGTTATGTTTATGATGTAACCCTCTGAAGAAAATTTTAACATATTTAAAATTTAAAAAAACAGTTGCCTTATGTAGGACATCCATGATATATTATTTCTTGCCGCTAAACACGGCAGGCTTTCAAAACAAACAATGCTAACTAAATAAGTGTTGACTTGATTGAAAGAAAATGATATAATTAAATCCTGCTTCGGTAAGAAATTTGTCGAATGAAGCAGAAAACAAGTTCTTTGAAAACTGAACAAATAGATGATGTTTTAAAATGAGATTAACAGTAATGAATATTTTGATTAGCATTGCTTAATTCAAAATTTCATTATATCTCGTCAGTTTCAAAATGAGCTATCAACTTTCTTGGAGAGTTTGATCCTGGCTCAGGACGAACGCTGGCGGCGTGCCTAATACATGCAAGTCGAGCGGAGTTGATGAGAAGCTTGCTTCTCTGATGCTTAGCGGCGGACGGGTGAGTAACACGTAGGCAACCTGCCTGTAAGACTGGGATAACTACCGGAAACGGTAGCTAATACCGGATAATTTATTTCTTCTCCTGGAGAAATAATGAAAGACGGAGCAATCTGTCACTTATAGATGGGCCTGCGGCGCATTAGCTAGTTGGTGGGGTAATGGCTCACCAAGGCGACGATGCGTAGCCGACCTGAGAGGGTGAACGGCCACACTGGGACTGAGACACGGCCCAGACTCCTACGGGAGGC